>NZ_JAVBXR010000022.1 GCF_030824455.1 Desulfobulbus sp.
GCCCTTGAAGACCACCTCGAGGACTCGTTACGGACAATGGAATGTGATACACCAAGAGTCCATTCCATCGTCGCGTGGCCGTGGATCATGAGTTCACTTTTGAATTAGAATTGGAATAACCGCCTGCTCAAACCGTTGGTTCACCCCGCCGTCAGTATTTCACCCGCACCCGATAGGTAAGGCTGGCGCTCTCCATGGCCGGCACAGCGACCTGCCAGGATGCGTTTTGCGCTGACTCTTTGCGATGCGGCCCAGACTCTTCGAGTATTTCCCAATCGCCGGGCAACGGTTCCTGCACCCGGACCACCACCTGTTCTTTTTTGGCGTTTTTCAGCTGAATTTCATAAGCGCTTTCAAAAACGTAATTATACGGCCCACTGCCTTTGATCTTTTTGAAATCAGTCTGCCGTTTGTCGGCAGTGACGTCAAAGGCGTCGCCAAGATGGAGGCGCACCACTTCTTTCTCCGGGGTGTGATCGACCTTGTCTTCCCCGACAAACTGAAGAAAGCCGCCGCCGTCTTTCTTATAGACGCGCACAACGCCGCCGGGAAGAGGCAGGCCCAAGCCTGATTCTTTGTCGTTTTTCAGTTCGACAAACACGCCGGCCTTCATTTTGCGGCCGATCTCGCCGACCTGGGCGCTGTAATAGTGGTTCTGCCCCGCAATCAGCAACTCCTTGCGGCAGGCCACCCCATCCGCCTCGAGCAGCGCCACCTGTTTTTTCTGATTTTCACCGATGTCGGTCGGTCGGCCTAGGGTGTAGAGGTGATATTCAAACATCGACTCCTGGGCCATCGGCGCTGGAGCCGGCGCCATGCCGACCGCCATGGCCTGCTTCATCATGGCCCGCGGCTCCATCTCCCGCTGCGCCACATTGACGTCGCCGGCCACCAACTGCAACCGCGCCTGCGGATACCGGGCGCCGCTTTCGTTGGTCAGCGTCACCCAACCGCTGAGGTTGAGCCGATCATCGGTTGCATTCAATTCAGCCACATAATCCGCCTGCCAGGAAAGCCCGCCGGTGAGGTAGGACAACTCCACGTCCCGAACGCCGTCCTTGCTGCTGTCCACCTGCATGGTCAGGGTCGGCCGGTCGCGCAGAGCTGTAGGGACATCCGGATAGACCAGCCTGCCGGTGATTTCGGTCTCGATTCGATTGCCCACCTGCAGCACCACGCCGTCGCCAGCGCTCAGCACCTTGGCCTGCGTCGATTGCTCTTCTCCGGTGGTGGGATGACGCTTGATCAGAGTGACCTCGCGGCCGACGTATCTGCGCAGCAGGGATTGGGGCGTCAGCAGATCGTATTCAAAATTCTGTTCCAGGACCCGCAGATCGCCGCCGTTCATCAACGCGGTTTCCGGCTTGATCTGGGCGCTCACCTCGCGAAATGCCAGGGCCTGGAGGCCTTGGGGCAACGATATCTTCCGGTGATCCTTCACCAAGGCAAGATTGTTGTTGTAGATGGTGACGCTTACCGCCTGTTGGTCCTGTGCGGTCACGCTGATTTCACCGTCTGCCAGCGCCAGGCCGCCGCTCAACAGGAGCGCGGCGGCGGAAAATAACACCTTTTTCATAGGAATCTCCAATGCGGAAGAAGAGGAAAATGCTGATCAAACATAGCATTTTCTCTCCGAAAAGGAAAAGCGTGTTCAGTGCTCGGCAACGCTGTGGCGGGAGATAAAGTCGTTGATCAGGGTTTGTTGCTCGTTGGACAGCGGTCCGAATTGCATGCTGAGCCGCTTGACCCGCAAGGTGCTGAAGAGCGAATTGGGCAGGGTTTGCACCTCATTGACGAGGAGCACCGGGATGTTGGGCAGGTAAAAATGCGCTTGGGCGAAAAAAATATCGAGGGTTCGGGGCGGGGCAAGCTCTTTTTCAAAAACGGTGAAATGCACCGCGAGCCCACCTTGGCTGATGTCCACAATGGCGCCGGTGTCCTTGCCAAGAAACACCAAGGCCTCGTCGGGCAGTTTAAATCGTTCGTGATGACGTCGCTCCTTTGTGCTAGGAGCCTCCGGCTGGATTGCCATGACGGTCTGTCGCTCGGCCCGGCGTCAGGTTTTGCTGGAGTTGAATTGCTGGCAGTACTCGCGCACCAACCGCCAGCGTTGCAGCGGACTCAACCGAAAATAAATTGGGCTGAGCATCAGGATTCGGATAGCTTCGCGTGGGCTCATCGTCGTACCTCCAAGTTGGCTGTTGCCTATTCTCTAGCAAAAACCAAACCTGTTTCTTGAACATCGAATCTTCAAGCAGTTCCGCCACACGCCAGCATTGTATGGATGTATCGCCGACATAAAACGGCACGGATTCCGCCACAACGGAAAACACCTTCGCATCATTCCGATTTTCGGAAAGAGTCTGGCGTTTTCCTTGATCGAGAACACAAGGTCGGCGATGTCTATACCGCATCATTGCGAAAAAAGAAAAGAAAAAAGGTCAGTCGCCTTTTTCCAGACTGTGACCGCAGCTCAGATGCACCACCAGAGGCACGCGCAACGGCAGGGCCGCTTCCATGTGTTCCTGCAGCAGCCGGGATACTTCATCCAATTCTAGATTCGGAACCTCCAGCACCAATTCGTCGTGTATTTGCAGCAACATACGTGATCGCAACCTACGCTGCAGCAACTCCTGGTGGACTCGCAACATGGCCAGCTTGATAATGTCGGCGGCGGTCCCCTGAATAGGCGTGTTGATGGCGGTTCGTTCAGCAAATTCCCGTTGATTGCGGTTGGCGCTGTTGATGTCCGCAAGCGGTCGCCGACGACCCAACAAGGTGGTTACAAAGCCGTCCTGCTTCGCCTGGCGGACAATCGCCTCCATGAAATCCTTAATTCCGGAAAAATGGGCAAAATAGCGGTCGATAAAAGTCTGCGCCTCTTTGCGGCTGACATGAAGCTGGCTGGACAGTCCAAAGCTGGACATGCCGTAGACAATGCCGAAGTTAATGGTTTTGGCGACCCGCCGCATATCGGAGGTCACCAATTCGGGAGCAACAAAAAAAATCTCCGCAGCTGTTCGCCGATGGATGTCTTGGCCCGTGCGGAAGGCGGTCAGCAATTCCTGATCCTCGGAATAATGCGCCAAAACCCGCAGGTCGATCTGCGAGTAATCGGCGGCGAGCAAACAGCACCCCTCGGCGGCGATGAAAGAGGAGCGGATGCGCCGTCCCTCTTCGGTGCGAATCGGAATATTCTGCAGATTGGGATTGCTTGAACTCAGCCGGCCGGTGGCGGTGCCGCACTGGTTGAACGAAGTGTGCACCCGACCTGTTTGGGGGTTGCGCAGGCTGGCTAACCTGTCGACATACGTGGATTTGAGCTTGGCCAGATTGCGGTATTGGAGAATAAGCGCCGGAAGTTCATGAATTTGACTCAGGCTTTCCAAAACTTTGACGTCAGTGGACCACCCGGTTTTGGTCTTGCGCCCCTTGGGCAACTGCAGGGTTTCAAAGAGAATTTCCCCCAACTGTTTGGGCGAATTAATGTTGAATTCCATGCCGGCGGCTTGATACACCTCCTGTTCGTAGACGTCCAACCGCTGCCCAAACTCAACCGACAAGGCATGTAACCGGTCGGCGTCAACCCGGACGCCCTCCCGCTCCATGGCGGCCAGCACCGGAATCAACGGCCCCTCGACCTCCGAGAGTAGGTTTGTTAGGTGGGCCTGCTCCAAGTGCGGCAGTTGCTCCCGGTACAATTGCAAAGCCCCGAACACATCTTCGCAGCTGTAATTTTTGGCGGCTTCCAGGCCCGTCCGACAAAAAGCGTCATCGCTTTTGTCGTTATTGGTCACCTCGGCAAAACTGGTCATTTGCAGGTTGATTTCCCGGCAGAGATCGTCGAGCTTATAGGTTCGTCTATCCGGGTCAAGCAACCAGGCTCCGACCATGGTGTCGTGCAGCGGCCCGACCAGTTGCAGACCGCCGTTGTGGGGGGCCGCAAAGACGGCAAGATCAAATTTGAGATTATGGCCGATTTTGGTGATATTGGAATTTTCCAGCACCGGTCGCAACCCTTCGACAAGCGGTTTTAACGGCAACTGGCCTGCAATCAGGTTGCCCTCTTCGTCACGGTGCCCACAGGGCAGGTACCAGGCCTCGCCGTCCTCGCTGCACAACGACACCCCCACCAGACGCGCGCTCAACGTATCCAGGGAATCGGTCTCGGTGTCAACGGCTAGCAACGGAGACGCGGCTAGGCGTTCCACCACCGCGGCCAGCGCATCGAGCTGTTGCACCAAATGAAAACGGCCGGTCTCAATTTTAACCGCCTTGGTCTCTTCCTTGAGCAAAGAGTAAAATTCCAATTCGGTCAACAGGGCGCGCAGAGTCTCCGCGTCGGGCTCGACCATGCGATACTGTTCAATGTCTAGGGGGGCTTCAGCCTCGGTGTTGAGCCGCACTAGGTCGCGCGAGAGGAAGGCTTCGTCTCGGTGTTCTTTGATCTGCTGCACTATTTTGGACGCCTTTAAGCCGTCAATCGCCTGATAGAGTCCTTCCAGGGTGCGATGCTCAGCGATCAGCTTCTGCGCCGACTTGGGCCCGACGCCAGGCACGCCGGGAATATTGTCGGAACTGTCGCCGGTCAGGGCAAAATAGTCGAGCAGCAGCGAAGGCGGGAGGCCGTACTTGGTCTCCACCGCCGCCTCGTCCAACACCCGGTCGTTCATCGGATCCCAGAGGGTAACGTTGGGCGCCACCAGTTGCAGCAGGTCCTTGTCGCCGGAAACAACCACCACCCGACAGCCCTGCGCAGACATCCTGGTGGCGACGGTGGCGATAAGATCGTCAGCTTCCTGATCCCCCTGCTCCAGACTGAGAATGCGATAGGCCTCGACCATTTTTCGGATGTAGGGGATCTGCTGCGCCAGATCCTCCGGCATAGGCGGACGATTAGCCTTGTATTTGTCGTAGAGCTGGTGGCGGAACACCGGCCCCCTGGTGTCAAAGGCCACGGCCAAGTAGCTTGGATTGCGCTCTTTTATCAAGCGGCGGAGAATGGCGATGAACCCAAACACCGCATGGGTCGGCAGGCCGTGCGAATTGGAAAGGGGCTTGACGGCGTGATAGGCGCGGTAAATATAGGCGCTGCCGTCGATCAGGTACAACTCGGGCGTGGCGGTCATGGCTCTCTTGACAGAAAAGGAAGGCGGGGCAAGCAGCAGCAGCCGCTCAACATCTTGATCATGTAGGATCAAAACAGGATACTCTGTGCAGGCAATGCGTTGCCTCCTTTGTACACGGCAACAGGACGACAACCAAGGATTTTCTTCCTTGGCCCCGTGGGCAGGAGACACGTTCGAAGGGCATAAAAAAACCCCGCCTCAAGGCGGGGTGTGTACAAGCAACCCTTCGTTCCGGGGTCCAACGCCCCAAGCGCTTAAGGTTGCGGCGACGCCTCAGGCGTGGCCCAATTTGACCCAAGTCGCCTGCAGGCCCTTATCGCCTTCTTCCATGGCGAACAGCACCTCGTCGCCCTCGGCAAGCTCGTTCATAGCAATGTCTTTGAGGGAGTTGGCGTGAAAGAATACATCGAGTTTGTCGTCGGTGACGATAAACCCATAGGACTCGTCGGGAACAATCTTGCGGACGATGCCCGAGGCATTGCCGTCCACCGTGGCCCCTTGAACTTTCGCTGTCTTATGGTTTTGCTTTTTCTTTACTATCTCCTTCAACTGCGCGCCCAGCACATCAAAGGCCTCAACCAGCAGACTGCGAACACTCTCGCCCCAACGTTTGACGGCAACCGTATCGTTGGGCACGGACGCCACCAGACGCACCTCATAACCGCCTTCCTTGTACCCAGGGGTGGCTTCAATGGTCACGCGCAAGTGGAGAACGAGATTGGCGTAATGTCGGATAAGTTTGTCCCGTTCTTCCTCGATTTTTTCCTGCCAGCTCTTCCGTATGTCAAGATTTTTGGCCTCGATTTTCAGTTCCATAAACATCCTCCACTGAGAACGGCGGTAACGACCCTATGTCGCTGCCTTGATGTCACGCCTCGGCACCCCTTGTTCAGCGTCGCGGGGTGTAATGTGTGCTCACTTCACACATTTTGACTGATTTTAAAAGGATACCGCATGACTATGTCTCAATTATAGACACTGCCAGAAGGGGAAATCAAGGGGGCCGCCTACATTTTCTTGACGAGGGGACAAAAAGTCCGGTAGAGTAACATCATGAATACTCACGACAAAACAGGCGTTTTACTCTTGAACCTGGGGGGTCCCGAACGGCTTGAGGACGTGCGGCCGTTCCTCTTCAACCTGTTCTCCGACCGACAGATCATCCGCTTGGGCCCGGCGTTTTTGCAAACAACCATTGCCCGCATCATTGCCTATCGCCGCGCCCCCAAGAGCATGGCCAACTACCGGCGCATCGGCGGCGGCTCTCCCATCCGCGCCAAAACCGAAGAGCAGGCCGCAGCACTTGAACTGGCCCTGCGCGCCGATGGCGACTTTCTGGTTCGCCCCTGCATGCGGTACTGGCGCCCGTTTGCCGAAGAAGCGCTTCGGGAAATGGCGGCGGCGCAGGTCTCAGAGATCATCGCCCTGCCGCTTTACCCGCATTACTCGCTCGCCACCACCGGCTCATCCCTGACCGACCTCCATGCAACCTGCAACCGGTTAGGTCTAGCCACGCCTGTTCGGGAAATTCACTCCTGGCCCGAAGAGCCGCTCTACATCGATTGTTTGGCTGCGCGGATCAAAGAAGGCCTTGATCGGTTTGACGGCCAACCGGTGCAACTCGTCTACAGCGCCCACAGCCTGCCGGTGCAGTTTATCCGCGAAGGCGACCCGTATGTGCGCCATCTGGAGCAGACAATACAGGCCGTGGAAGCCCTCACCGGCGTCAAGGGCCAACTCTGTTACCAGAGTCGCAGCGGCCCGGTGGAATGGTTGGGACCGGCTTTGCCGGAGGTGATTGAAAAACTGGCGGGGCAGGGTTGCGTCAACATGCTGGTGGTCCCGATCTCTTTTGTCTCGGACCATGTGGAAACGCTGTACGAAATCGACATCCAATACCGGGAAATGGCCGAAGGCCTAGGCATGCGCTTTGCCGCAACCCAGGCCCTCAACGCCGATTCCCGATTCATTGAGGCCCTGCGGAGCTTGGTTTTGGCCCACCGCCGGGAGTAGAAACCCTAAACGCCGTCGGGGGTCGACGTGGGGAAGCTGCGCATCCGCACGTTCATAAGAATGCCGACCGCCACCATGTTGGTCAGCAGCGAAGAGCCGCCGTAACTGAACATCGGCAGGGGCACGCCGACCACCGGCAAAAAACCCATGATCATAAACAAATTGATCACCGCCTGCCAGAAAATCAGCATGGTGCAGCCAAAGGCCAGGATGGCCCCGAATTTATCCTTGGCCGACATGGCAATGTTGATGCCCCAGAGCAGCATGAAAAAATAGCAACTCAAGAAAAAGAGCGACCCAGCAAACCCCCACTCCTCCGCCCAGACTGCAAACGCAAAGTCCGTGTGCCGCTCGGGCAGAAAATGGAGATGCCCTTGGGTGCCTTCCAAAAAGCCCTTGCCAAAGACCTTGCCGCTGCCGACCGCAATTTTGGACTGCATGATCTGGTAGCCGTGATTCATGGGATCGCCTTCCGGGTCGAGGAAAGTTTCGATCCGTTTGCGCTGATATTCTTTCAACAAAAACTTCCAGCCAATAAAAATGCACGCCAAGCCGCTGCCGCTGAGGATCGCGAGCGTCCCCCAACGCAGGCGGACGAACAAGGTCATGGACACAAAAATGATGGCACAGATCAGAGCGGTTCCCAAGTCCGGCTGCAACATGATGAGGACAAACGGCAGAGCGGTGAGAATCACCGGTTTGATCAGATCGCGCAGACGGTAGCCGCCAGGCACGTCGGTGTTGGCGTAGCAGGAGGCCAGCACCAGAATCAACGCCAGTTTGGCCGGCTCCGAGGGCTGCAGGTTAAAAAACCCAAGGTCAATCCAGCGTTGCGAACCGGCAATGGCTTTGACAAACAGCAGGGTATAGGTCAACAGCACCAGGATAACGCCATAGAGCACATAGCCGAGCCTGGCGATCTTCTGATATTCCAGGGTCAGGACCACCAGAATCAAACCCAGCCCGACCCCAAAAAAAAGCAGCTGTTTGTAAAAGAGCGAAGACGCGCCGGTATCCGCAATATGGGTGGAACTGTACAGATTGGTCAGCGCCATGCCGCCCACAAGGAGCAGCATCAGCAGCATCACCCAATCGAAGTGTTGCAACAAGCGCCTGTCAAATTGAAACATATCGGCTAATTGGCTGGTTGATTCGGTTGCGGAGAATCATTTTCCCCTTCCTCGAGGTCTTCAGCAGACGTCGGATCGGTTTCCTCGATCATTTCCTGAGAGAGGATGACTCGTCTGTTGCCGCTCTTCTCGGCGGCGACCCCCTCTTGCCCTTTGTATTTGTCTTCAAAATATTTATTGAGAATCTTTGCGGCAATGGGCGCGGAAGCCGAACCGCCGTGCAGGCCGTGCTCAACCAAAACCGTCACCACTATTTCCGGGTTGGAGGCCGGGGCAAAACAGGTAAACCAGGCGTGATCCCGATACTCGTAAGGGATGTCCGCCTCTTTGAGGTGTTTGTACTGGGCAAGACGAACGACTTGCGCGGTACCCGTCTTACCGCCAACAATGATGCCGTGGGCGTCAATCTGCGCTTCCCGTCCTGTACCCCGCCGGCTGTTGACGGCCTCGACCATGCCTTCGCGGATCAATTTGAGATTCTTGCCCTGCCCGGCAAGCCGGGAAAGAATTTCCGGCTGCAAAGAATTGGTTACCTTGCCATCCGGATCAATGATCTTTTCAACCACCGTTGGCTTATAGAGCGTGCCGCCGTTGGCAATCACCGACGTCATCATGGCCACCTGCAGCGGGGTGGTCAGGTCATACCCTTGACCAATGGCAACTGATATCGTTTCTCCCTCGTGCCACTTGACGCCGTATCGCTTTTTCTTCCATTCCGTGGAGGGAACAAGACCCGGTTTTTCATGCTCCATCTCCACCCCGGTTTTCTCGCCCAAGCCAAACATTTTGGCGTACCGCGCCAAACGATCAACGCCCAATTTTTGCCCCACATTGTAAAAATATACGTCGCAGGACTCTCCAAGGGCTCGCTTCAAATTCACCGTTCCGTGCCCGCTATGCCGCCAGCACCGATACACCCGATTGCCAAACCGATAGGAACCAGGGCAGAAAAAGGTCGTGTCCGGGGTGATAATGCCTTCAGCAAGTCCGGCAAAGGCGGTAATTGGTTTATAGGTGGAACCAGGCGGGTACTGTCCCTGCACGAGTTTATTAACCAATGGGTGCAGGGGGTTGTCGAGCATGCCCTGCCAGGATTTTTGAGAAATGCCGCCAACGAATTCTTCCAACTGGAGCGCCGGCGCACTGGCCATCACCAACAAACGCCCTGTGTTGGCCTCCATCGCGACCACCGCCCCGGCGCGGTTTTTGGCCGCCATTTCCTCTTCACCAATTTTTTGCAGTTCCACATCCAGGGTCAGATACAGATCGTTGCCAGGCAACGGCTCGTCGCCTTTAAGATTTTGCTGCTCAAACCCCAGGGCGTTGACCTCCATGTTGTCGTGTCCTTTTTCGCCGCGCAGGTCCTGGTCGCGTAACCGTTCCAGCCCCATCTTGCCGATAAGGTCGCCGCCCTTGTAAAGCGTCTGGTCGGCCTTGTCCAACTCAGCCTTGCTGATTTCTCCCATGTAGCCGATGAGATGCGAGGCCAGGTTGCCAAAATGGTAGATGCGCAGCGGCACGACTTCTATTTTTATTTCAGGGAGATACATCCGGTTGTTCTCGATCCGAGCAACGGTTTCCCAGTCAATGTCCTCGGCAAGACGCACCGGGATGTGGCCGGGAACGCCCGACATTTTGCGAATCTTTTCCAGCAGGGAGGAGGCGTCCTGGCCGAGAACCCGGGTCAGGGTTTTCAACCACTCGTCATTAATCTTGTTGTTCTCGCGAAGCCAGACCACATTGAAGGAGGGCCGGTTGGTGACAATCTCCCGGCCCGCGCGGTCATAGATGTTGCCTCGAGGAGCGGCGATCTCCACCGAGCGAACCCGGTTGGAATCCGCCAAGGTGCTGTAATACTCGCCCTGCTGCACCTGGAGGAACCAAAGGCGGGTGACGACAACAGCGAAGAAAAATATGAGCACAACAAAAGCGTAGAGCGCCTTTTTCTTATGCCCGATCAAATCGTTCTCATCTCGACGGGACAGTTGGGCGACGCCGTTGTCCCTGCGCCGTTCGGCGTCAAGCAGCGGCTCCGCTCTTTTCCGGTTCGCCTTCCTGATGTCGCTCATGCTCTTTCCAAACAGATTTATCATGCCCATCGCACTCTTTCCTCCGCAACGACGCGCATCAGGTCCGCCGTCGGCGCCGATTGTCGGTGCGCAGACGCAGTCTGTTCCAGGGGAGATAATTGCGATGCGAATATTTCTGCACCAAATCGAACCCAAAAAACAGCGGATAGATAAAAGCGGCAACCAGCAGGGCGCGAACGATCATTCGCCACCAGGACCAAGGAACCAGTTGGTCAGGCTCCAGAACGCCAAGCAACAAACTGACCGCCCAGGAGACCGCCAGGTAGGCCAGGCCAATGAGCGGCATCTGATAGAGGGATTCGGTGATGGGCAATTTGCCGGCCACGGTCCTGATCAGGGCGTAACCGCCGTAGCAAATGAGGGGGTAGGTTCCCAGTACCGTGCCGGAGAGGACGTCAAGAATGCATGCCAAGGGAAAGAGGATGATCAAACTGCGCAGCACGTCAAGACGAAAGGCCAAATAGGCGACCAGAACGAAATACAGATCCGGGGCCAGCAACCATACGGTTCTCGGCATGCAGACTGTCGTTTGCAGGATGACCAGCAACAGACCGACAAAAATAAAATTCGCAACAACCATGGCCCGTTATTCCAATCTCTTCCTGATCAATACCCGCAGGCGGCGTCCTGGGCGAGGCCCGCGCGCGGCGGCCGCGTTCAGCGTCAAGGTTGCGCCATCTGCTTGATCTCGGCCATGTCAGGCTGTTGGAGGATCAGCAGGTTTTCAAGCTTCTGGTAATCGACCGAGGGGGTCACTTCGATTTCATGAAACATGCCGCGAGGTTTCTTGATGATCTTGGACACCACGCCCACCTGATAACCGGTGGGGAAAACCCCGCCGTATCCGGCGGTGACCACATGGTCGCCCTCCTCTACCTCGGCTGTTTTAAGTATATATTCAAGCTTATAGGTGAGGGTGCCGTTGCCTTTGAGGATGCCGCGCACCCGGGACTTCTGCAACAGCACGTCTATGGCGCTGGACGGGGCGATGGCCAGCAATACTTTGGCGTAATTGGGGGTAATGGTGAACACCTGGCCAACCACGCCGTCGTTGTTGACCACCGGATTGCCTTTCAAGATGCCGTTGTTCGAGCCCTGATCAATGATCACCGAACGAAACATGGCTGAGGGATCCTTGCCGATGATCGTTGCCGCCACGCTGCCCTGATGTCCGAGGGTGTTCTTGAATTCGAGAAGTTTGCGGAGACTGGCGTTGGTGGCCATGGCCTCGCGGCTCTTGTTGAGCAAGGCCTCATTCTCCTGGAGTTGCTGCACCAACCGTTTGTTTTCCTCGCGCAGCCTGAGGCTGTCCTGGAGGATATCCAAATATTCGCTCTTGAATTTTTCCACCGAGGAACTGCCGGCGGCAACGAATTTCTGTATCGGTCCCACCGCCTCCAGCACCAGCTTGTGCAGAGACCCAAAATTCTGGCTCCCCAGGGTGGACACCATGAAAATAAGCGCCGAGGTCAACAGAAAACCGGCCAGGATGACAATACGAAAGAGCCGAAAACGGTCGTTTCGTTTTCTGGTGATCTTTTTTCTCATTGAAGATGCAGCGGAACTCGGTTGTGCGGCAAGCGAATAAGAGAGGACAACAGTAACCCGTGACGATTTTCCGCGCGCCTAATCGATGGCTATTTCTCGAAGAATCTCAAGGTTATCAAGGGCTTGCCCAGAACCAAGCACCACCGAAGAAAGCGGGTCGTCGGCCACGATAATCGGCATGCCGGTCTCCAGTTTCAGTCGCTTGTCAAGATTCTTCAGCAAAGCGCCGCCGCCGGTGAGCACGATCCCCGAATCAACGATGTCGGCGGAAAGTTCGGGGGGCGTCTGTTCCAGGGCCACGCGCACGGCGTCGACAATCACGTCGACCTGCTCGGCGATGGCGGATTGGATTTCCTTGGAGGTGATGGTCAGGGTTTTAGGAATGCCGGCCACCAGGTCGCGCCCTTTAATGTCCATGGTCTCGTAGGGCTCTTCCGGCAGCACGTTGCCGATGGTGGTCTTGATTTCCTCGGCGGTTCGCTCGCCGATGGCCAAGTTGTGTTTGCGCTTGATGTACTGGAGGATGGCTTCGTCCATTTTGTCGCCCGCCACCCGCACGGATTTTGCGTAGACAATGCCGGCCAGGGAGATGACCGCCACTTCGGTGGTGCCGCCGCCGATGTCGACAATCATGTTGGCGGTCGGTTCGGTGATCGGCAGATCGGCGCCAATGGCCGCCGCCATAGGCTCCTCAATCAGATAGACTTCGCGGGCCCCGGCGGATTCGGCCGTGTCGCGCACCGCCCGTTTTTCCACCTGGGTGATGCCCGAAGGCACGGAGATGATAATCCGAGGATGCACCAAGGTGCGACGATTATGCACCTTATTGATGAAGTAGCGCAACATGGCCTCGGTCACCTCGAAATCGGCGATAACCCCGTCCTTCATGGGACGAATGGCCACAATGTTGCCAGGGGTGCGTCCCAGCATTTCCTTGGCTTCCTTGCCCACCGCAAGCACCCGGCTGCCGCGGGCGTCCTTGCGGACCGCCACCACCGAGGGTTCGCGCAGAACGATCCCTTTTCCTTTTACATAGAGGACCGTGTTCGCGGTGCCAAGATCGATTGCCAAATCGTTGGACATCCAGCCAAAGAGAAAATTAAACGGAGAAAACATTCCGAGGTCACCTGTAAGGTCAAAATCTTATCAGCGCGAACATCCACAACGAATGACGCAATAACGGGGAGGAGCTGATTCATGTTTAAAGCTGATCAAGCAAGCCTCTTACATTACCAACAGAACTGATACTTGGCAATCGATATGGCATTCGCTCGAAAAAGAATTGAGAAAAACTTGACAGCACCCTGCAAAGCATGGTAATTACCTCTGCAGAAAATGCATGGGGCTATAGCTCAGCTGGGAGAGCGCTTGAATGGCATTCAAGAGGTCAGCGGTTCGATCCCGCTTAGCTCCACAAATAGTTAGTCCGGCGACATCCGCCGTTGTCCATTAAACCCGCTTCCTTCCTAGGATAGCGGGTTTTTTGTTGTCCGCTCACTTCCATGGTGATACGCTAAAATCCATGAAATTTGGGGGTAGATTTGGGGGTATTTTGACTAACCCCAAAACAAAATACCCCCAAAAGATGGAGATTACCGTAATGGCTAAGAAAATAGTACCGTTGACGGACATCAAGATAAAAGCAATCAAACCCCAGACCGTCGCCAAGAAGATGTTTGACGGAGGCGGCCTCTTCCTGCTCGTTACCCCTTCTGGCGGCAAACTTTGGCACTTGAAATATCGTTTTGGGGGTATCGAAAAGCTACTCACCCTAGGCGCATACCCCCAAACCAGCCTTACAAAGGCACGCCAAAAACGCGATGAAGCGAAACTGCTGCTTGCCGAGGGAGTGGACCCCAGCGCCACCAGAAAGGCACAAAAAGCAGCAGAAACAGAAGAAACGGGGACATTTGAGGTAGTTGCCCGCGAATGGCACGCCAAATTTTCCCCGACCTGGGCGTCGGGCCACTCTGACAAAATTATCAGAAGGCTCGAGCTGTACATTTTCCCTTGGCTTGGCAACAAGCCAATCCGCTCAATCACCGCCCCAGAAGTGCTAACTTGTCTTCGACGCCTCGAAGAGAAAGGCACCCTCGACACGGCCCACCGCGCCAAGCAGAATTGCGGGCAGGTGTTCCGGTATGCCATCGCCACCGGCCGGGCCGACCGTGACCCCACGCCAGACTTGCGCGGCGCACTCCCAGCCATTCAAAAACAGCATTACGCGGCGATCACTGACCCTGAAGAGGCCGGGGCGCTCCTGCGGGCGATTGACGGTTACAAGGGCGGATTCGTCACCCTGTGCGCCTTGAAATTGGCCCCGCTCTTTTTCTTGCGTCCTGGCGAGTTGCGACAGGCTGAATGGGCCGATATTAACCTTGACCAAGCCACATGGAACATCCCTGTTGAACGGCTCAAGCTTAGGGTGACGGAAAAGGTAAGACGCAAGGGGGAATTCCATCTTGTTCCCTTGGCGGCTCAAGCCGTTGCCATATTGCGGGAACTGCAGGCATTGACAGGATCTGGCCGGTACGTGTTCCCGTCAATGCGAACCGACACCCGGCCAATGAGCGACAACACCGTCAACGCTGCGCTGCGGCGGCTGGGCTACGACACCAAAACGGAAATGACCGGTCACGGATTTCGGGCAATGGCCCGCACCATCCTTGACGAAGTCTTGCACGTCCGCCCGGAGATCGTCGAACACCAACTTGCCCACGCTGTCCGCGATCCACTGGGCAGGGCCTACAATCGCACAACCCATCTCCCAGAGCGGCGAAAGATGATGCAGGCGTGGGCGGATTACCTTGATGGGCTCAAGGAGGGGAAGGCGGACAAAATTGTTCAGCTCCGGAAGGCTTCAGGATGACGCGCATGTGACCGGCGCCAGGAACGCAAGCACGGATAGGCGGGAACTGATCATTTCCACCGAAAACCGCTTCCTCTGGCGGCTGCCGTGCTTGTTCTCTCAGAGGATCATTTGAAAAAGAGGATAAAATGGCACCTTTTCTTACATCAGAGGAAGTCCAAGGCATTCTTGGCATCAATGAAGAATCTCTTGTTTTTTATATCCATGACAAGCAACTGACAGCCTTTGATAGAAGCTACAAACCAGTTGACCTATCCAATAATGAAAAAATTTTTATAGAAATTCAAAAACTATGTGAGCCAGTCATAGCCAAAAACGTTTTAATAAGAAAAGCGAAAATAAACCCTTATGTTCAAGACCCGTGTTTCGATACCACAGAAATACGAGGAGATAAAAAATATTGCCGAATCAGAGTGATTAAAGATGGAGATTGGGTCAATTTGCCAGACCTATACAAAATCTTGTCTAATGCTGGACCAAAGGACAACTGGCCAGTTATAGCTATCCCAGAAAACCAATATTTCGCCATTAAAGCCGGGTGGAACCAGGACCGAGTTTGTGACGTGTACATATCATCACTATTCAAAAAGAGTGAAGTTGACGAAATACAATTGAAAGAAGGAAAGCAAGATATCGCTGAGATTACCAATAAAAGAGAAGAAGAAATAGGTGTTTCAGAAAGGGAAACATTCTTAAAAATTATCTTATTACTTTCCTACAGCCTTGCTCTTGAATTAAAAGGCGACCCCGACGTTGATTTATTAAACAAAAAAGGCGCAAAAAAAATTAGCCCTGAAAACCTTTCAAGTTTTCTTAAAAAACAAGCGTTATCAATGTTTCGCCAACAAATAAATCCGACTTATCGGATTGGGAAAACAAAACTAGGTGAAATTCTTCAAGAAGCCGAGGAAAAACTCTCACCAGATATTTACCTCTTCTTAGAACCAGAAAAATAACCTCATTTTTCCACCTGGAAACTACAAGTTCCAGGTGTAAAGCCTGGAACTACTCACGTCCGTATAGTCCGCGTAAATCCAACGAGCGCCATGCTCAAAAGGAAAAACTACGCATGGAGGACTATACATCATGAACCCCACCGAATCCCTGTTACGACTCCCCGAAGTAGAGGCCATTGTCGGCCTGAAGAAAAGCAAGGTCTACACCCTAATCCAAGAAGGCGGATTCCCTAAGCCGGTAAAGCTGGGTACCCGCTCGGTTCGCTGGAAGGCAAGCGATGTCTACTCCTGGATTAATAGCTTACCCGTTGCCGCCCTCACCGAGGAGGCCGCCGCATGAACACCGCCGCCATCTACCCCTTGGAACAATATCGTGATTTTGCCAAAGAGACCCAATACATCTGCAACTTGACCAATCTAGCAAGAACCGTTGTGGGCATGCGGTGCCCAGTAACGAACAGGCTCCGTAGAGCGGTTAACGTTGCAACTGAACACCTGACCGCCCTGAACGATTTTTGGATTGAAGCTGTATCGATTGAGCATCCATCCGAATTGGCAGCTTTCGTTTTCTTTGTTGACGGTTTGCCTTTCGCCACAACGACAGAGCCAACGCCGGCATGCGTCGCAGAAGATATCCCCCGGCGGGTAAGGGCCATAGCCACTAATCCGGGCGATGCCGCATCGTTTTCAAAAAGCGAAATAGTCGCGATCTCTGAACTATTTCTCGGTGTCCATTCTTGGCTACGCGAGCCCGGCCGAATCATCGCTAATCGCGTTCACCGAGAAAACCGGGTTGACGCTTTGACAATCATGGCCACTTGCCTGGCTGCTTTTCGTCGGGTTGCCGAAGCGGCAATGGCCGAGATGGAACCGATCCACCAAGGCGTTGCACCGACGTCATCCCTTGCCATTGAAAACTGAGGAGGCGACAAGTGAACAAGGGCCATCTCTCAGCCGCCGACATCAAGGCAACCCACAAACAGGTTGCGACTATACTCACAGCCACCCTTTCCGATTTGGCCGAAGTGGCCCGCCGATTACGCGTCATCGGCGGCGAATTGCCTCAGGACACCCTTGCCGCCGCAGGCGCGTTGACAGATGCGGCAATTGGCCTGCACGTGGCACTCGAAGCCCATGTAAAGGATCGTTATCCTGGGGAAGACTGGGTCAAGGTATACGATATCCAGCTGCTTGATTTCCAGGAGATTGAACCACTTGAGGGGGGGGGCGCAATGATGACACCGCCGCCGCCCACTTCCTTCATGTCGCCTGACGAACATGCCGCCATCGGTTGCGCTCTCTTCATCGCCCGCAACCAACTTATCGCCCCCATCGGGCCTGCAATTTTTGCGATACGGCCAGCGAAACTGAAAAAGCAGGTCCTGCGCCGACGCGAGGCGCTGATCCATGCCCTTGAAGATCTCCGGGCCTTCCTGGAAGAAGGCCCGGCCCGCCGTGCTGTGGGGCCTTGCCGTGCATTCGATCTATACTACCGGCCGGTGGTGGCTGAGGAAGATTTGAAAACATTACGCTGTCCAGGCGGAGGGCACCTTGCGGAGGTGTTGCGCCAGGGCATCAAAGAAAAGATATGTGGCGGTGGTCGCTTCACTGTCGGCGACTCTATCGCTATCTCCTCATTTGTCGAAACCGCGATAATCGGCAAACTTGAAATCCCCCTGATGCTGCTCGCCGCCAGAATGACAAACCGAAACAAAAAGGAAAAGTTTCTGTCTCTTTGCGCTGCGTTGACCGCCAGCCGCACGGCGTTCACCTTGCTGCTCATAACGACCATTCTGCCCGACCTATCTGGCGACGACTACAGGGCGGTAGCTCTAACCCCTTTCAGGAGAGGTGGGTGTGCATAAGCGTTTTGATACATCGGTTCTGAATCTGGAATTATCCGACCTCCGCCGCGCAGCAATTGAAAATAACTGTGTAACCCCAAGCACAAAGACCAAGGGTGATTTCCTGATAAACCTCCGCTGCCCATTATGTGGACAGCATAAAGCGAGCTGCCACGCGGCAAACCCAGGGCGATTGTACTGCTGGAGCGGCTCATGCACTGCATCAAAAGGCAATGGCGGCGTGGGTGTTGATGAATTGTTCGGGATCAGTATTGATTTTGAAAAAAGTTGCCCACCAAACGCAGTCGATGAAAATGCACCGGTGACCGCTTATCTCACGCAACAACGTGGACTCTCTCAAGATATAATCAGCGGCCTAGACTGTTTCTATTGTCCCTCAATCCGGGGGAGCGGAAAAGGCGGTGTCCTGCTGCGCGTCGGGGTCGACTCCAAAGGGAAGAGCGTGCTCAACGGTAGATTTTTCGTAAACCCACCAGATGGCAAAAAAGGGCACACAGAAGGTCACATCGGGGAGTTCATTCATGTCGGCAAAGAAGTGGATTTCAGCGCCGAGGTTGTGGTTGTCGAGGGCTGGATTTCCGAGATGTCTTTCTGGGACATTGGGGTCCAAAGCGTTGCCGTATTCTCCTCGGTTGCCAGCCCTGAATCAAGACGAGACTTTTTTGAGCAATGCGAACGCCTAACGCTCTGTTTTGACAACGACCGAAGCGGCGCCGGCCAAGAGGCAATGCGTCGATGGTTGCGCGCCTACCCGAAGGCTACGCCGATACTCCTGCCGCAAGGAGTTGATGCCAACAACCTGCTTGTTCGATATGGCAAAGAGAAAGGAGCAGAGGTATTCCGCAAAAACAGGCCGCAATATGAGTTCACCGCCCAACTCGCCTTAACCGAGTCTCCGCAGGCTTACGCCGAGCTGTGGTTGTCCTTCCATGGCGCAGCTCCTGGTCTATTCCAGTTCAAAAACGCGACCCATTTTAGCCAGCAAAAAGTCCCGCGAGGATCGAACCAGGCCCCATATCTGGAGGTAACAAAAATTCTCCAGGGCGCCATTGAGGTTGTCGCTTTTCATCGAGACCAAACAACCGATGACACGCAGTATCACTTGAAATTTACCCCTGAGAACCGGCAACGGAAACCTATCACCGCGACCGCCAGCGGAAGCAACCTGAGCAAGGCCGCAAACCTCAACGAGTGGCTGTTGAGCAAGATGGTCACTTTCTTCTCAGGCGATCACAACGCAGCCAGGGCCATTCAAGATAGGATCGTCAACGCAAAAGCTCCGCTTATCACGATCCTACCAGTGCTTGGTTATCAGCAAAATATCGATAGTTACGTTTTCGCATCATGGGGCGTCGACCCTTCAGGAAAAGCGATGGTTCCTGACCAGTATGGACATTTCCCAGCGGCGCCTGGATCCACTGGCCAGTTTGTCAAACCGCCGGCTCACGCAGAGCAGAAGAATATAAATCCCATCGACATCGACCATAAGCAAGCGAGAGAAATTCTGGCCTTAATCGGCAAAGGTTGGGGACCGCGAGGGCTCCTTTCCATCGGGTGGTTTGTCGGATCCCTGTTCGTCTCGCAGATAAAGGACCATTTGAATTTTTACCCCCACATGAGTTTTGCAGGCGATCCGGCTGCGGGCAAATCGAGCTTGCTGGTTTTGCTCCAATGCCTGCAAGGGCGATCTGGGGAGGGAATACCCGTCGGCTCGCTCAACAGCAAAAAAGGTCTGGCGAGATCAATTGGAGGCGTAAGCAATCTCTTTTCGGCGATGATCGAGGACAACTCCAGGGATAGCAGGAATTTTGACTACGGTCTCATTTTATCTGGATACAACACCTCAAGCCTCAGCGTCAACGCGGCCTTTTCCAACGATCAACGTGTGCGAGAGACTCCATTTTTAGGGACGTTGCTCTTCTCAAGCAACATCGAACCCTTCCAGGGCCGCGCAGAGAAGATGCGGATAATATCGCTCTTTTTTCGTAATGAGGATTTGACCTCAGAAACCCGCTTGGCATACGACCGCTTGATGCAAATCGACAAGCATATTGTCGCCGGATTTATCAAGGCGATCCTGACCAACCGGAAATTTTTCGAATCCCAATGGAAAGAGGAATACGAGGCCACCAAGAACAACATGGCGGCAAGTATAGCTGAGCACCGCATCCTTTGTAATCACGCAATTTGCTATGCTTTTTACGTCCTCACCTGCCGTTGTTTTGAGATGCAAGCAGCCCAAGAAGTCCAATCGTTCGCAATAGAAATAGGTCGGAAAAAATGTATCTCGTCGGCACTGCGTACCGCTGAAGCCAGCGACCATTTTTTTGAGATGCTCAATCACATCCAGGTGCCCAAGGATGAAAATGACCTGAAAGACGAGAATGGACGCGACAAGCACACCTCCGCTTATTTTGCCGATGAGAAGCGCGGTCTCTTACTTATCAACCTCACCTCGTGCGAGCGTGCATTAAGAGACCGTAGTTTCAACATCCAAATTAACAATTCTCTCCTGGAGTCACTCCAGCACCATCCCGCCTACATCGGGAATTCAATTCGATTCCGATTCCCTTGGGACCGTGACCGCGACGCCTCAGGGCGACCAAAGCAACGCCGCGTATGGGCGTTTAACCTCGGATGGTTCCAGGAAAACGCACGGGACGTCATGGACATCATCAATCAATGAAAGAGGCGAGCAGGCAAATTCCCCGCAAATTGGTGACAGGTGGTGACACTGTGGTGACACCTCAAACATAACATAACTATATGAAATTATTATATTGTGACAGTGGTGACAGTGGTGACACCGTTTTTCAAGGGTTAGATATTGAAAACACGAAAAGGGCTGTACACGCCACACGTGAGAAAAAAATAGTGTCACCACTGTCACCATCAACCTTATATTTATAAATAATATAATAATATTAATATATTATATAAATTTCAGTGGTGACAACAGGGGTTAAAATGGTGACAACAAGCCTTAATTTGGTGACAACAAGCCTTAATTTGGTGACAGCAAGCCCTTGTTTGGTGACAGCAGAATGGGATTTTTAGACGACATTGACGAAAGCAGCGGCCGGAGTGACACTGTCCAGCATCCTGGCCCCGCCGCCGACGAGCAGCTGGTCAGCCCCAGACCACAGGCCCAACTCCTGCCGCAACGGCCCGCCGGCGGCGACACGGCAGTGAAGGAATTGGCTGCAGATCATGTTGAAAAATCGGAACAGACGGCCACTGAGAGCGGCCCGGATATCTGGCGTCCCTCGCCGGCAGCGCTCGAGGAACGCCGGCGGATTCTGAACCGCAAACCGGAGCGCCTTTCTTTCCTGGCTCCCTGCCCGGTCTGCCACGGTCGGGCCTTCCTGAACATCGACGGCGGGGGTTTTGTCTGCCTGACCTGCACGCCCGGCCTTTTCGGCTATCCGGTGGAAGCGGCCGGCCCGGATCGGCCGCCGGTAGAGGATAAAGATATCGACTTGCGTCTGGCCAGCGACCACCACGACACAGCAGCCGCGCCGCAGCCTGTGGGATGCGAACCAACAGAGGATCAGCGGGCGCACTTCGCGGCCGCCTGGCCCTGGGTCAAAGAGAACAAAGCCGCATTGTTGGCGGCGGGGTGGACCATGGCCGCCCTGGTGCGTCGCGCGAAATTCCGTTGGCCTTACGGCCCCTGGGGAGTGGCTTGGTTGCCGGTGTGGAGCAAGCCGGGGGTTGTTGTGACTATCGGTAGGCGCGGTGCAATCAGCTTCACATTTCCATCGTCGGCGCGGACGATCACGCAGATATCGCAGCCGCCGCAGCGCAGCAAAAAACACTCAACCAAGGAGGCAAGGAAGTGATCACCCTGGACATCAAAGGCATCAAAGAATTGGACAAGCTTTTAAAATCAATGCCCGGAAAGGCGGACCGCGCGGCAAGGGCATCTTTGACAAAGACCGGCAAAGCCATCAAGGAAGAGGTGATTGCAGAGATGAAGCGCGTTTTTGATAAACCGACCCGCTTCACCCTCAACAGCCTTCAACTCGACCCTGCCACCAAAGGGAAGCCCGAGGCCAGAGTCTGGTTTAAGCAACCGGCCCGGATGCAACAGCACTACCTTGTCCCACAGGTTGAGGGCGGCGGGCGAAAGCTCAAGGGTTTTGAGCGAGGTGTCGGCATGGGGCGGCTCATCCCTGGACAATTCGCCCGCATGACACCTGAGGGGAACGTCTCCCCTGGTCAGCTCCGGCAAATCATGTCCGTCCTGGGAAAAGCGGAGACATCAGCTGGCTTCTCCGCGAACCTCACCGCACGTTCGGCGCGGCGGAACATGAGCGCCCGCGATTACGTGATCATTCGCCGGCGGAACGGCCGCCTGCTGCCCGGTATCCACCAACGATTTCAAACCAAGGCCGGTTTTGGGGCAAAGACCAAGCGGACCATTGCCAGGTTCGGGACCTGGCAAAAAGGCAACCGCAAGGTGGCTGTGCGCGACCCCAAGACTGGCAGGATTCTCCGATGGGTCTCCCCGGCATCCCGGATTCAATCGATTGTCCGCGCCAAGGGCCTGCGGCCCGTCATGTTGCAGGGGAAAAATGGTCCGATTAAACCATTGCTGCCTTTCTACGATATTGCCCGACGGGTGTTCAACGAGAAGTTCATCCCCACGTTCCACGCCACCTTCGAAACATTCCTCAAATCATGAGCGTAGAACCAGTGAAAATAAACGGCGCGGCAAAAAACAACGCATTCTGCACAAGCAAATCAAGGTGCAGCACTTTTGTTTCACCACCACATGCTGTGTTTATGTTCCGTTTTTCCGACCAAAATAACATATTCCCCGTGCGCGTTGGTCGGGGTGCGAAATACCCGTGAGTGGGCAAACCGTCAGAGGGACCCGCGCCGCCCACCTTTTTTCTTTCCGCCAGCCCTGAACAGGTCGACCTGAGGGGGGCGGGGTTAACAGGAAAAGGCATGACGAACGCTTTATTGGATCAGTTTACCAGCAAAGGTCAAGAGGATCAGACATGAGCAAGAAGAACACGCACACCGCATTGAGCGAGGGCAAGGGCAAGCAACCCCGGTTCAACGCGGCTATCACCGAGGAAGAACTCAAACTGGCGCTTGCCGGTTGTGAGACGTGGGACAGCGCCCGGCCTGTCGTCTTGGATCTCCTGGCCAAGAAGAGCGGCGAACTCTTTCAGATATACCAAGGGGACGCGGATGCAGCCGGAAAGGAGTGGATTGACACCATGAACCTTTTGACCAAATACCGCGCCCATCTCTTTCAATGCCTTCACATGTGCTCTTGTGCAATGGAGCGGATGGCCATCATAGGGGAGCACCTCGCTCAGGGCATGGAGCAAGTGGAGCAACCTAAACCCGTCGTCCGCATTCACCGGGAAACAATGCATTGAAGCAATCACACCGGGCGGAGCAGTCGCCGACCGGCACACCAACACCTGCCAGGCAAGGACGCCGGGCGGGAACACCAACCAGGGCAACAAGCCCAGAGGCACACAATCATGCAAGACAGCGTCACAACCACATTCCAAGACCAATCCATCACCGTGAAAGAGTTGACCGTGAAGCAGGTGCGGGAACTTTTCGAACGCCTCAAGAACGAACCGTCACTCTTCATTGACGATCTGATTGACCAACCGGTCCCTGCTTTGGCGATCAGCGAATCCACGGGAATCTCGCTTGAACAGCTCGACGCCGCTAAGCCATCGGAGGTGGTGGCCCTATGTGGCGAGGTGGTGAAAGTAAACCCTTCCTTGGCCTCGATGATAAGCCGACGCATCGAGGCTGCCGAACGGCTGGAGCAGGCCATTCTTTCCGCAAAGAGCTTGACCGCGCCATCTGTATCATGATTGCCGTCGGCCACACCAGGGTCTGGGAATATGGATTTTCGTTTTTTCTCACAGCTCTGAAAGAGACACCCGTACGAGGTTAACCACATGGCCACACAATCTAAAATTGAAGCCATTCTTTCCCTGAAAGACACCAACATGTCATCGGGAATCGGCAAGGCGACCAAAGGACTCCAGGGATTGCAAAAGGAGGCTGAAACCCTGAAGGTCAAGCTATCTGGCCTATCGGCAATGAAGTTGGCCATTGGCGGATTAGCTGCCGGAGGGGCAGTCGCTGGCGCCGCTTACTACGCCAATGAGGTGAGGAAGATAGCGGATGAATACACCAACCTCAACTCTCGCTTGAAGCTGGTCACCGACGGCGAGCAGGATCTGACCATGGTGCGCGAACGCCTTTATCAGATCAGCCAGGAGACCGGGACCGAGTATGCCGGCAACGCCGACAGCTACGCCAAGCTGTCCAGGGCGGTGAAAGACCTTGGAGGTACCAGCAGTGATACATTGCAGATTGTGGAGATGGTAAACAAGTCGTTGACTATCAATGGCTCCACAACCGCCATGTCATCGGCCTTTATGCTGCAGTTTGCCCAGGCGATGGGTAGCGGCGTACTGCAAGGAGATGAATTCCGCTCCATGCTGGAGAACAACGGCTTCTTTGCCTCAGAACTCGCCAAGGCTCTCAACACCAATATTGCCGGCCTCCGCGACATGTCAAAAAATGGTGAGTTGACCGCCGACAAACTGCGAGCCGCCTTCCCGAAAATGTCCCAAGCCATCAACTCCGAATTCAGCAAGATTTCCCCGACAGTCGAACGGGCCATGATCGTGCTGGAAAACAGCTTCAAGCGCATCGTCGATGAATCGAACAGAGCCAGCGGCGGTACAGGATCCATATCTCAATCCATCATCAACCTTGCACAAACCATTGACCGCAACCGGGATGGAATCATTTCCCTGTTCACAAAAATGATTGACCTGGGCGCATGGAGCACCAAGCAGGTGGCTGGCGTCGGTACAGAGCTTGAGGTTCTTGGCCAAGTGGCCAAGGGTAATCTTGGTTTCTTCGACTACATCAAAATGACCAGCGTTGAAGAAATGCATGAATGGTTGAAGAAAAACGTGCAGGTCCTCAACGAGACCGGCCCGGCGGCTCAAAAGGCTGGAGCCGAAATATCCAATTCAGCCAAGCGGGCTGGCGCCGCCCAAAAACAGGCGACCGGTGAAGCCCTCAAGGAGATGAAGAAGCAGTACCAGGACTACGCCAAAGAGATTCGCCAGCTGCAGGATGATATCTCTGGGCGTGAAAAATCACTCGCCGCCGAACTTCGCGATATGGCCCGATCCGGCATGTCCGACTATTCCGCGTGGCAGGATCAGAAAAAAGAGGCTCAGGAGTACGAAACGGCCGCCAAAAAGGCAGCAAAAGAGGCGGCAGCGGCCATGAACGCGGGGGACAACATCACCGCCGGGGCGAAATGGAAGGAAGCGGTTGGTTACGCCGATCAGGCCAAGCAATCGTACAGTCACCTCAACCAGGAGGTGACAAACGGCGACACTGTCTTGATATCCAAGCAACAAGCCTTAAAAACCGCCATGGACGGGGTTAAATCCGCTGGCGAACTCTCAATTTCCATCGTCAAACAGCAGCAGGCCGCCACCGCTGGGGCTATGAATTCGCTGACCGAGCAATCCGGATATGCCAACTTAGCCGACGGCATGACCAAGGCCGAGCAACAGTGGCTTGCCAGTTGGGAGAACATGAAGAACGCCGCCGGCGAGAAGATCAACCTGGTGAAGCAGCAAATCGATTCCATGGGCGCCAATGCCGAGCAGGTGAAAGAGAAGATGAAGGCCGCCTTTGCCGACGTCTTTCAGCCACCGGAAGACGGCGACTGGGGGAAGGTGTGGGAGGCCATGGAATCGGGGTCAAAATCGTCGGCGGGAACCGTGACCAGCGATTGGGAAAAGGTTTGGGACCAGTTCCTTGCCTCTGGAAGTGAAGACATTGCAACGCTGGAAAAGCAACTCACCGAACTCACCAAAGACAGGCATGTGAAGGTTTACGTGGAATCTGTTCAGCAAAACCGCTGGGGCGGGCTGATCGGCGCTTATCAGACCGGCGGCCAGGTTTCACGTTTTGCCCGTGGCGGCAAGCTGCCAGGATACGGCGGCGGCGACCGGGTGCGGGCGCTGCTGGAGCCGGGCGAATTTGTGGTCCGGAAGGAAGCGGTGGCGCGGTATGGCGTGGGCTATTTGCAAGCGCTCAACTCCATGCGGCTCAACGACATCAGCACGGTCAAGGCCAGGATCGGCGGCTTGATTGCCGGGGCCAACAGTGCTGCATATCAGCGGTTCCAACAAGGCGGTCTGGCAACCGCCAAGGCTCCGGCTGAAACGGTCAACCTTAACCTGACCCTGCCGGGAAGCACTCAGGCCCACCCGATGGTGATCGGAAAGGAACATATCCCGCAGCTTCTCAGGGCTGTCGACGCTTACAACAGACGGCGAAGCAGCAACAGATAATCTCCATTCAAAAAAAGAGGATCACATGAACGATCAGGAAATAACCAAACAGGTTGACGAAGAAACCAGCTACATCCCACTCAAGGATCTTGAAACTTTGCCGGATGCAATTTTGGCGCAACTCTACACAATGGGCGGCCAGCTGCCGGGGTATGGCGGGGGGGACAAGGTGCTTGTGCTCCTGGAGCCTGGCGAGTTCGTCATACGCAAGGAGTCCGCCGCCCACTATGGGGAATCCTTCCTGCATGCGCTCAACGATATGCGCCTTGATGCCAGCAGCATCAATACTGAGCATGCACACGCCGACGGTCCCGGTGAAACGGTGTTTTTCGATTTCAGGCCACCAGCAGGAATCCCTGCGGAACAGGCACGCGATCACCTGGAACAGATCGAAGACAACAACGAGGCCATCAGCGCAATCACCATGGCCCTGAGCACCATCTCATTGTTGACGATGAAACCACGGTGCGAAACCTGTGGCCAGTGGCACGATATCCTTACCAACGGGAGAAATGTTGGTGGTCTGTACAGCGCCATCCATGCGCTCACAGACCATTCAAACCATCTCACTCATGAGGCCAGGCGCTGCCTTGTTGAACAGCGCAAAGAAGGGGAAACAGCGGGCGACGGGTCTCAACCAATCATTTCTTGACAATTGCCCAACTTCCCGGCAAAGATAAGAACGCAAACGCAAAAAACGTTTGCCGGGTTTGGAAGCCCGAACACCAGGCGGACGCACCGCCACAACTCCCAGTTCGGCGGTTTTTTTGCGCCTTACGTTTGGGTGTAGTGCGTCAAATCATCATAGCTTGCTTTCTCTTTGGGGCGGCTATGTGGGAGGGGGAAACCCCTGCTGGTCCTGGTGCCGGTCTTCCAACCCACATAGTCCGCCCCTTTTTGCGTTTTACCGCGCAACAATGGGCTTAAAATCCCATGACATCAGGAGAACAACATGCAGCGCGCCACCACCACCCGCACCACCACAGCAAAAAAAGCAGTCACTTCCCCCAAAAAACAATCCCCACCTTTGGCCGATGATGGGCAGCACCACAACCCGCCCACCGATGCCGGGCCGCGTCTTCAACCGTTGCCACAAGCCCTGATAGTGGCCAACCAACTGCGCCGCATGGCCAAAGACCTGATCCTGCAGGCAGAAGCACTTGAGGCGTCGGTGCCTAGGCCACAGGCAGAGTGGGCGCCACGAAAGTATTCAATTCTTGGAGAAATAAAGTATCGCCCTGACAGCATTGACAAAATCATCCGGCAACAGCGAGGTGGGCAATGATACCGTATTCAAAACACCCCCCCCACGCCACCGTTCAGGAAATAGGGTTTAGAAATGTTTTCGGAATGTTTATTTGGAGAAATAGTAATGACAACAACATGTCCTCCCGCCACCACCGCCACAACGGCAGCCACCCCCACGCCGCCCTTATGCCTCTTTTGCGGCATCTCCACAGCACCCTCGAAGTGCTTCGCGATTACGCCCTTCATCACTCCGGGGCAGATGACGACCCTATTTACACCCGCATGGTTGACGTTATCGAATCTGTAGCCTCCATGGCGAACCGTTTCTGTGAACATGCCGGTGACCTAGAGTCAAAGCTGGTGGCAGATTTGAAGAAACTCAAAGCGATTGCCCAACGGGTTGACGGCAAGGTGCTGTCATGAGCGCCACCGACCGCACCACCCCGGCCCTTGCTACAGCAGCAGCTAAACGCCGCCGCCAACAATTCGCACCCCAAACCGATGACGGGAGCCATCACGGTTTAACCAAAGCCAGCGACATTGCCGATGCCATAGCCATGGTGGACCGAGGCTTGGAACGTCTCCGCCGGCAGCGCGGTAAAAAGAACGCCGGCAAGAAAGGCAAGGCCAGGATTCCGCAATCGCAAGATATTTCTCTGACCCAAACGCTTGTAATGGCTAAGGCACACTTGGAGGATTATCACCGCCAGGTCATGCAGCGGGCGACCGCCGACAGGAGTACGGCCGAGGGGACTTCATGCATTGACGCTGACAAAATCATGGACGGATTGAGCCCTGTTCACACACTAGCTGGGGAACAATTGCAAGAGCCTTACGAGCCCATCGACAAAGCCAAAGCCGTTGTTCGCATGCTCATGGGCTGCCAGGATGATGCAACCAGTGAATCCAGGCTTTACCCCAATGATGTTGCCTGGGGTCTGCTTCTCCTGTCTGACCTCCTGATTGAAGCAGGAAAACGGGCCGAGGGATACCAGGACCATTGCCATACCCTTTACGAGGAAATCAGCAAACGGATTGCGCCCTATTCTTTGGTAGGCCATGACTGCGGCGAGACGCCCCATAGGGGAACGGCGCAGGAGGTGCAGCAATGAACAGTCATACACCAGCAGCACATGCAGGCCAGGAACAACAAAGGGGGATCATCAGCACCAGCGAACTGTTATCCAACCTCCACCTGGGATTTGTGCACGGTGATCGCGAACCGGAAGAGCCCCTCGACAAACTGAATGCCGTCATTCACCTGATATCAGGTTGCCAGGATCCATCATCCGACAAGTTCATGATTAGCGAGGAACATATAGCGTGGGCGCTTTCGGTAGCGACGGATCTGATCAAGGAAATTCAGATGATAATCAACGAGCATCGAGAACACCTCAGCACGACATGGGGGGAACTGGAACACCGCCTTAACACCTGCCACATACTTCCCCATGACCTCGCAAAATGGCCGCCCATGAAAACGGGACAGGAGGGCCGGCCATGAACGCAATACAGCAGCCAGAAAAACCAACCGTGCTTTCCGCATCTGAACAAAGGGACGTTGAGGCGGCCGCAAACCGAATTCGAGAAATTGGAATATCTGTCGCCACGCTCGGAAAGATCATGTCCGCCATTCAACTGCAGCTCATCTTGGAAGAGGAACCAAGTGCGCCGTGCGGCGACTGCCAGATGCATGAAATCGTTAAGACACCCACCCTCTTTGCGCTGCAAACAGCCATCAAAGAGTTGGGTGGAATTGTCCATACCCTTGGCGATAACATAGAGACCACCATTCATCACGCCCACCAGCGCAAGGGAAGCGCATGATGAATGCTATCGAAACGATAGGCCGCGCCCTGGGCGGCAAGCCAAAACCGGGCGGCGGCTGGATGTGCCGTTGCCCGGCCCATGACGACAAGGAGCCCTCTTTGTCAATCGATCTGGGCGACAACCTGCGGCCGGTGCTGAAATGCTGGGCCGGATGCTCCAATCAGGATGTTATCAGCGCCTTGCGTGCCCGCGGACTCTGGCCCGAGCGTTTGCCGCTGACGGGGCGCGCTCAACCGGCACCAGAGAAACGAACCAAAGAGACAAGCAGCCAGCGGCGGCCGGATCGGGAGGCGGCCGCCGCCGAGGCTGTCCGACGGTGGGAAGCGGCCGGCCCGGCAAATCGTGACCACCCCTATCTTGCCGGCAAGGGCCTCGAAGGCCAAGGGCTCCGTCAGGAGGGCCGCCTGCTGCTGGTTCCAATGTGCGACACGGAGGGCGCGGTTTGCTCCCTCCAGACGATCAGCCAGCAAGGACAGAAGATGTTTTTGAAAGGCGGCGCCGTCTCTGGCCTGCTGTTCCTCCTTGGCGACCCGCCCGAACCAGATTGGCCGATGTGCGTGGCTGAAGGCTGGGCCACCGGCGCGGCGATCCATGCCGCGACCGGCTACCCGGCGGCGGTGGCTTTTTCCGCCACAAATCTGACGCAGGTTGCCGGAATCATCCAAACGAAGCACCCCGGACACCAGATCATTGTCTGCGCCGACGATGACCTCAATCCGGATAAAGAGAACAACACGGGCATCGAGGCGGCCACTGCTGCCGCCATGTCTGCCGGCGGGTTACTGGCCATTCCTGGTATGGGCAAAAAAGCAGATTTTTGGGATCTGTGGCACGAACAAGGCCCTGACGCAGTACGGAAGGCGATTGCAGACGCCAAGCCGGTTGACGATGCAGCAGACTGCACAGACCATAATCCCGAACAAGAGGACCCGGCCGCCATGATTCGTTATCTGGCGGGGCTGTCAGCCCTCGAATACGAGCAGAAACGGCGCGCTGTTGCCGAGGCGTTGGGTGTTCGAGCCTCTGCCCTTGACCGGGCCGTCAAGGAGGCAGGAAAAAGCCAAAATGAAAGCATTCTGCCGTTTGATGAACCAGACCCGTGGCCAGAACCTGTTGAACCGAGCCAACTGTTGACCGACATTGCCGCCACCATCCAGCGGTTCATTATCTGTTCCACCGAGGTCGCCCACGCCGTGGCTCTTTGGTCCGCCATGACCTGGTTCATGGACGTGGTGCAGGTCGCCCCTCTGGCGATCATCACCGCCCCGGAAAAACGGTGCGGTAAGTCGCAGCTGCTGTTTCTGCTGGGGCGGCTTTCCGCCAGATCCATCACGGCAAGCAGCATTTCCCCGGCGGCGCTGTACCGAGCCATCGACGCGTGGCAACCGACCTTGTTGATTGATGAAGCCGACGCCTTCCTGAAAGACAACGAGGAATTGCGCGGGATCATCAACAGCGGCCACACCCGGGATTCAGCGTATGTCATCCGTACCGTTGGCGACAACTTCACCCCCACCAAGTTCAACACCTGGGGCGCAAAGGCTATTGCCGGAATCGGCCATGTTGCCGACACCATCATGGACCGATCAGTTATCCTGGAGCTTCGGCGCAAACTGCCCCATGAAGAGGTGGCCCGGCTCCGCTACGCCGAGGCTGATCTCTTCGGCAACCTGCGGGCAAAGCTCGCCCGGTTCGCCGACGATTACGCCGCCATGGTCCGGCAAACCCGCCCGCCTCTTCCATCGTGCCTGAACGACCGGGCTCAGGACAACTGGGAACCCCTGCTGGCAATCGCCATGGTTGCCGGCGGCCATTGGCTGGAGATCGGAACCAGGGCCGCCATCAAACTGTCCGGCTGCGAGAGCGCGGCGCAAACCATCGGCGGTGAACTGCTGGCCGACATCAAGGAAATCTTTGAGATGAGGGATATAGACAGGATCAGCACGGCTGATCTGATTAGGGCGTTGTGCGATGATGATGAAAAGGCCTGGGCGACCTACAACCGGGGAAATCCCATCTCGCCACGACAGCTGGCCAACAAGCTGAAAGGGTACGGCATTGCCAGCAATACGCTTCGCTTCCGGCATGCAGGCCTCGCCAAGGGGTATGAAAGAGAGCAATTCGAGGAGGCGTTTTCTCGGTACATACCGCCTCAACCTCCAGTTCTATCCGTAACAGCGTAACAAGATCATAAAAACAGAGAAATACGGCGTAACGTCTTCCGTAACGCAACAGATTGTTACCGTAACAAGGGAGGATGGGGCCAACAGCTTGACGACTAAGGCGTTACGGATAAGAACAGTGTTACGGTAACGGTTACGTGTCGAATGTGTTGCAAATTATTGTATTTTCGTTTTTGTTACGCTGTTACGGATAGAGCCACCCTAGACAGGAAAGAACAAGGCGCAGGGGCAATGGAATCGAAGTCCACGATGAAAACAGAGTCGATATAGAATTGGCAAGCTCAAGGGAAGGGCAATGACGACACAACAAAAAATAACGAGGCCGCCAAAAGATCAAGAGGCAAACAAGACGATACAGGGGTTGCCGACAGTCACAGAAGGTCAGATTGTAGCCGCCATGTTGCGCGGCATTGGCAAGCAGCTGATAAAGCTGGCTGAGCGGTTGGAGGCCGAGGCCATGGCTGGAAGGCCCCCAAAGGGGCCAAAGCAGCCCGTCGAAACAACCCGCGAACGGTTAAAACGGTTTGGCGTGCGATGATCACCGTTCCGCCCAAAAGGATAGAGAAATGAAGATTGAGTCAATTGTCAGTAAGGGGCGCTTACACGCACCTGCAGTCACCAGCACAACAAGCACTCACTGCCCCCCTCAAAAAAAAATCAAACCGAAACCGATAGGCAGGCTCTGGTTGCCAGATTATTACCAAAAATGCAAACGCTGATGCGGAGTTCATGGCCGCTTGTGTTTTTAGGGGTGGGGAAAAACATCTAATTTCGTGACCACCAAATAAAAGTAACGTAGTTACTTGATCTATCAGAGCGCCCCACCATCAAAAATGAAAGATACCCTCCGGAACATACTCAAAGGCATCGGCTCCATTCTCGACATCATGCCCCCTTGCCAAAGCCACCGCAAGAGACCTCGCCCCAGGGTTTTGACTCCAGAACAAATTGACGAAGAGGCATGGGCATTCATGAGGGGCACTTTCAAGAGGGAGGCAAAAGAGCCCCGAGCACCTGAACACCATCCCAAAGGTGATCATTCAGAAAACGAAAAATAGAGGCGGCCAATTTGCTTTGCGCAGCGGCAAACAGAGACGAAAGGAAACGTGAATGAATGCCGCCATCAAAAACTTCTATTCGACCAGGGTGAACAAGGGCAACAGATGAGGTATGCACCCACGCCCGCCGCATACCGTTATTTCGTTACTTTGTTATTTCAAAACACTGTTATTTCTTTCTTGGTTTCTTCAGAAGTCGGGCGAAAGCCCGATCCCACAGCCAGCTTGGCGGCAATCCGACACCGAGAGCAACTCTAATTAACTACGGTGTCGTTGGCGACTGTGAAGACAGCTCCTAAATCTATCTCTTTTCGGGGAGATAAGCGAGCAACCTGCTTGTGTTTGTGTGATATTTTCCATCTTTTCTTATGAGTAAATCCATAGCAACCAATTCGTCAAGGTCACGCTTCAGAGTGGCCTGGGCAAGAACGGCGTACTCCTTGCTCGTTTCTGGATTCGCATACGCAATCTCATTCATATCAAACCAACGTGAGAGCGGCGCCGCCAACATCAAACTTCGCTTGCGCTTGAACACGCTTCTTTTTGTGTATTTGAAGTCTGCAAACGTCTCAAAAATATGGTTCCTCCAAAAGATTTTCAACTGGCCATCCTGTATGACTTCAAGGTTCTCCTCTAGCCCATCCCGAAAACCTTGTATTGCGTAAGCGATAAATTTTGTTAGGTCCCTTTCTTTCCTAGCATTATTCAACTGTCGATAATACTCTGTTCTGGTCTGGTTGTAAAAATTCGAAAGAATATGAGAAACCACACTTGGTAGCCCTTTACGCAACAAGATGAAAAATTCAACCAATCGACCGGTTCGCCCATTGCCATCTGCAAAGGGGTGTATCCATTCGATATAGACGTGGGTTACAATCGCCTGGATAACCGCTGTGCTGAAATCTTGTTCGCGTGGATAATGGAAATCGATCAAAAGCCAATCGCAAAGCTTCTGCATTAATTCAGGAACATATCGATGTTCAGGGGCAAGGTAAGGTCCAACTTGCCGGCGGTCCTCACGCCATTTGCCAGGAATTCCGTCAATATGTTCCCCAAGATTTTGCGTAATACGACGATGGAAATCTCTTACCAAATCGGGCGTGATGAGCCATTCCTGCCCTTCCCTTACCACAGCTTTCAAGAGATGGTTGAATGCCTCTATGACGTTAGTGACCTCGATTTGTTGATATTGCCTACTTACAGGCAGCCGATCCCCCTCGTATATCCGCTCAATTTCTTCCTGAGTTAGAGTGTTCCCCTCAATGGCGGTGGTAGCCTGTGCACCTTTGATCAAAGAAAGCTGTAGCAACGTATCCCGATCCTTTGGCCGCAACGGGCTATTTGCGATAATCCTGCTCATCGCCTCGCATTCTCCCAGCTGATACTGAACTTTTGTGCTTATTTCCCAGTGTCTTCTAAATATGAGATGCGGATATCCTTCCATGACAGCCCCCTATTTTCAACAAATATACAAATAACCCATACCATTTGTATATTTGTTTGAAAATAATCTGTCAACAAATTCAGCCGCTATTTTTACGATCAAACGAAACTGCTGAACACGCCCAGGTTCCGAATAACCGGCGCGGCTCGAGGTCGCCCTCCCGATTATAGTTGCGGAGCGGGCGACTCGAGCCAGGAACAAGTTGAATCCCCGGCTGTACTCTATTGCGGGGAAAGGAGTCTTTCCTTTCCGCCGACAGATGTTCCAGCCGTGCGGGCGTCTCGACAGAGAAGATAAAACAGCGCCAGACGACCCAAGGACACGCGCCAATGAAAAAAACGCGACAGCGGCAAAAAACAGGCGTTATTTCGAAGGCAGTTTCATGGCCGACGGCTACAGCTCCTCAACGATCACCCAAAAAATCACATCGAGATAGGAGCAAGCCACCAGCGGCCCGGATGATCCTGCTCTTTGCCGATCATCGACACGCTCCTTGCCGCCACGGACCGGCAACGGTCCACTTGAAGAGCTGACACCGGCAAGGAAGAAGGCGACCGTTCAGCAGCCTGGCCCCTGACCACCAGGAGCACGTCAGCCGCAGCCAGGAGGCAGTGTCGACACCACCACCGAATGGCCGGATTACCGGCACCACCGGCCAGCGTGATCGCTCTCTTTGCAGGTAGTCGACCACGACATGACCAAGCGCAGGGAAGGCAACGACAGCCATCAAAGAAGAAGAGCCACTCTGGGACCGGCCCAACCTGGCCAAGATCACCACCAAGGCATCGAGCCGCCCACAAAAGCACACCGGCGCGCAGCACCATCCACGCCATGCAATTCACCACAGGTCGGCCACCGGCAGCCAGGAGAACAACATCGACACCACCGAGCCAACGCGCCCCAGCCGGACGCGTCGCAAATCCCCAGCCATGATCTTTGCCACCATCCCCCGACCGAGGCCCATGGAAATAGCCGGGTGGCGCTCTCCGAAATCTCTTACATCGCGCAAACAAAGAAGTAAGAAACAACGTTTCTTGCTCTCTTACCGAACACCGTTTTGAGTTACGTGGCGACACAATCGAGGGATACCACCATGACCGTTTCTTCAGACACGCCGTTTCTTCAGACACGCCGTTTCTTCTTTCTTGATTTGTTCGTGATTTTGTTTTGCAGGTGTATGGATTTATTTTTGGGGGTAGTTTTGGGGGTAGATTACTTTTTTGGCTATAAATTTTTACTTACAAAACAGACACATACAGTGCATTTTCGATAGAGCTTAGCCCACCAATTATTTGTTTTTATTGCATTTTCAGTCAGTTCCTCATCAGAAAGCCTATCTTGTCCACCATCTTATCCACCTAAGATGAAGGAATCGAGATGGGCTTTTTCTGTTTCTAACGCCAGCAGCATCCCCACGCCTGACCACTCAATCAGCCCCCAACGCTAGATTTTCTAGTCACAAGCAGATACTCCGCTCGACTGTTACCCTCCATAAAGAGTTCTCACGAGCCGTACGACCTCCAAAACGCCAGCGCAAAATGCAATGTTTTTGGGTTGCAAACGAAGCTCACCCCTTGACCAGCGGACTGGTCCAGGATTTGCCGGAAACAGCCTCGCTGCAAAGGTCTTCCAACTGGCTGATCACCTGTTCCAGTCGTAGATTGTCCGTGGGTGGGGCCATTTTGCGCAACTCGTCCTGCAGGCTGGGCGACTGCAGCGTGGCCATTTCCACCTGATCTTCAATCCGGTCGATGGCCATGTGGATGGCCATGGCAATGTACTCGTCGGCCCTGGGCGTCACCTGGCGAAACTTTGCGCGGCCGCGAAATCGCTGCACCAGAAATTCGCCAATGATGAACAGACTGCGGCTGGCCAGCCCGCCGCAGAAACCAGCGGTCATCGGCAGGAAGGCGATGGTGTGGCCGTATTGCTGCATCATCGGACGGTTTCTTGTTCGCATCACGGTGACGATCAACTGATAGAGCAGGCGAACAAATGAATCGGCAACGTCCCTATTCATGGCCCGCAGCGCCCGAATGCAACTTGAATGGCCCTCGGCTTGTTCCTCGTCAAGCGGCCGCGCCGTCATTGCTTCGACCACTTCGTCGCGCGCCAGGAGCCGCGAGTTGATAGCTTCAACCACGCTGTCGCGGGCGGCGTCCATGGCGTCGCACAAAAGCCCGTGCAGGGCCAAGTGCGGCCGGTCCGATTCCTTGCGGAGCATGGCCTCGTTCCATTGCCGCCACAGCTCCGGGTTCCTTTTCATGTTCTCAATCAGGAACACCAATCGCCGGGTAATGGATTTGCGCGGCGTCGGCTTCCAGCCTAACTCCCTGCGGGTCCGCGAACTGTCGGCAATTAGCTGTTGATCGACATACTTGAGCATCCACAACTGCTCAAAGGGCGCCTTGCCCTGCAGCCGGCTGAGCAGTCGCCGCGCCAGGATCATCGGGGCCAGCAGCCAGCGGTTGATCCGCCACGGTTTGAGATGGTCATTGGCGGAAAACTGGCTGGCAATGCGGAAGAGTTCCAGATGCGACACCGTTCCGTCCGGCCCGGCGTTGAAGGTACAGAGCCGCTCCATTTGGTTGCTTTTCTCGATCACCCGCAGAAAAAATTGCACCAGATCCTGGACATGGATGTAGGGAATGGCGGATTTCCCTTGGCCTGCGATGATCCGCGACTCCAAAAATTTACCCGAGCACCAGTTGTTGAGCAGGGTGTAGAGGGGCGGATACTCGCACCAGTCGCTGAACACCGCCGCAATGCGGACGATGGCCCCCGGCACCCACGGCGCGTATTCCCGCACCAGTTCCTCGCCGGCCCGCTTGCTTCTCGCATAGGGGATGGCGGCGTCCGGCGGGGCCTCCTCGTTGATCACCGGACCAAAGGGGCAGGCGGCCTGCGAACTGGCAAAGATAAACCGTTTGACGCCCAACTTTTTGGCCAGCTCCAGCATGTTTTTGACGCCGTGGATGTTGGTGCGGGTGTATTCGGGATGCTCCTGGTTGGTGAAGTCGTAATAGCCGGCTAAATTGACCACATAATCAACGCCGCCATGGCCCTGCACCCGTTGGAGAAGATTCTCCATCTTGTCCGCCTCAGCGATATCCACCTGAATCCAGCGAAGATTGGCCTCTGGCAGCACCCCCGCCTCCTCCATGGACCTCCGGGCAACGCAAAACAGGCGGAATCTGCCGGCGGCGGCCTTGATGAAATTACGGCCGACAAAACCGGACGCGCCGGTCAGAATCAATCCTGGCAACGAATGGTCCATTTGCATTCTCCCTTGAGCAAGCCCGTCGCGCGTGCGTTGGTGTTCTTTTCTGGATAAACAAGCGATTATTATGGATAGTGGAGCGGTGCCCATCTGTCAACAACCAGCATGCAACCCATGGGGCGACAGTCTGCGAATCTGAGGATTAAGGTGTTTTTTCCCGTGGCTTGGTGTAGTACTGGCGCATGGATTCCACGCCTCTTTCCCAAAACGACAATCGCCTGCAAAAGGCTGCGGCGCCCCAGAATTGCCTGGTGGTGGTCGGCGGCGGCGCCGCAGGCCTGATGGCCGCCGGACAGGCCGCCCTGGCGGGGGCCAAGGTTGTTGTTCTGGAGAAGATGAAGCGGCCGGGCCGCAAACTCTGCATCACCGGCAAGGGGCGCTGCAACCTGACCAACGTCGCCCCGCTACCCGAGTTTCTTGGTCATTTCGGCCCCACCGGCCCCTTTCTTCGCCAAGCCTTTCACCGTTTTTTCACCCCTGAGTTGGTCCAATTTTTTCATGAACTGGGACTGAACACCACCACCGAACGCGGCGGCCGCGTCTTTCCAACCTCGGGCAAAGCACCGGAAGTGCTGGCAGTTTTAGAGCAGTGGTTAGGGCGCTGCGGCGTACATGTTCGCACCGGTTGCGCGGCTGAGCATCTCTTGGTCGAAGACGGCAGATTAACCGGAATTATTTGCGGCGGCGCGACCATCGCCTGCAAAGCCCTCATCCTTGCCGTCGGCGGAGCCTCCTACCCGCTCACCGGCTCCAGCGGCGACGGCTATCGTTTAGCCGAAGAAGTCGGGCATCGCATCGTGCCAATCCGGCCCGCGCTGACGCCGCTGATCACCGCAGGCGGCCTGGCCGCCCGAATGGCCAATTTGCAGCTGCGCAACATCCTGGCGCGGGTGTTCATTGACGGCAAAAAAAAGGCAGAGGCCTTTGGCGAACTCACCTTCATGGAATACGGTCTCAGCGGCCCGGTGATTCTGACCCTCAGCGGCGGAATTGTCGACGCCCTGCGCCAGGGGCAGGAAGTGATTGTCCAGCTCGATCTCAAGCCGGCGCTGGATGAAAAAAAACTCGACGCCCGACTGGTGCGCGATTTCCAAGAGCGACGACTGGAACCAATTGCCAGCGTGTTGCGCGGCCTGCTGCCCAAGGAAATGGTGGCCGTGGCCCTGGAGGAGATTGATCTGGGCGCTGATCGCCTGGTTGGAACCATCCGAGCCGACGAACGCAAGCGACTGCGTCACTGGCTGAAAAATTTCCCCTTGCGGGTGGTCAGCCACCGCCCGCTGGCCGAGGCCATTGTCACCGCCGGCGGAGTTGACGTCAGCGAGGTCAATCCCCGCACCATGGAATCGCGGCTGACGTCAGGGCTGTTTTTTGCCGGCGAGATCCTCGACATTCAGGCCGACACCGGCGGCTACAACCTCCAGGCCGCCTTTTCCACCGGCTGGCTGGCCGGCCGGGCCGCAGCCGCCCGAATCACTGAAGGCGCGGAGGCCTGAGATGTTTCTCCCCAGCACTCGCGATGAAATGGAACGGTTGGGCTGGCCCCAACTGGACGTGATATTGGTTACCGGCGACGCCTATATCGACTCGCCCTTCATCGGCGTCGCCATGATCGGCAAACTGCTGGTTCATCATGGTTTTCGGGTCGGCGTCATTGCTCAGCCGGCAGTGAACTCAGGCACGGACATCACTCGTCTGGGCGAACCCAAACTCTTCTGGGGCGTCACCGGCGGCTGCATCGACTCGATGGTCGCCAACCGCACCGCCTCCGGCCGCCGCCGCAAAACCGACGACTACACCCCCGGCGGTCTCAACACCCGCCGTCCCGACCGGGCGGTGATCGCCTACGCCAATCTGATTCGCCAGCATTTCAAAGGCACCGCGCCCCTGGTGTTGGGCGGCATCGAGGCCAGCCTGCGCCGCATCGCCCATTACGACGTCTGGGACAACCGGGTGCGCCGCTCCATCCTCTTTGACGCCAAGGCCGATTACCTGCTCTACGGCATGGCCGAACGCACCGTGCTCGAATTGGCACGGGCGTTGGCCGCCGGCCAGTCGCCAACCTCGATTCGCGGCCTCTGTTACGCAGCCGCCGAAGCGCCGGCAACCGCCCTGATGCTGCCTGCCTACCAAACAACAGCGGCCGATAAAACCGCCTTTGCCGCCATGTTCCGCGTCTTCTACGACAACAATGATCCAATCACCGCCCAGATGCTGGCGCAGCAGCAGGACAGCCGCTTCCTGATTCACAATCCGCCGCAGCCGCCCTTGTCCACAGCGGAACTCGACCAGGTCCACAATCTCGATTTTGAACGCGATCTCCATCCCCTGAATCGGCGTTTGGGCACGGTGCGCGCCCTGGACACCATCCGTTTTGCCCTCGCCACCCACCGGGGCTGCTACGGCGAATGTAATTTCTGCGCCATTGCCGTGCATCAGGGGCGCACCATCCAACAGCGCAGCGTCGAGTCGATTGTGCGCGAGGCGGAGCGGATGGCCGTTCACCCGGCCTTCAAAGGAACCATTGCCGACGTCGGCGGTCCCACCGCCAACATGTACGGTTTTGAATGCGCCAAAAAGCAGACCAAAGGCGCCTGCCGGGACAAACGCTGTCTGTTTCCGACCATCTGCCCGAGTCTCAAAATCGATCACGGCCCGCTCATTGGCCTGCTGCAGCGGCTGCGCAGCATCAACAACATCAAAAAAATCGCGGTGGCCTCGGGAATCCGCTACGACATCATTCTGGCCGACAAGAAACACGGCCTCAGCTATCTGCGCGAGGTGGTGCGCCACCATGTTTCCGGGCAGATGAAAATTGCGCCGGAACACAGCGAAAGCGAAGTGCTGCACGCCATGGGCAAGCCGGGCACGGAGGCCCTGCTGCAATTCCGCAGCCTGTTCAATCGACTGACCGAAGAAGAGGGACTGAAACAGTTCCTCACCTATTACCTGATTGCCGCCCACCCCGGCTGCACCCAAGCGGCGATGGAAGCACTGCATGCCTTCTGCCGCAAAGAGCTGCATCTTATTCCCCGCCAGGTGCAGTTGTTCACCCCTACGCCGTGCACCTGGTCCACCCTGATGTACTGGACCGAAACTGACCCCTTCAGCAACGCGCCCTGTTTTGTCGAAAAAAGTGAAGCCGGCCGTGAACGGCAAAAGGTCGCTCTGGTCGGCGATACGCCGCGCCCCAAAAAAGAGGCCACCGGCAAACCTGTTTCCGCCAAATCGTTTTCTCCACGCAGAAAGAACAAAAAATAGCCCCGCCCTCCCCACCGGCAACCAATCCCGCATTTTTACGATGCAACGGGATGTTGCAGCTCTTCACCTCTGCATTGCGCCCCCTACCTTTATTCAGCCTAACCGGGCCTTTTCATAAATTATTCTGATATATAAAAAAACACTTTGACCGGTTACGCGTTCGGGGGTATCTAAATATCACAAATCCTGAGTGAGTGCTCAGTCGGGAATGTCGCCAATGCAGTTTTCTGAGTGATCGCTCACTTAACAGACCGACAACAGAGACCAAAGAAGGTATGACACGCGCACAGACAAAAAAAGAAGCCATCCTGCAGGCGGCAACCAAATTCTTTGCGGAACGCGGCTACTGGGACACCTCGGTCAACGACATCTCCAAGGCCACCGGAGTGGCCGAGGGCACCATCTTTTATCATTTTCAGAGCAAGGAAGACCTGTTTCTCGCCGTGCTGCAAAAGTTCAAAGAGGACTTTGTCGGTAAATTCAAGCAGTATCTCAAGGATAACGAGTTCGACACCGGGCTGGAGATGGTGGAAGGAGCGATTTCATTCTACCTCTACCAGTCCAGCGTCATGGAAGAACGGTTTCTCCTCCTCCACCGCCACCATTACTATCAGATTGCGCCGGACAATCCCAAATGCTGGCAGTATCTGGAGGAAATCTACAGCGGCCTGATCAGCATTTTTGAGCAGGCGATCATCAGGGGCATGGCTGACGGATCGATCCGCAAGGTGTCGGCCAACAAGAAGGCCCTGCTCATTTTCACCTTGGTCGACGGCCTGGTCCGTCTGGACACCTATAATCTCTACCAGGCGACAGCCCTCTATGAAGAGCTCATCGAGTCCTGCCGCTGTTGGCTGAAACCCTGACCCATCAACCTTTGACTTCAACGAACACGAGCGGACGGACATGGCACTGACAAAAATTTTCCCCTTTCTCGGCTGGATTAAAGGCTACAACGCAAAGAGTTTTCAGATCGACGCCCTGGCGGGTCTGACCGTGGCCCTGGTCCTTATCCCGCAGTCGATGGCCTATGCGCAACTGGCGGGGCTGCCGGCCTACTTCGGCCTGTACGCAGCCTTCCTGCCGCCTATGGTCGCGGCCCTGTTCGGTTCAAGTCGGCAACTGGCCACTGGCCCGGTGGCCGTGGTTTCTTTGATGTCCGCCGCCTCGCTGCAGCCGCTGGCTTCGGCCGGCAGCACCGAATTCATTGCCTACTCCATCCTGTTGGCCTTGATTGTCGGCGTGTTTCAGTTCTCCCTGGGCGTGCTCCGTCTCGGCCTGGTGGTCAACTTCCTGTCGCACCCGGTGGTCAATGGTTTCACCAATGCCGGCGCGATTATCATCGCCACCTCCCAGTTGTCCAAATTTTTTGGCGTGGACGTCGACTCGGCGGAGCATCATTACGACACCATGATCCGGGTGGTGCAGGCGGCCATGGATTTCACCCACTGGCCCACCCTGATCTACGGCGTGGGCGCAGTGGCGATCATGGTTGGCCTGAAGAAAATCAATCCCAAAATTCCAGCGGTGCTGGTGGCGGTGGTCATCACCACCCTGCTCTCCTATTTCACCGGCTATAATAAAGACGTGCGCGCGCCATTGGCGGCCGTCAAGTTGCCCGAAGCCGAACAGCTTATCACCGAATTCAACAGCACGATCAAAACAATCGAAACATTGAGCCTGGAACGACTCAACGCCGGCAAGGAACTGGAGCAGGCGGAGAAGACCGCACACGGTCACGGCCCATCCCTGGAGTCCATCGCCCTGCACAGCCAAATAGCCCTTCTCACCGGAAAAATAGGGCAGGCGGAAGAGCAGACGCTTGAACTCCGCAGTAAATTGCGCCAACTCAAATTTGAAAAAGCGCAGCAGGGCGACCAGGCGGTGTTTTACCTGAAAGGCGCGGTTCCAGGCGACGTCGCCACCGATCACGGCACATGGCGACTGAAGGTGTCGAACTCCAAGCTCAAGACCGACCAGCTATTGCTCATGGGCGGCGGCGCAATCATCGGCAAAATCCCCGAAGGCCTGCCCACCTTCACCATCCCCAAGCTGCAGGCCAACACTATTTTCAAAATTCTGCCCACCGCGATCATCATCTCTTTGCTGGGCTTCATGGAAGCCATCGCCATTGCCAAGGCCATGGCCGCCAAGACCGGGCAAAAACTTGATCCCAACCAGGAATTAATCGGTCAGGGCTTGGCCAACATCATCGGCTCGTTTGGTTCCAGCTATGCGGTGTCGGGCTCGTTTTCCCGCTCGGCGGTCAACCTGCAGGCCGGCGCGTTAACCGGCATTTCCAGCGTCATCACCAGCATTATGGTGGTCATCACCCTGATGTTCCTCACGCCGCTGCTCTACCACCTGCCACAGGCGGTGTTGGCCGCAGTGATCATGATGGCGGTTATCGGCCTGATCAACACCAAGGGTTTTGTCCACTCCTGGCATGCGCAAAAACACGACGGCATTATCTCGATCATCACCTTTGTCGTCACCCTGGCCTTTGCCCCGCACCTTGACAAAGGCGTTATGGTGGGCGTCGGCCTGTCCATGGCGGTTTTCCTCTACAAGTCGATGCGGCCGGTGGTGGCCAAACTGTCGATGTACAAAGACGGCTCCTTGCAAAGCACGGAACAGCATCGGTTGCGCGGCTGTCGCCACATCGCGGTGGTTCGCTTCGACGGAGCCCTCTTCTTTGCCAACGCCAGCTATCTGGACGAGCAGATCCTCAAATATCGCAACGACATGCCGGACTTGCGCTACATCCTGCTCGACGCCAGCGGCATCAACGACATTGACGCCTCGGGCGAAGAGGAGCTAGCCCTGCTGGTGGACCGCTTGCACGCCGCCAAACTGGGCTTTGCGGTCTGCAACGCCAAGGGCCCGATCCTGGCCGTGCTTGACCGGACCCATCTGTTTGACAAGATTGGCCGGGAGAATTTTTACCCAGACACCAAGGCCGCGGTGGCCGACATCGTGGGCAAGGTCCATGAAAGCGCGGATCTGCCTTCCGAGGGCTGCAAAAACTGCCCGCTGACCAAATATCTGCCGAACTAAAGCTTCGCGCCCTTCCTTCCTCTGGCCGCTGTCCTTTCCCGGACAGCGGCCAGAACCTTTTGTTTCCTCTGTCCGCCAAACATCTATCCTGCAAAAAATCGATTTCCTCCATTGCTCCCTGGAACATTCGGAACGCCTGGGTATGCCGATCTCTTGACCAACATCAGCAAGCGCCCTTGCGGATGACACTAAAGAACGCTATCATCACCCTGAAATCACGGTTTAGAAAAGCTTTGCAAGGGTAATCTCCCGTCAGGCCGCATCGGGAATTCTCGTGTTTTCTGATATCGAAGCGCTGATGGTCTCTTGAGGTTGAGGCGGTGAAGTCGTCAAACGTAAGGGCCGCGTCAAAATCACTCTCAAAAGCGAACAATGGCGTGGCCATCGTCGCCCCCTGGAAAAATAGCAAAGAGATATCAGGTCGAGAATTCCTGTCCAATGATCTCCGGGTATTCGTGATTCCTTCAACAATCAATTCGTCCCTTTTCAGCGCTCTTGCCCAAGGGATGCCAGCAGGCTTTCGATCGCATCAAACAACAACCACTTGTTTTGGGACAATTCAAAAAATGACAACTGGTCAACCGCATAGAGGACCGCTTCAAATGAAGATCACGTTTATTGCCGTGGTGATGATGTTGATGAGCACATTGACTGCCGCCGCGAAAGAGGTGGTCAAAAGGGATGTCATCAAAACATCGGCTGGCGACGTTGAACTTTTTTTCATTGGTCACGCATCCCTAATGATGACCTTTCAAGGGAAGGTCATCCATTTTGACCCATACGGCAAAATGGCAAATTACACGACACTGCCCAAGGCCGATGTGATTTTCATTACCCACGATCATAACGATCATTTTGATCTGGAGGCTCTGCAGCATATCCAAAAAAGAGAGACTGTCGTGATCCTGCCTCCAATTTGTTCTGAAAGAATACCGGAAGGATGGGTCGTGACAAACGGGGAACGTCTGGATGTCCAAGGAATAGATGTGCAAGTCATGCCCGCCTTCAACATGGCCAACAAGAGGGCTAACGGCCAACTTTTTCACCCAAAAGGGATTGGCAATGGCTATGTGCTGTCTTTTGGCGACAAACGAATATATGTGGCGGGCGACACAGAAAATATCGCGGAAATGAAGGCATTGAAGGACATCGACTGCGCCTTTCTACCAATGAGCACGCCTTCGACGATGACGCCGGAGATGGCGGCCAATGCCGCTCAAGCATTTCGACCGAAAATTCTCTACCCCTACCACTACAAAGAGACGGATCCCAACAGGCTCACGGAACTGTTGAAGGATACGCCTGGCATCGAAGTACGTATTCGGCAATTACGATAAATAATTTGATCTTTCAGGCTGCATTGAAATCGCTGCGTGAATTCTGAGAAGGGGCCGCTGCGGTACAGCGGTAACAGTCGGAAAATCGGAGAAAAAGAGTGATTCTGACAAGGGTGTGCAAGGCTGTTTTAACTTTCTGTCTTCGTCGACTCTTGCTGTGGTTGACGCATTCAGGTCGTTGTTCACCCTGGGCAAGTCATTCAACAAGTTGTGCTTTGCCACGGCCAAAAGACCAATTTTCGGCTTTGTTCTCAGCAATCACGATAAACACATCATCCTCGACAAGACCTGTGCTTGAAGAAATCAAGGCCGCTATTTCCTGATAAAGACGGCGCTTCATGTCAATTGTGCGCCCTTCTTTGCAGGTAATATGAACATAAACGATATCATCGGAATGAGGAACGCCAAGGTAGCTTGTCGGAAAAACAAGCTGATGAGGCTCGACTTCATACACCACTTGAAATTTATCAAGTTCCGGAACATTGAACTCCTTCACAAGTGCTTTATGCACTGACTCCACAATCCCTGAAACATATTCCGAAGGTTTCCCGCGAAGGAGCGATATCTGAACGAAGGGCATAACTGCCTCCAATTAAGGATGATTCAAGGGGTCGCACCCGGCCTGTCGTCACAGCTGATTGCCATGCGGATGCGCCGGAGATACATCCGAGAGACCGTTTCGATTAGCAGAGAAATGAGATTCTACTGTTGTTCGCCAGCGTCATTTTTGTTCTCGCCGACCTCCGGCACGCCTTTCGGCTTCTTTTCGATCTCTCCATTTACAATGCAATAGTCGCAAGAGCTGTCAATTCCGGTGTGCCCATGCCAATCATCCTCAGCCCAATCTTTTTCTTGAATGTTGTTCATGTTAGCCCAGGTAATTTCCGTATGGGATGGTTTGACTGTGGCGCACCTGCTCCCAAGGCAACCGCGCCTGAAAAAATTTGCGCAATATTGTTCAAATTATACCACACCTTATGCGGTGGTTGCCTGAAAAAGCATTTCTACTGAAGAAAAACCGCTGCCGCACCAGTCAATCAGAACCGAACAGGGACAAGCACAAAAACGCTTGCTCCCCTGAGCTACATTCCCCACAGGAGACTACGATCAATCCACCCTTTCACCCCACCATCATGCTCCACTTCAACCCATTGGTTTTTTTCTCCTAATTTGCGGAATACCACTCCATAGAATGCTTTGCCGACTATTTTGTTTTTTGTTCCAGGACCACTGCGAACATTAATCTGAGCGGTGGAATCTTTATTGGCCTTAACGATCACCGTCGGGTTGTCACTCACCATGCTTTGGTGCACCCAACCGGTATCGCCTTCAAAATCTTTTATCTGAAGCCAATCCTCTGAACGATTAATGACGTCAAGGGGCATGCCTGATCCCAATGTGTAAAGAACAGGATGATTTGTTCCTGGACCGGAGCGCATATTGATATCGTCCCCCTTGATTGAAACCATTTCCGCAGATGCGATACCATGACAGGTCAATTGCACAAATAACGATCCGATTAAAAAACAACTTCTGCAGTTCATGATGCAGCCTCCTTTATCAGCTTTGTTTAATGGCGACAGTTGTATTTTCTCCAGATAAATGCGAATTTTTAAATTTGGGAAAATTGAAAACAACATAAAAAAGCCGACTGTTTCCAAGTGAAAACGAGTCGGCAGAAGAGGTGGTGACATACTTTTTAGCACATGGCGTGCCACACAAAACATAACTTCAAAATTTTAACTAAAAATAACAATTTTTCAGCAATTTGACGGGCACCACCAAAGGAAAGCGAACAAATTCGGCATTTTAGACAACTGGAAGTTATGAAACAAGTTACATTCCCAACAAAGCGATAACGTCTCAAAATTAAAAATAAAATCAAGCGCCTTGTTGCAAAGCAACACTTATGCGCATGTATATTTTTTACACAGCGATTTCATGCATTTGGTGACTTTTTATACACCAGGCGGAGCCCAAGAGGCATGAGCAAGAACGAAAGCCACAAAAAAGCCAAACACCTACAGGCAGTTGGCTTTACGCTGCATTTCACTGGTTGAGATGGAGGGATCAGAACGCTCTTTTTCCTCCTTCCGAGGCAACTCAACGGTAATTTTGGGATATTGTTAAAGTTACAATACGCCTTTTGCGGCGTGTACCGTGAAAAGCGTTTCAACGGAAGACGAACTGCCACCAAATCAGCACCCTACATGTCAATCAGAACCGAACTGACATGGTCCGTTCGAAGCTCGCCCTGTGGCGCCGCGGACTCCTAGACGAACCCAGCGATCTTGTTTCGCTGGCTTACAGTGAAATAGGCGTTGGCTTTACCAATGCATGGAATGTGGCGTGATCACCGCTGGGCAGGCCCAAAATGCGAAGATTGCATCGGTTGACAAATACGCAAGCGTTGAGTTGGCAAGAAAAAGAGGATGGATGGGAACGGCAGTCATCGTAGAATCGGAAAAGACAAGGCGTGCAAAGCAGCTGTTTCCAAATTGTTTCCAGGAGTTAAAAACATAAAAAAAGAGACAGCAAAAACAGCCCTTTAAAAACTCCTCTGTTTATCGTATATAACCCGACACAATCGGCTGTTTTCCCGATCCGGACTCTCAGCCCGCTCCCATGACATTTCCCGCGAATCACAGGCAATGACACCTTCAGGAACACCCATGCAGTTGCAGACGGCCGAGACCTCGGATGAGGCGGGAAACTGGCTCCCGGAAAACCTGACGCAAATCTCAACCAGGATCAAGGCGATCTCGGCGCGGTCGTTCTCCGCCAAGCCGGTTGCCGTGTTCGATTTTGACAACACCTGCATCTTCCGCGACGTTGGCCAGGCGGTGTTTCGCAGCCAACTGCAACACCTGCGCTATTGCCTGCGACCGGAGCAACTGGCCGCCATCCTTCCCCGGATCGAAGGCGATCTGGCCGGCCGCTCGATGACCGCGATCACCTCGACGATCTGCGCCGCCTACCAACGACTCTGGCCGCTGATAACCGACAATCGGATTGACCAGGCCCTGTTGCTGCCGGAGTATCGGCTGTTCGCCGCCCTGCTGCTCTGGTTCGCCGACAAGGCGCGCAAGGACGAGCGATTGGGGCCGCGCTACGTGCTGCCCTTTATGGGCAAATTGTTGGCTGGATTTACCGCCGACGAAGTGCGGCAATTGGCAATTGAAGTGGTGCTTGCGGTGCGGCAAGAGCCGCTGATTGAGGAAACGCTGACCTGCGACGCGCCGGAGCCGCTCGGCCGGATTGCAGCGAGCTATCCGCTGGGCCTCCACGCCCATCCGGAGATGCTGGCATTGATGCGCAACCTGGCGCGGCAGGGAATAGAATCGTATGTGATTTCGGCCAGCACCGAATGGCTGGTGGAAGGCGCGGCGCAACTGCTGGGGTTCCCGGTGGATCGGGATCACGTCTTTGGCATCCGGGTCCGCCTGGATGCAGGCGAGACGCTGACCATTGACGATCTCAACGCCTACCCCACCACCTTCCGCGAAGGCAAGGCCGAGATCGTCAACCAATGGATTGACGGCACACCGGTGTTGGCCGCCGGCGACGCCGACACCGACTACGAGATGCTGACCCTGCCGGGCATTGACATCCGCCTGCTGATCAACCGCCGGCAGAGCGGCCTGATCAGCAGCCTCTACCAGGACCCGCGCATCCTGCTTCAAGGGCTGGACTTGGACACGGGCCGATTCCGGCCGTCGCGCGAGTCAATCGGCGGTTAATTTATGCCCTGGAGCAATTGAGCCTGCCAGGCGACGCGGCACGATAGCCTGCCGTTGCCTCAGCAGGCACAGCGCCGCCTGGGCTCAAGGCCGCAACATCTCCCGCCCTCTCTCGCCAACTACTTTTTCAAGGTCTTGGCAAAATCAAGCATCCGCTGAATCGGGATCCGCGCCCGAGTCGCCAATTCCGGCGCCACCAGGATCTCGCCTGCCCCTGTCTCCAGAGCCTGCGCCAGTTTCGCCAGGGTGTTCATCTCCATCCACGGACAGCGGGCGCAGCTTTCACAGGTGGCCCCCTCGCCGCCAATCGGCGCGCCAAGGAGGATCTTGTCCGGGGCCAGCTGCTTCATCTTATTGAAGATGCCGGCGTCGGTGGCCACGATGAACTCTTTGTTGGGCAGTTGCTGCACCGCCTGGATCAGGGCCGTGGTGGAGCCCACCACATCCGCCTGATCGACCACGTCTTGGGGCGATTCGGGATGCACCAGCACCGCCGCCTGGGGATGCAGCTCGCGCAACCGCGCCAGAGCGTCCGCCTTGAATTCCTCATGGACGATGCAGGAGCCGGGCCAGAGAATCATCTCCACCCCGGTCAGACGTTGCACATAGCGCCCCAGATGCCTGTCCGGCCCCCAGAGAATTTTTTCCCCGCGCTCAGCCAGATGTTTGATCACCGGCAGGGCAATGCCAGAGGTGACCACCCAGTCGGCACGCGCCTTGACCTCGGCGCTGGTGTTGGCGTAGACCACCACCGTGTGGTCGGGATGACGGTCGCAATATTCGGCAAAGAGATCAATCGGGCAGTTCTCGTCCAGCGAGCAGGTGGCGGCCAAATCGGGCATCAGCACCCGTTTTTCGTTATTGAGAATCTTGGATGTCTCGCCCATGAACCGCACCCCGGCCACCACCAGGGTCTGCGCCGGGTGTTCGGTCCCGAACCGGGCCATCTCCAGCGAGTCGGCAACGCAGCCGCCGGTCTCCTCGGCCAAGTCCTGCAATTCTCCGTCGGTGTAATAGTGGGCGACCAGGACCGCGTTCTTTTCCTGCAGCATGCTTTTGACGCGCTCGCGCAGCGCCTTTTTTTCCGACTCCGGCAACTCCAGCCGCACCGGATGCGCCGGAATCTTGACCAAGGGAATGCTGACGTCCGCCAGGGTTTCTCGTAATCCGTTTTTCATGTCCAACTCTGCTTGTCTCTCGCTCGATAACAAAAGCCCGCCGCCCACCGGGACAACCGACCCCCTCGTCCAAGGCTCCCTACTACCGCAAAACCCTTCGCAACACAACCCTTTTCCAGAAAATCCCACCAGCCGCGCATCCTCTGGAAAACACTCCAAGAAAATAGTTTTACCAACCGCCAAGATCAGGGTTTCATCTCGATGCAACCTACGGTATACTGCCCTTACTCCCGCAAACTCTTCCCCGGAACCGGCCATGCACGTCTACCCTTCCGAACTTGTCGCCCTCATCAATCAGCGCTGGAACGGCACGCCGACAGCGGAGGCAAGCGACGACGGCCAGGCGACCAGCACTCTGCCCGGCAAGGCGGCTCTGGAACAACTGATCTCCACCTGCTACCAAGTCAGCATGATGCGCGAGGAAGACCGACCGGTCACCCTCCGGCTTATCCTGGCCAAATCCGAACTTTTCCCGCCCGATCAGGGACCGCCCAAGGGATTTCTCCGCCTGCTTTTCTCGCCCCCCCGCCCCTTCAACGAATACGAACTGCGCCGTCTTTCGCCGGCCGTGGATTTCGAACGCTCGCTGGTCGGCATTGAGCCGCATCCGGAGAAGGGCTTTCAGATCTGGGGTGTGGTCAACTCCGGCATTCGCTGGCTGCAGCAGGAACGCGGCGGCAACAAGAAAACCAACCAACTGCCGGACGCCTTTGTCGTCCATGTGACCGGACCAGGCATGCTGACCATCTGCCGGGGGCTTAAGATCATCGCCACCCTCAACAGCGGCAAATTGCTCGATTCCACCGCCAATGCTTTTCAATCCAAGTGGATGAACAAACTCCTCGCCCCGGTGCGCGAATCCCTGCTGGAGGCCCATGAGGCGTTCCGGGCCAGCGTCCTCTACCCGGTGGCCAAAATCCAGGACGAGTTCATCGAAAACCTGCAATTCCAGCTCATCAAACGGGTGCTCAGCGTTACCCGAATGAACCGGCACGGCGGCACCTTTATCATCTTCCCCGACGACAATCCGGCCGAACTGGCAGCCGACAATCCCTCCATCCTGCTCAAATACCGCTTCCAGAACGACGAGGCCGTCCGGCGGCAGCAACAACTGATGATCAGAACCATCCGCCTGGCGACCACGGCCCTGGGCGACATCAACGATCCGGACAAGATCGTCACGTGGAAGGATTACGTCGAGCTCCGTCACGAATCAGCGGTGTACGATCTGGAAGAGGCGCTCTATGAGCAGGCGCAGTTCATGGCCAGCCTAGCCTCGGTGGACGGGGCGGTGGTGACCTGCAGTCGCGGCCCATTGGGCTTCGGCGGCATGATCGTCGGCTCGCTCGACAAACTCACCGAGGTGGCGCTTGCCAGCGACATCGAGGGCAAAATGGTCACCCTGGGCAAAATCGAGGGCTACGGTTCCCGACACCGGTCCGTCTACCACCTCTGCAACGCCATCCACCAGGTTATGGCCATTGTTGTGTCCCAAGACGGCAACGTGCAGTTGGCCAAATGGCGCAACGGCATCGTCACCTGCTGGGATCTGACCACCCAGATGTTCATCGGCGACAATTAAGCAACGCTGGTTGCGCCGCCCTCTCCCCGCCTCAATCGTTTATCGTTCCTATCCGTCGTTTGACCACCTGCCACAGCAGCAGGGTGCAGGTCACCGAAATCACGCCCATCAATCCCAGCGTCACAATCTTGTCGTTCCAGTCGAACGAAAAAAACCACATCGCCAGGGCGCCGATCATAAAATACAAAAAGACCATCAACGACGAGGCGGCGCCGGTGTCGCGATCCACCTGCTCCAGAATCAGGTTGTTGCCTGCGGGTCTGCAAAAAGAAAAACAGAAGGTCAGACAGAACATCGGCAGGGTCAACCGCCAGGGAATCGGGATCCAGGGACAGAGCAGGAGCAGCGAGGCGGCCAGCATGCCGGCAAAGGCCCAAGGCATGAGCCGGGTGATGGAATAGCGGCGGACCATTCGCGAAAAAGCCAGGGGCGCCAGCACAAAGGCCAGGGCGTTGAAGCCGAAGAAATAGCCGAATTGCTGCTCGTCGTAGCCGAAGCGGGTGATGTAGATGTCCGAGGAGCCGCCGATGAAGGCGAACACCGGCACGCAGGTGCAGGACAGGGTCAGCAGCAGCGAGATGTAGCGACGGTTGCGACACAGGCGCAGATAACTGGCCGCCACCTGGCGGAAACTGGCCGGGGCCTCCGCCCGCAGGGACTCGTCCATGGCAAACACGCCGGCAAAAGCGATGGTCCCCAGGACCGCCTGAAGGACGAAAATCCAGTGCCAGGAAAGCAGTTTGATAATCCAGCCGCCGAGAATCGGGGCGATCATCGGCGCGGTGGCGACAATCACCCCAATCTGGATGAACACCCGCTGCCGCTGCTGGCCGCTGAAACGGTCCTTGCTGACGGCAAAAACAATGGCCGAGGCGGCTGCGGCGCCCGCCCCCTGGAGGAAGCGGCCGAAGATCATCATGTTGGCGCTGTGCGCCGAGGCGCAGACCAGACAGGCCAGCACAAACAGCCCCACGCCGACCAGCAGCGGCGGTTTCCGGCCGTATCGGTCGGACAGCGGCCCGTAAACGAGCAGAAAGCCACAGTAGGTCATGAAAAAGGTGACCAGGGTGAGATTGATGGCCACCAGCGGGGCCTGCAGCTCGCGCTGCAACAGCGGCAGGGCCGGCAGATACATGTCGGTGGCCAGCGGCGGAAAGGCCGACAACAGGGACAGCAAAAAAATGATCGGAGGAAAGCGCTTCCTGATCTCGTCAATACAACCCATCCGGAGCACTCCTCACCCACAGGGAATTCAACAATCGAGTGCGTGAACCGGCACGAACTCCAACACCAAGCGTTGGAAATAATCCTCTATTTGCAGCCAGGCCGCAAGCACAACCTTGCGCGGCCTGTCCCTGGAGCGGCGGGCGTCTTTCAGTCGGGCTATTTCTCGGCCAGCGCGTTTGCCAGCACCCGTCCCAATTCAGCCACCTTGTAGGGTTTGGCCAGGACGCCGCAAAACCCGTGGCTCAGGTAGTCGGCCATGATCGGATCGTGGGAGTAGCCGCTGGAGACGATCAATCGAGCCCCGGGCCGCCGGGCGAGGATCAGCTTGGCCGCTTCCTTGCCGCCCATGCCGCCTGGGATGGTCAAATCCATGATGACCGCCGCATAGGGTCTGCCGGCGATCAGGGCCGCCTCGTAGAGACGCGTGGCGGTTGTTCCGTCGGCGCAGGTGTCGACCTCGTAGCCCAGATAGCCGAGCATGGCGGCGGCAATGTCGCAAATGGCCGCTTCGTCGTCCATGACGAGAATCTGCGGCGAGTCGGATCGTTCCGAGCTTGGGGCCTCGCCAACCGGCGCCGGCGCGGTTGTGGGCGCGGCCTGGGTTGCTGGAAGGTGGAGGGTAAAGGTGGAGCCGCTGCCGATTGTGGACTCGACCGCTATGGCGCCGCCGTGCCGGGTGAGGATCGAGTAGGCCGAAGCCAGCCCCAGCCCGCTGCCCGTGGCCTTGGTGCTGAAGTAGGGCTCAAAGACGCGGTCCAAGATCTCCGGAGCAATGCCGCGGCCGGTGTCGATCAGTCTGATGCGGACATATTTCCCCACGGCCAGGGCCTGCAAGGAATCGCGCTCAATCACCGCATTCTCGGCGACAATCCGCAGCACGCCGCCGTCGGGCATGGCCTGCACCGCGTTGATGATGATGTTGTTGAGCACCTGGGAGATCTGGCCGGCGTCGACCTGCACGGCCCAGACGTCGGCCGCGATCTGCGCTTCGCCTCGAACCCGCGAGCCCCGCAACATCAGGCTCAAAGCCTCGTTAACCAGCGCCGCCACCGAGGTCGCCTGTCGGATCGGTTCCCCGCCCCGGGCAAAGGTCAGCAACTGCTTGGTCAGTTCCGCCGCCCGCGCCGAGGCCTGCTCCGCCGAGTCCAACGGTTGGCGGGCCTTATGGTCGGGTTCGAGCAGCACCTGGGCGTAGGACAGATTGCCCATGATGCCGGTAAGGATATTGTTGAAATCATGGGCAATGCCGCCGGCAAGCACGCCGATGGATTCCAGCTTTTGCATCTTGATCAACTCATTGCGCAACAGCTCCCGCTCAGTGATGTCGGTGAGGATCACCACAATCCGCTTGCCGATCAGCTGGGTGTTGGCGATGGCGTGGCGGATCTCGCCGTTTTTGCAGGCCACCTTGATCTCGAAGGGCCGGATCGGGGCGTTGCTTGTCCGCGCGCTGTCAAGCGCCTCCTTCCAGGCGGCCATCAGCAATTCCCGGTAGGCCGGATCGGGATAGGCCAGCAAAAACCATTGCTCGTCGGTGGGAATCTCGTCGAGGCTGTAGCCAAACCGTTCGCAAAAACTGATGTTGATGTATTCGATGGTTACGCCGTCGGTCAGGGCAATGCCCACCGGCATGGCGTCGAGGATGTCGCGGAGTTCCTGCTCGCTCTGGCGCAGATGGTTGGTTGTCGTCTGATAGGTCGCTATTTCCCGTCTGAGCAAAAAATAAATCAACGCGGCGGTGCCGACGACAAACAACCAGCCTTTGCAGGTTTGCGCCAGAGTCAAGAGGGCGGTATCGCGGAACGCCAAGGCGACGAGATAATCGGAGAACATCACCCAGAGCGCGGCTACGGCCAGATAGATGCCGGCAATTTTCAGCGGTCCGCGAGAACGGGAAGAAGGTTGCCCTTTGGCCTGACGTCGGCCTGCCTTGGCAAGGGCGGGGATGCCCGAAGCCGTGCGCCTCACGGTCGTTGCTCCTCGTCGGCCGTCTGCAGGGCGTCAAGCCGCAGGCGATGACGACCGTCGAACAACCGCCGCTCCACGCCGCGAATGGCGGCAATGGCGCCGAAACCGGTGCCGGCGCAGATAAGAAACATGATCAGAATTTGGTACTGGACCGCATCCATGGGGCTGGAACCACCGAGAATCTGGCCGGTCATCATGCCGGGCAGGCTCACCAGGCCGGCGGTGGCCATGGAGTTGATGATCGGCGTCATGCCGGAGCGGATGGCCTGGCGGCGAATCTCGCCCACCGCCTCGGCGGCGGTTTGCCCCAGGAGCAGGCGCTGCTCGACGACGCGGCGCTCCCGCCACAGGGTTTCAGTCATCCGGTCCATGGCCACGGCCACGCCGCTCATGGTGTTGCCCAGCAGCATGCCGAGCAAGGGAATGGCGTACTGCGGCGCATACCAGGGCTCGTTGCCGATAACCACGGTCAGCGCGAGGAAGGTGACGGTGAATGAGGAGAGAAACATGGCGCCGGAACCGATCAGCCAGCCCTGAAGACCGCTGACCCGGCGCTGCTGGCGCGCCATCACCTCGCGACCGGCGGCAATGAGCATCACCAGGGAAATCAGCGCCATGTAGACGATGTGCACATGGGCAAAGAGCAGCCGCAGGATGTGGCCAATAAGCAGCAGTTGCACCGTGGTGCGCGCGGCGGCAATAGCCAGATTTTTTGCCAGGCCCAGACGCAGCCGCCAGGACAGCAGCCCAAGCAGCACCAGCAAGGAGGCGGCCAGGGCCAAGTCGGCGGGCGTCAGCGGCTTAACGTGCATCGCCTGCGCCTCCTGCGTCGACAAGCAGGCCAGCGCTCTCCATGCGCAAACCCCGCCGGCTGACCCGCTCCAACTGAGCGGGATCGTGGCTGACCCAGAGCATGGGCGCCTGGCGGTCCGCGCCGTAACGCAACAGCAGATTTTCAACTCTGGCCGCGGCGTCGTGATCCAGGCTGGCGGTCGGTTCGTCGAGCAGCAGACACTGCGGCCCGTTGGCCAGCAGGCGAACGATGGCCAGCCGTTGCCGTTCGCCGGTGGAAAGACGGCTGACCTGCCAATCCTGCACCGAGCGGTCAAATCCCACGGCGGCCAGGGTCTGCTCGTCAATTGCAGCAAAATCGGCAAAATGCTCGCCGACCCGGTCAAGCCACCAGCCGCTTTCCGCAGGCAGCAAACCCACCAGGCGCCGCCACTGAGGACCGGTCACCGTATCTGCGTTGACGTCGCCCAGCTGCATGACGCCGGTGCGCGGATCAAGGTCGGCCAGGGCCCGCAGCAGCAGGCTCTTGCCCGCCCCGGAGGCCCCCGCAAGGCCAACGCACTCGCCGCCGGCAATGCGAAAGGCATAGGGTCCGCGATGTTGAAAACAGAGATTGCTTATTTCGAGGTTCGGCATCCGAAATCCTGAGCAAGAAGTGCGGCCACGTAGCCGGCCGCCTGATCCGCGCCGTTTGCCTTGCGCCTGGGCGGCGACTTGACGGTCGGCAGGGGCGGCATGTCCGCCAGCCATTCGCCGCTCTGCAGGCGGCGCTCTTCTATCTTCCATGAAAGCAGGCGGCTGTCAAGGAAGGCCTCAAGGGTGGCTGATTCGCGAAAACCAGGGCGCGGCACGTAGCCGTAGGCAGTCTCGCCGTGATAGGCCTCGGCCACGGTCGAGTAGCCAACCTTGCCCACCACCAGATCGGCGGCGGCGACCAGATCGGGGTGATGCCAGGGGGATCGGGGAGAGAGGAAACGAAGATTGTCGATGCATTCGTCCGGCCCCTGACGACGGGGAAGAACAAACACCATATCCAGGCGTTGCAGCAGCGGCTCAAGGTCCAGGTCTTCGCCGCCCTGGCTGCAGACACCACCCATGGTGAGCAGGACCAGCTGTTGCCCCGGCTCGCAGTGCAGCCGCCGGCGAATCGTTTCGGGATTGCGCAGGCGCCTGGCCACGGGATCGACGGTCAGGTCGCAGGGCGCTGGGCAACACACCGGGCGGGTCTGGATATGGTAATCGGCTTGGCGGAACAGAGCGGCCAAGGTGTTGATGTGAGCCCGAAATTGGGGCCGATTTTTCGCGTATTCCGCGTAGCCCTCGTAGATCCAATCCCAGGTGAAATTTTCGATCAGGAAGGAGGGAATGCCGGCAAGGTGGGCGGCGGCAATTCCCAGCGGCGCGATGTCGCACAGCACCAGACGACAATCGGCAAAGAGAGCGGCGGCCGGGCGGATGCGGGCCTCGCTCAAGGGATAGAACCGGTCCAGGGCCGCCAGGGTGGCGGGCAGATCTTCGCTAAGCGGACTTTGCTGGACCAGCCCGACGTCGGTTTCCAGATGGTGCACGGTGTGCGGCGCCGCAAGCGAGGCGGCAAACAGCCAGGACGGCGCCGAGGTGACGATGGTGAAGCGGGCCGCAATCCGTTCGCTCAGGGCCTGCATCACCGCGATCGCCCGGGTGGCGTGGCCAAAGCCGTGGCCGCTGACGCAGCAGCCGATGTGCACCCCGCCCGCGCCGTTCAGCATGGTCGAACCTTACGCCGCTCCCCCTGCGGTCACCGGCAGGACGATGCGGAAGACGCTGCCCTCGCCCGGCGTGCTGACCACGGCAATGCTGCCCTGGTGTTTGTCGACAATGCTTTTGGCAATGGTCAGCCCCAGCCCGGTGCCGCGATTCTTGTCGGTGTAAAATGGGGTGAAGATCTGCTCCAGTTTCTCTGGCGGAATGCCGACGCCGGAATCGGCGATCTCCGCCACAACTGTCCCCTTTTTCATGCCCAGGGCGGTGGTCAAAATCAGATTGCCGCCCTCGGGCATGGCCTGGATGGCGTTAAACACGATATTGAACAGCACCTGATACATCTGTTCGCTGTCAAAAACGATCTCAGGCAAATCCTGGTCAAGGAGCATCTCGACCTGCACCGCCTTCTGCTGCAGTTCCGGCTCCATGAACCGCAGCAGCCGTTCGATCACCGCGTTAAGCGAGCCAGGCATTTTTTTGATCTCGCGGGGCCGGGCAAAATCGAGGAATTCCCGGACAATGCCGTCCAAACGCGAGGTTTCCTCGACGATGATGTGGGCCAGCCGCTCGTTGCCGGGCGCCACCTTGCTGATCCGGTTGCCGAGGATTTCAGCCGTGGTGCGGACAATGCCCAGGGGATTTTTAATTTCATGGGACACCGCCGCCACCATCTTGCCCAGGGAGGCCAAGCGCTGGGCCTCGTTGAGCTGTTCCTCCAGGCGCAACCGCTCTTCGGCCCGCTCGGCCATGATCCGGTTGGCCCGCACCACGATCAGGCTGAGGATCACAAACAGCACCGACATAATCGCCAGGGAGAGGATGATGACCCGGGCCTGGAGGCGGACAATGGCCTCCAAATCCTCGGACAGATCCTGCACCACCTCAATCACCCCCATGATCTCGCCGGTGTGCTCGCCCAGCTTGTTCTCCTGCCGAAAGGGCACATAGGTTTTCAGGGTGCAGAACACCTTGGCCGCTCCGGGCAGCAGGCTGAACAGGCTGCCGCCGCTGATCAACACCGAATTGTTGTCCCCCTTGGCCGCCTTTTGGTACTCTAGCCCCCCCATGTCGCGCTTGCCCATCAGTTCGGACATGGTGGAATAGGCGACCCGATTCTGGCGGGGCTCGAAGATGGTCACCGAATCAATGCGCATGCCGCGGGTGATGTTGCCCACAATCTGATCCAGACGCTCGTACTGATCCTGCTCGGACAGCGCGATGCGGCCGTAGCGGACCACGGTGGGCAGCACAAACTGGAGAAAAACCTGCCGGTTGAGGTTGTCGGCAAAGAGGCGGGAATAGGCCTCGCTGCGCTGCAGCAACACGGTTTTGGCGTTGCTCGCAATCACCCAGGAGAGGATAAACGAGGCGATCAGGATCAACAGCAGCGAGGTGAAGGAAAAATATTTGACCAGTTCAAAGGGCAGCAGGGCGTTGCCGCCGTCCCGGAACCGCAGGCGGCGCCAAAGCTGCGAAAAATCGGGCCGGCGCAATTGCAGCCTCGAGAGCAGCCTGGAAAGCAGCCGGAGGCGCTTCTTGACCGGCGGCGTTCTGCGCACAACGCTGGGTCTAGCGGGTTTCATTGCAAACTCCACAGCGGCGGCAGACAGCGGGTTCGCACGGCCGGGTCGCGGTCCCGCGCAGGGCTCGCTCATACTCCTCCCAGAGAAAACCGGGGCGAACGCCGTGATCCACCACCTGCCAGCACATCTGCTCATCGCGGCGGCGCGGTCGCACGGCGTACTGCCAGGGATCGATCCGGAGGCGGCGCAGGGCCTGCTTGAAGGAGAAGCGGCCGAGCCCGACGTCCAGCAGGGCCGGGCCGATGCGGCGATCCGCCCGGGCATAGACCGCCTGTTGCAGCGCCTGCTCCGGATGATCGAATTTGAGATGCAGATTTGCGGTTTTGTTCAGCATTTTACGCAAGTACCCGATGGAGTCCTTGAGCGCCGCCAGGGCCGGTTCGACGCGTTGCTCGCTGGCGGCCTGGGGCGAAAGCCCGCCAAAGGAGCAATACTGGAACGGCGTCCAGGGCTTGGGCACGAAACAGTTGATCGACAGGGTCAGCTCCGACACCCGCCCCCTGGCCCGGCCCACCGGCAGAATCCGGGCGCGCAACCGCTCCACCAGCCGGATCAGTTCGTCGAGATCGTCCCGGGTTTCCGTGGGCAGGCCGATCATCACATACAATTTGAGATGAAAGATGCCCGCCGCAACCAGACGCTCGGCGGCGGACAACAGATCGTCCTCGCTGAGCCCCTTGTTGATCAGGGTGCGCAACCGCTCGGAACAGCCGTCAGCGGCAATGGCCACGCTTTTCAGGTTGGAGGCCGCGAGCAGTTCCAGGGTCTGCTCTGAGATGCGGTCGGCCCGCAACGATGAAAAGGAGAGCGCGCAATCGTGTTGCCGGAGATAGGCCGCGATCTGGTCCACGGTTTCCTCGCTGACCATCTCCATGCCGAGCAGGCCGATGCGGTCCATTCGCTCCGGTCGGTCGGCCAGTCCGGCGAGGATGGCCTCGGCCGTCCACAACCGGGGCGGTCGATAGATAAACCCAGCGGCGCAGAACCGGCAACCGCGACTGCAGCCCCGCCCCAGTTCGACCATATACATGCCGAGCTCGGCCTCGGGCGACAGCAGGGTCGAATGGGCCGCCTGTTCCATGGCGGGCGCGATCACCTTGACCACCCGCTCCGGCAGACCGGCGCGTGGGGCAATCCCGGTGACTTCGCCGTCGTCCGCATAGGAAAATTGGTACATGCCGGGCACATAGCAACCAGGAAAGGTTCCGCCGATCCGCAGCAGCAACTCGTCCCGGGCGCCGGCGGCATATTCGCCCAAAGCCGCCATCAGCGACGCCAGCAGCGGTTCGGCCTCGCCGATCACCATCAGATCGGCGAAAACGGCCAGGGGTTCGGGGTTCATGAACACCCCGACCCCGCCCAGCACCACCAGCGGTTCGCCGGCCCCCACGGTCTGCGACCGGTCTGCGGCAAAGGGGGCAATGCCGCCCGCCGCCAGCATGGCCGCCAGACGGGGATAGTCGTGCTCAAAACTGATCGAACCCAGCACCAGGGGAAAGTCGCTCAAAGGGCGGGAGGATTCCAGGGAACGCAGAGGTTCGCCCTGCGCAGGATAGACAAAGCGTTCGCAGACAATCGCCTCCTGCTGATTGAGCAGGGTGTAGACCAGTTGATAGCCAAGGTTGGAAACGGCCACCGGGTAGGTGTTGGGATAGAGCAGCGCCACCGGCGTTCGGTCTTTCCACTTCTTGCGGACTGTGCCGGTTTCAGCAGCCAAATGGACGGACAAGGGATCAGACCAGGGGAGGAGGAAAGGAGGCGGCCCTGCAAAGCAGCCGGTGCAACACGAGCCGAGGTCTTGAGCGCCAAAACGCCACAGGGGAATATCCGAAGATATTCCCCTGTGCGCTGCGTTGTGTCGGCGCCGTCAAAACCGTGTCCGCGAAAACGAACGCCCGGCTGTTAGTTCGCTTTCTTGCGCAGATAGGCCGGCTCCTCGTACTCGTTGAGTTCGTGGTCGTCAAAAATCGGCTTCGGCATGCGCGGCAAACCCTTGGGCAGGAGATTGGGTTTGGCGATGCTCACTGCGGCGGCCTCGGACAGCATGGCGTCGTCGTCAAGCAGCCTCGGCATGCGCGAGCGGGTCGTGGCCGGCGGTTGCTGCGTCTGACGGCTGCGCACCACCTCAAGCTGCGAGATCTCCGGCTCCTCGATGCTCGAGATGCCGGTGGCGATCACCGTCACCCGCAACTCCTCGCCCAGGGATTCGTCGAACAGGGCGCCGATGATGATGTTGGCGTCGTCGTGGGCTTTTTCCTGGATCAGGGCCGAGGCTTCCATGAATTCGTTCATGGTCAGGGTGTCCTTGGCGGCCGAGATGTTGATCAGAATGCCGCGGGCGCCGTCAATGCCGACGTCCTCAAGCAGCTGATTGTCGATGGCGCGTTTGGCGGCCTCGGTGGCGCGATTCTCGCCGACTGCGGTGCCGGTGCCCATGATCGCCGGACCGACCTCTTTCATGACGGTCTTCAAGTCGGCAAAGTCGACGTTGATGTGCCCCGGCAGGTTGATCAGGTCGGTGATGCCCTTGACCGCCTGCAACAGGACGTTGTCGACCATCTGCATCATGTCGACCAGGGTGGAATTCTTGTTCATCAGGCTGAGCAGCCGGTCGTTGGGCACGGTAATGATGGTGTCGGAAAACTCCTTCAACCGTTCCCAGCCCGACTCGGCGTTGCGCATCCGCTTTTTCGCCTCAAAATAGAACGGTTTGGTGACGACCGCAACCGTCAGCGCGCCGGATTCCTTGCTGAGCTTGGCAATCACCGGCGCTGCGCCGGTGCCGGTGCCGCCGCCCAGACCGGCGGTGACGAACACCATGTCCGCGCCCTTGAGCACGCTCTGCAAATCCTCGTAGCTCTCCTGAGCGGCTTCGCGACCCATTTCCGGATCGGCGCCGGCGCCCATGCCCTTGGTGATTCCCGGCCCCAGCTGCAGCCGGATGTCGGCGCGGGATTTCTCCAAGGCCTGCATATCGGTGTTGGCGGCAATAAACTGCACGCCGGCCAAACGGCTCTCCACCATGGTGTTGATGGCGTTGCCGCCGCCACCGCCGACCCCGATTACCTTTATAACTGCAACAGATTCTTCTTCGGCCATCCTAAACGGCATGTTTCTCTCCCAAGAAAAAATTCCCCGATAAATTCCCTTTGTATATACCACCGCGCAAAGCGGCGCCAAAGGGAAAACTCAGTCGATTCAGACGATATTCTTTACCCAATTTTTAAACTTGCTTACCATCCCGCCGCTTTCCTTCGGCACATAGGCCTTGGCCTTGCTGCCGTGCAACACCAGCCCGACGCCGGTGGTGCATCGGGGCGAACGGATGTCCTCAATTCGCCCGTTGACCCCTTGGGGGTAGCCGATGCGCACCGGCAAATCAAACACCTGCTCCGCCATCTCGACAATGTTGGCCAGCAGCGCAGTGCCGCCGGTGATGACGATGCCGGCGTTGATCCGGTTGCGATAGCCCGAGGCGCAGATGTTTTTGTTGACCATCTGCAGAATTTCTTCCATCCGGGCCTCAAGGATCTCCACCATGATCCGCTGTGAGACCTTGCGCGGCTTGCGGTCGCCGACCGTGGGCACCTCAATGATGTGATTTTCCTTAATCATCGAACTGAGGGCGCCGCCGTAGAGGTATTTCAGCTCTTCGGCCTCGAGCAGCGGGGTGCGCAGCCCCACGGAGAGGTCGCTGGTTAGATTGTTGCCGCCCAGGGCCAGTTCCCAGGTGTGCTTGATGGTGCCGTTGCAAAAGATGGCCAGATCGGTGGTGCCGCCGCCGATGTCGATCAGGGCCACGCCCAACTCCATTTCGTCCTTGCCGAGCACGGTCAGGGACGAGGCCACCGATTCGAGGACAATCTCGGCCACGTTCAGTCCAGCCCTGTTGCAGCTGGTCACCACGTTGTGCAAGGCGGTGACGTCGGCGGTGACGATGTGGACGTTGGTCACCAGCCGAACCCCGGTCATGCCGAGCGGATTCTGGATGCCGGTGTGATCGTCGACCATGTACTCCTGGGGCAGCACGTGGATGATCTGCTGATTGTCGGAAATCTTAACCGTCTGGGCCGCCTGGATGACGGCTTCAATGTCCTTTTCCTTGATCTCCTGGTTGTTGATGGCGATGATGCCCGGAGAGTTGAAGCCTTTGATGTGGTTGCCCGCAATACCGACAAAAACCGACTCGATGTCGCAGCCGGCCATGTCCGAGGCCGCGTCAACCGCCTGGCGGATCGACTTGACCGTGGACTCGATGTTGACCACCACGCCCTTTTTCATGCCTGAGGAGGCTGCGGTGCCGACGCCGATGATTTCCACCTCATCGTCATGCACCTCGCCGATCATGGCGCAGACCTTGGTCGTGCCTATGTCCAGGCCGGCGACGAGTTCACCTGGCTCGCGCGGTTCCTGTTCGTCCAACTCCTCATCCGTCAATTTGGGCTCCGGTAACCAAGACTTTATCATCTAAATAATCCATTCGAATTTCTTTAACAGCATCAACCTGTTTTTTTGCGTACAGCTGTTCAAGGACCTTGACCAGCCGAAAAAATTTTGTCTGCAGCCGATCAGCCCCAAAGTAGACGGGAAAGGGGCGGTCCACCAGATAGAGAATGACGCCCCGTTTTTCGTCCACATGCACCTCGGACACCGCTTGGATCGGCAGGATGGCGTTGCCTTTGGCCGCCAACTGCAGCAGGGCGCAGGCCGACTCGGCGAGGCTGCCTTTGACAAATCCGTTCGCATCGACGTCTCTGCCGGCCGCCACCCCGGTGATCACCGGAAAATCCAACTCCTGCCCTTGCCCCACCTCGGCAAACAGACGCCCCGACCGGCTGAGGTAGCGCAATCGTCGCTCTTTGTCCGTCTCCACATTCACCAGGGCAAAGGGCTGATGCTCGTTGACCGTGATTTCCACCGCCGAGGGCCACTGGGTTTTGATCTCCGCGCTCTCCACCCACGGGTGCTCGGCAATCCGCGCTTCAGCCGCCTTGGCGTTGAACCGCATCAGGCTGCCGCCCTGCTGCAACCCGGCCAGATCGAGGATCTGGCGCTCGGTGACGACGTGCTCGCCGGTAATCCGGATGTCCGACAAACGAAAAATATTGGACCGGAGCAACAACCGGGTCGAAGCCCAAAAGAGCCCCCCCGCAACAACGCAGAGAACGAGCGCCAGCAGGATCTTTTGGGAAAACCGTTTCCATTGCCCCGTTCTTTGCGAGCCGGTCGCCATCGACTGCGGCCTGAACGGAACCGGTTTGGCCGGCTTGCGCGACAGCGTTCCGCGCAGCCTGTCGGTCCAGCGGGGCTTTCTGCCCCCTTTCCGGGAACGGGTCGGCGCCTGACGGGGGGTGTAGATCGCCATCAGTCCTCACACTTCCGGTTCCTAAAAAATGTGGACTTCAGGCTCAAGCAACACGCCTGACTGCTTCAACACTTTTTGTCGCACCTGCTCCATGAGCGCGAGGATGTCCTCGGGTACGGCGCCGCCGGTGTTGACGATGAAATTGGCGTGCTTGGGCGACACCATCGCCTTACCCTGCGCCAGCCCCTTGAGCCCGGCCAATTCGATCAGGCGGCCGGCATAATCGCCGGCGGGATTCTTGAAAAAGGAGCCTGCCGATCCGACTCCCGACGGCTGCTTCTGCTTGCGCTGGCTGATGATCGCCCGGCATTGCCCGGCCACCTGAAGCCGGTCGGCGGGCCGCAAACGCAATGCGACCGCGGCGATGAGCATCTTGGCCGCAGGTTCTCCCGGCAGGCGACTGCTCCGGTAAGCAAAGCGGATCTCCTTGCCGTCAACCTCGACAGTTTCGCCCTGACTGGTTGCGCATTGCACCGAGTCAACGACCTCGCTGATCGAATGGCCAAAAGCCCCGGCGTTCATGCGCACAGCGCCGCCGATGGAACCAGGGATGCCGGCCATGAACTCCAATCCGCCCAGGCTGTTCTTGGCGCACCAGCCAATCACCGCCGCCAGACTGCAGCCGGCGTTCACCCGCACCCGAACCTCATGTGCGGCCTGGTTTTCGCAGGGGGCAGGTTCGACCGTTATGTCCCGTGTTGTCCCGCGCAGGCGGATAAAGACGCCTTCATGGCGCCCTCTGGTAACAAGAATATTGGAGCCGCCGCCAATGACCTGCCAGGAAATTCGCTGCCGATGCAGCCAATCCAGGAGCGCGGCCAGGGTTTGGGAATCGCCGATCTCAACCAGAGCCTCGACTTCGCCGCCGGCGCGAAAAGTCGAAAAGGCGGCCATATTGGCGCCCCAACGAACCGAGGGACACAACGCCGCAAGCTCAGCGCGTTGTTGACTATTCATGATTGCCCTCCCGTTTTCGTTGTTCTGACCGCGCCGACTCTGACGCAACCCAAAATTTGCATTAATGAGACTGTTCCGCAAGCAGATCCAACAATTGTTCGCCCACCCGCACAATGTTGCCGGCCCCCAGGGTCAGCAACAGATCGCCCGGCTGCAGCAGCGCCGCCAACGCCTGCGGCTGCTGGACAAGTTGGGAAATGCAATAGGTCTGACGCTGGCCGTGCTGTTTGATGGCCTCCTGCAAACGCTCGGAGGTGACCCCTTCTATCGGCTGCTCGCCAGCCGGATAGATGTCGGTCAGCACCAGCACGTCGGCGCGGCGAAAAGCGGTGGTGAAATCGGCAAACAAACCTTGGGTGCGGCTGTAGCGATGCGGCTGAAAGGCCACCACCACCCGTCGCTCCGGCCAGCCTTCGCGCACCGCGTCCAAAGTGGCCCTAATTTCGGTGGGATGATGACCGTAATCGTCCACCACCAACACGCCCCCGACCTCGCCTTTCACCTGGAGGCGACGTTGCACGCCCTGAAAATTCTCGAGCGCCTTGGCGATAACCGCAAAATCAATCTCCAACTCCAAACCAACGCTGATTGCGGCCAGACTGTTGTAGACGAGGTGTTTTCCCGGCCGATTGAGACGAATCACGCCCAGTTCGCCGTTGCGGTTGCGCACCGTAAACTGGGAGGCGCCGTTGCCGGAAGTGATCTTGACCGCTTGCAGATCGGCCTGTTCGGTCAGACCATAGGTGGCGATGCGTTTTTGAATCCGGGGCAGCACCTGAGCGATGTTGTCGTTGTCGATGCAGACCACGGCGACCCCATAAAAGGGCAGACGATCAATGAAGGCAAGAAAATACTCTTTAATGTGTTCGATGTCGCGATAATAGTCGAGATGTTCGAGATCGATGTTGGTAACCACCTCGATCACCGGCGACAATTTGAGAAACGAGCCGTCGCTCTCGTCGGCCTCGGCCACCAGAAACTCGCCCTCGCCCAGCTTGGCGTTGCTGCCCAGGGCGTGGACCTTGCCGCCGACCACCACGGTGGGATCGAGTCCGGCCTCGGCCAGAATGGCGGCCACCATCGAGGTGGTGGAGGTCTTGCCGTGACTGCCGGCCACCGCAATCCCGTATTTCTTCAGCCGCATCAACTCCGCGAGCATCTCCGCCCGCTGCACCACTGGAACGTGCGCTTCCTTGGCGGCCACCACTTCGGGATTGTCGGCGGCGATGGCGGTGGAGGTCACCACCACGTCGGCCCCGGCAGCCCAAGCGGCCTCGTGGCCCTCGTGGACGACGCCGCCCATCTGCTCCAGTCTCCGGGTGATGTCGGTGGATCGCAGGTCGGAACCGCTTACCTGATAGCCGAGGCTCAACAGCAGCTCGGCGATGCCCGACATGCCGATGCCGCCGATGCCGACGAAGTGGATATGTTTGGTTTTTCTATACATGAAGGGCTCTGCTGTCAAATGAGGAGAGGATTATCAAGGCTGCGCCGGGCGGGCGGCAAGCCGCAAACATTCATCCACGATCCGGTTGGCGGCGTCCGGCATAGCCATGGTCTTCATGTTGGCCGCCATTGTATGTAACTCTTCCGGGTTGTGCAAGTATTCGCTGACGGATCGGGCAAGAATTTCGCCGGTCAGCCCGGACTCGCGCAGCATCCGGCAGCCTCTTCCTTTTACGTAATATTCTCCGTTTGTTGCCTGATGGTCGTCCGCAGCGTAGGGGTACGGCACCAGCAGGGCCGGCAGCCCCATGACCGCCAGTTCCGCCAGGGTGGTTGCTCCGGCGCGCGACACCACCAGATCGGCGCGGGCATAGACGCTTGCCATGTCGCGAATAAAGGCGGAAACCTCGGCCTCGACCCCTAAGGCGCGGTAGCAGGCCGTCACCTGTTCCTGATCGGCGGTTCCGGTCTGGTGGATCACCCGCAGCGGCGTTCCTTGTTGCGCGAGCAAGGCCACAGCCTCCATCATCAACTGGTTGACGCGGCGCGCCCCCTGACTGCCGCCCAGCACCAACACAGTCGGCAGATCAGCGCGCAATCGTTCTTGAGCGGCAGCGGCTAGAATCTCCCGCCGCACCGGATTGCCGGTCTGCACCGTTTTGGCCGCTGGGAAAGGCGGCGTGCATGGCAGGGAAACAAAGACTCGGTCCGCCAGCTTGCCGGCAAGCCTGTTGGCCATGCCCGGCACTGAATTCTGCTCGTGGATGGCGATGGGAACCCCCAAGAAACGAGCCGCGAGCAGGACTGGCCCGGTCACGTAGCCGCCGACGCCGAGTACCAGATCCGGCTTGAACCGCCGCAACATGGCCGCAGCCGTAAGCACCGCGCCCGGCATGAGCGCCAGGCTGCGAAATCGCGCTCCCAGACCGAGCCCTTTGACGCCGCCGCATTCCAAAGCCGCCAGCTCAAAACCCAGGCCGGCCAGGGCCTGTTGATCGAGGAGGCGCGAGGTGCCAATGAACAGCACCTTGGTTTCCGGCTCCCGCCGGCGCATGGCGGTCGCCACCGCTATGCCCGGAAAAAGATGCCCGCCGGTTCCGCCGC
>NZ_JAVBXR010000111.1 GCF_030824455.1 Desulfobulbus sp.
AAAGGCGCCAGGGTGAGAAGAGATTTTCGCATTTCGAGAGGCTATATGCCTTTGACACTTCGTCTCTTCTCCTCACCCCAGCTTATCTAATTTTTCGACTCTTGCCTTTATATGACAAAGCGGCGTGCTTCACTGTTGAAATTGCAATGGAATTATTCCATTGCTCAATCAAGCAAAGCCTGGTGCACAGCGCAAAACTTCGTCGGCGAAGGGGCGTCCTCTCGAGCAAAGTGTGAAATATCGGGCCATTGCGAAAGTTGCCTTCGCGATATTTCTCCTCGCTGTGCTCGTCGGAACGTCACGCGCCTCAACCCCTAGCCTGGATGGAGTGCAACGGAATCCGGGAACACCTCACCTCAAATCCCGGATTCCGCAAGCTGCATCAGTGCTGCGGTTGCCGGCCATCTCTTGTTCTCTGGTTCCCACGCGCCGCATGGGGACGTTTCGTGGCGGCCAGTCAGGCGTCCGGCTGGCAAGCAAAATATGGCGTGCTGCGCAGAGGGAAAAGATGTCCAGCGAACCCTCGCAAGACCATCCGGCCTCATGAGTCACCGATTCAAACAACTGTTCGTTTTTTCTGATTAAAAAATTGTCGTTTCCGGTTTTTCAGGCGGATTTTTCCGTCGTTGCGTATTTTTTCAATTGCAGCGGGAAGATTTTTCTGAAGATTTGTTAAATTTTGAAAAAAAACAATGTGTTATGTTAAACATTTTTCCGGCCCAGCTCCGGATCGATTTTTGCTTCATAAGGGCAAGGGTTGAACGTTGTCGGTATCTCTCCGAAAAATATCAACTTTGAAACAAAGGGGGCACTATGAAAGCGAAGATTTTTTCATCCGTAATTTTTTTGGAAATGGCGTTGTTGCTTGGCTTCTCGAGTCACGCCTTGGCCCTGCCTAGCTTGCAGTTGGACATCATTCCCGGCGTCTATGTGGGAGGTGGCGACGACACCACCTATGCAACAGCCGATGCGTTTGATTTGTACGCCTATATGCAGGAGAGTGCTGTTGGAAAAACGACAAGTTTAACTGACACTTATTATCTCTCCATCGCTGTCGCGCCACGACAGGATGAAGGCGACGTCAGTTCGATAGGGAGCTTTTCCGTTGATGGCACAAGTTATAGTTTTTCTGACCTTGTGTATGGAACTCCTCCTGTGGACTCCGCAGACTTGGCTCCGCATGGCATTTTTGCAACGTATTTTATGGAGATGAGTTTTACATTTACTGCAACGGACACTGTTGCAGCGTACAACGTTGAAGATGATTCATCGAGCCCAGGAACAATGTACTATAAAATGTTCGACATCGACACGACCGGGTTGTTGGCCGGTTATGCGCTTCATTTTGACTTGTACAACACCGTGTACAATGAAAGGAAAGACACTTGGGAAGTGAATGCGTTTGCTCCTTTCTCACATGATGCACAGAGCGATCCCGGCACAGCTGTACCCGAACCCGCCACTATGTTGCTCTTTGGCGCCGGTTTGATTGGGCTGGCTGGCATTGCCCGGCGGAAAGTGCAGTAAAGAATAATTCCTGAAAAGCGGAAATGAAAAAGGCAGGGCCAAACGGCTCTGCCTTTTTTTATTGCCTCTCTTGACCTCGTTGCCGGCATCAGGTACATACTTGCGCCAGCAGTCATAAAAAAAGCGGTCACAGAGTGTTCTCTGTGACCGCTTGTATTTTCTGGAGGCGACGAGCGGATTTGAACCGCTGAATAATGGTTTTGCAGACCATTGCCTTACCACTTGGCTACGTCGCCTTAATGTGCGGCACTTATACCATAGATTTTATTTTTGACAAGGAGAAATCCAGCCCATGGGAACCACCCTCGCGAACCTGATTCAGGACAACGAGGAAGGGTTGCACGAGTTGCAGGAACGGATCGGTTATCGGTTCCGCGACCTGCGCCTGCTGCAACTCTCTCTCATCCACAGCTCTTTTGCCTTTGAACGTCTCGACGACGGACGGCACAACGAAACCCAGGAATTTCTTGGCGATGCGGTGCTCGATCTCACCGTTGGCTACATCCTGTTCACCCGCTTTCCGGAGATGCGCGAAGGCAAGCTGACCCGCATCCGCTCCGCCCTGGTGAACGAGTATGGGCTGGCGGACCGGGCCCGGGAGATCGAACTGGGCCAGCACCTGTTGTTGGGCAAGGGCGAGAACGCCTCGCACGGCCGCGACAAGTCTTCGATCCTTTCCTGCGCCTACGAGGCCCTGGTGGGGGCGCTGTTTCTCGACGGCGGATATGACGAGGCCCTGACCTTTGTCCGCCGTTTCTTCGAGCCCCACATCGACGAGCACCAGGAGCAACTGGTCAGCGCCGACGCCAAAAGCTCCCTGCAGGAGTTGCTGCAGGAGCGGTTCAACGAGGGGCCGGAATATGCGCTGGTGGATGAAGAGGGGCCGGCCCACGCCCGTCTCTTCTCGATCACCGTCAGTTTTCAGGGGGAAGAACTGGGCAGCGGCAAGGCCTCGAGCAAGAAGGAGGCCGAGCAGCAGGCGGCTAGGGCAGCCTTGGAACACCTGCGGCAACCTGAAGGCTGACCTCGTTGCCCGCGTTCCCTGCGCTGTATGGGAATGCTTTAAAATGAAACCGGTTGCCGGCAAAATTGCACTGAGCCATACCCGCGCATGTCGCTGATCATTCCCATCTTTATTCCCCACGAGGGCTGCCCGCACTGCTGTGTTTTCTGCAATCAGCACAGCATCAGCGGCCAGTCCTCGCCGCCGGTGAACGGCGCTGAGGTCGGCGCAACCATCCGCGCCTGGCTGGCCCGGAGCAAGCCGGAGAACCGGGGGCAGGCGCAGGTGGCCTTTTACGGCGGCAGTTTCTCTGGCCTGCCCGCCGAGCGGCAGACCGAACTGCTGGCGGCGGTGCAGCCCTTCCGCGATCAGGGCGTGGTGCAGGAGATCCGGCTTTCCACCCGGCCCGATTACATTGATCGTGCGCGGCTCGATCTGCTGTGCCGCCATGGCGCGACGATTATCGAGCTGGGTGTTCAGTCGTGCGACGACTCCGTTCTGCAGCAAGCCGGTCGCGGCCACAGCCAGGCGGACGTGGAGCAGGCCGTCCGGCTGATCAAAGAACGCAACCTCCGCCTGGGCATTCAGCTGATGCTCGGCCTGCCCGGTGATCGCTTCCGCAGCCTGCGCAACACGGCGGAGGCGGTCATTCGGCTGCGGCCCGAGTTTGTCCGCCTCTATCCGGTGTTGGTTCTGCGGGGCAGCGGTCTGGAGACCTTGTACCACCGGGGGGGATACCGTCCGCTCAGTCTTGGTCGGGCGGTGGTGCTGGCCGCCTCCATGAAAAAACGGTTTGACGATCAGGGGATCAGGGTGGTACGGATGGGCCTGCAGCCCACGCGCGAGTTGGAGCAGTCCCTGGCCGCAGGTCCCTATCACCCGGCCTTTGGCGAAATGGTTCAGGCGCGGCTGATGCTGCGCCAGACCCGGCGCTTGCTTGCCGGCGTCTCGAAATCGGCCCCGGTTGTTCTGGTGATCGCCGAGCGCGATCAGTCGATTTTTCGCGGCCTTGGTTCCGCCAATATCAAGCGATTGCGGCACTTGGGCCTGCTGGATCGCTTTTCCCTGCGCACCGATCCCCAGCAGCCACGGCACACCCTGAAGGTTGTGCAGGCGGATAGTCTGTAGGCTTTTTGTCTGGAGTCTGTTAGGTTGCAAAAAAAAGAAAAACGAAGCGGCGTTACGGCCAACGGTTGCGCGACAGCGTGAAAATGCGGTGAAACGCCGTAAGCTGACAGTCTAACCACCTCCAGACCAATCCCCCAAGCACCCTCCCCAATTCATGCTCAGTATTAACGATCTCAGCCTGCAATACGGCAACAAACATATTTTTCGCAACGCTTCGGCGCAGATTCACACCGGCGACCGGGTCGGCCTGGCCGGAGTCAACGGCGCCGGCAAGTCCACTCTGTTGAAGATCATGTGCGGTCAGCACGAGGTCGATCCCGGCATCGTCAGTCGCGCCGCTTGGTTTTCAGTGGCCTACCTGCCCCAGGAGGTCAGCATCGAGCTGGGCAGCCGCACGCTGTTTGCCGAGGCGGAATCGGCATTTGATTCGGTGCTGGCGCAGCAGGAAGAACTCGACCGGGTCAGCGAAGAGCTGGCCCTCCTTGACCCAGACAGCCCGGAAATCGACGCGTTGCTGGCCCGCCAGGGCGATCTCCAGCATGCCCTGGACGGCAGCGACGTGTTTCGCATCCGGCCGCAGATCGAACGGGTCCTGTTTGGCCTGGGTTTTTCCGCCGCCGATCTGGACCGCGAGGTGGCCAGCTTCTCCGGCGGCTGGATCATGCGCCTGCTGCTGGCCAAACTGCTGTTGAAGCGGCCTTCGCTGCTGCTGCTCGACGAACCGACCAACCATCTGGATCTTGATTCGCTTACCTGGCTGGAGGAGTTTCTGCTGCAGTACCAGGGCTCGATGATCATCATTTCCCACGACCGTTCCTTTCTCGACCGGGTGACCTCGATCACCTGGGAACTGAGCCTGGGCAAGCTTTCGATCTTTCGCGGCAACTACTCCCACTATCTGGTGGAAAAGGCGCAGCGGATGGAATTGGAGCGCGCCGCCTACGACAACCAGCAGTCCATGATCCGCCAGTCGGAGCGCTTCATTACCCGCTTCCGTTCCAAGTCGACCAAGGCCCGTCAGGTGCAGAGCCGGGTCAAACAGCTGGACAAGCTGGAGCGGATCGAACTCTCCGAGACCGACCGCGCCATCCATTTCAATTTTCCGCCGGCGGCGCCCTCGGGCCGCGACGTGTTCACCCTCCACGACGTGCGCAAGGAATACCACGGCAAGACGGTGTTCGACGGGGTCAGCTTTTCTCTGCAGCGCGGCGACAAGCTGGCGGTGGTCGGGGTCAACGGCGCCGGCAAGACCACCCTGCTCAAGGTCATGGCCGGGCTTGTGCCGGCCGAGGGTTCGATCAAGCCGGGGCACAACGTCATCCTTTCCTATTTTGGCCAGCATCAGGCCCAGGAACTGCCCGGCGAACTGAGCATCCTGGACACCGTCTATCATACCGCGGTCGACATGACCATCACCCAGGTCCGTTCGCTGCTGGGCGCCTTTCTGTTCACCGGCGACGAGGTGGAGAAGCAGGTGCGGGTGCTGTCGGGTGGGGAGAAATCGCGGGTGGCTCTGGCCAAGATGCTGGTGCGGCCGGCTAACCTGATGCTGCTGGACGAGCCCACCAACCATCTGGACATGAGTTCCCAGGAGATCCTCCAGGAGGCCATGGCTCAGTACGAGGGCACGATCATCGTGGTTTCGCACAACCGTTTCTTCGTCAACTCCTTTGTCAACAAGGTGCTGGAGATCAGAAACGGCAAGGCCACCATCCATGAAGGCAACATCGAGGATTACCTCGAATGGCGGCGCAAGGCCGACGCCCAATCCGCAGCCGACGTGCAGGCGTCCCGCGGCGAGGCGGCGCGCCGGCTTGAGACCGTTGACGACGGGCAGAGCGTTGACAAAAAGACGCAGCGCAAGCAGCGGGCCCAGGATCGCCAGATGTTGAATAAAAAACTCGGCCCTTGGAAGAAAAAGAACGAGGAGGCCGAGCGGGACATCGAGCAATACGAAGCCCGCAAGGTGGAACTGGAGGCCATGATGGCTGATCCCGACCTGTACGGCGATCAGGAACGCTGGAGCGGGGCCAGCAAGGAATACGGCCAGGTGCAGCGCCATCTGGAACGGGCCTACCAGAAATGGGAAGAGGCCCAGCAGGCCATCGAGGCTATTGAACGCGAAGTGGCGGGCACGGAAGAATAACCGGGCCGCAAGGCCCTTTGACCGGGTTGGCTGAGCGCCACCCTTAATCGGAGAAAAAATTATGAAAAAAACTGTGGGCATTGTCCTCTGCCTGGTCGTCGTTTTCGGCGCCGGGTTGTACTTTTTGATGCAGAAAAAAACCGCAGGCGGCCAGTATGCCCGCTGCCTGCCCCAGGATGTGGTGGGCACGGTCAACCTGACCCACGTCAACACCCTCACCGACGGATTTGCCGCCAGCGCCCTGGGCCGCTTTCTTGCCAAGGACACCGTCCACGCTGTGATGCAGGAGATGGGGGCCGAGGCCAAGGATTTGACCGAGTATGACCGCATCTACGATTCCATTGCCGGCGTGATGACCAACCAGGCCTTCCGCACGGTGTTCGGCGACGACGCCACTGTGGCGCTGCTGCCCCCGGATCAGAAGGCGCTTGCCGCCAATCCGGTTGAAACCCTGCGCGCCTCTTTGGTGGTGGTGGCCCAGACTTCGGCCGCCGGCGCCCTGGACCTGTTCAGCCGGTTGCTCAAAAACGCCAACGTCAGCCGCGAAACCGTGGACGGGCTGGAACTGACCAAGGTCACGGTGGAGCCGAACCAGGTGATCTACGGCTACGCCGAAGGCAAGACCGTGTTCTTGGCCTACGCCCCGGCCGCGATCAAGCTGTGCGTGGCCGCCGGTAAGGGCGAGAATGCGCTGGACAAGGCCCCTGGGTTCAAAGAGGCGCTGAGTTACTGGCAGCCCGCGCCCCAGGAGACCACCTATTCGCGAATGTATCTCAACGTCGGCCGGATGGCCGAGCTGCTCAAAACCTCGACCAATGTCGAGATCAAGCAGAGCGGCGAAATGCTCCAAGGCGTGGACGCGATGTATTCCTTCTCGTACGGCACGGAGCAGGGCATGGAGAGCCGGGCCCGTTCCGCCTACCGCTACGAGCAGCTGCATGAGATGGTGAAAAGCGCGGTTGACTCGGCGGCGGCCTCCAACCAGTCGCTGCGCCTGCTGCAGGAGAAGACCCTGGCCTACAACTGGGCCTCTTCGCTGCGGCCGGAAATGATCGTCAAGGCGATGACCACTAAAAAAGAGGAATACCAGCAGATTGACGGCGCTGTGCGCCAGAATCTCGGCGTTTCCCTGGAAGAGTTGGGTCGGGCCTTTGGCCCCCAATACGGCGGAGTGCTCGACGACATTGTCCGCACCGCGCTCTTTCCGGCGCCGAAGCTGACCTTTTTTGTCGGCGTTCGCGACCGCAAGATCGCCGAAACCGTGCTCAACGCGCTGCGGCGAAAAATTGCCGAGACCGGCATGGCCACCGAGGAACAGACGCAGGCTGCAGGGCAGACCCTGTACTCCTGGCCGGTGCTGCCCGACGAGGCGGCCCAGCCGACGGTGGCGCTCACCGATTCCATGCTCTATCTGGCCACCAGCAAGCAGGCGGTCAAGGATGTGCTGGAGTCCAAGGCCGCGCCGGACGCATTGGCCCAGCCTGTGGCGCAAAATCTCGGTTCCGAGCTTGCCGAACGGGTGGGCAAGGCCAACTTTGGGGCCTTTGTCGTCTATCCGCAGCGCATGTCCCGCCAGACCGGGGATATGATCGACTGGCTAGCCGGCATTCTCGCCACCACCAAGAACATCTCGATCTCCCGGCTCAACCGCGAACTGGTGCAGCTGCTGCAGTCAACCGAGCTGATCGCCGCGACCTCGAGCCTGAACAAAGAACAGGCCGAATGGACCATGACGGTGAGAAAGGGGCAACCCCTGCCGTCTCCGGCCGCCGGCAAGTAAACGCCGGTCGGTCGCGCAGGGGGGAACAAGCGGAAACAGCGGGAAAAAGCACTTGCCTAACCGGCTCTATTCAAGGTAAGGATGCACCCTGAAAAACGGGTGACGCGGGTTGGCGACGGCAACTGCCAGAAGTCGTCGGCTTGGGTCCGTTTGTCCGGGAGTGCATCCTGAAACAGCATTTCGACCAGCCCCAAGGGGCGCGAAAAAGGAGGAATGACGTGGCGTTTGACAAGGAAACAAAGTTGTGGCTTTCCGGCAACGAGGCAATAGCCCTGGGCGCCTGGGAAGCGGGCGTTCGCGTGGCCTCGGGGTATCCGGGCACGCCGTCGACCGAGATCATGGGCAATCTGTCCCGCTACGAGGGCGTCTACACCGAATGGGCCCCCAACGAAAAGGTGGGACTTGAGGTGGCCATCGGCGCCTCTTTTGCCGGCGCACGCGCCCTGGCAACCATGAAACACGTCGGGCTCAACGTGGCCGCCGATCCTCTGTTCACCGCCGCCTACACCGGCGTGCGCGGCGGCCTGGTGATCATCAACGCCGACGACCCCCAGATGCACAGCTCGCAGAACGAGCAGGACAACCGCAACTACGCCTTTGCCGCCAAGCTGCCGCTGCTGGAACCCTCCGATCCCGCCGAAGCCAAAGAGATGCTGCCCCGCGCCTATGCGTTGAGCGAGCAGCTGGACACGCCGGTGATCGTGCGCATCACCACCCGCATCGCCCACGTCAAGGGCGTGGTCGAGAAGGGCCAGCGCCTGGAGCTTCCCGAACCGGTGATGGAGAAGTCGCCGGCTAAGATGGTCATGCTGCCGGGCAACGCCCGGGTGCGGCGCCTGGCCGTGGAAAAACGGATGGAGGCCGCCCGCGAGCTGGCCGAGACCCTGCCGGAGAACCGGATTGAACCCGGAACCGGCAAGCGCGGTTTCATCACCTCCGGCGTGCCCTATAATTATGTGAAAGAGGCCTTTCCCACCGCCCCGGTGCTCAAACTGGGCATGGTCTGGCCGTTGCCGGAGCGGATGATTCGCGAATTCGCCGCCACGGTGGACGAGCTGATCGTGGTCGAGGAACTCGACCCCTTCATCGAAACCCATCTCAAGGCCATGGGCATTGCCTGTCGCGGCAAGGATCTGATCCCCAATCAGGGCGAGCTCAACTCGTTCATCGTTCGCAAGGCGATTGAGCCCGAGTCGATCGGCGAGCTGTTCGCGCCGCTGGAACTGCCGATGCGGCCGCCGAACATGTGCGCCGGCTGTCCGCACCGCGGGCTGTTCTACGGGCTCTCCAAGATGAAAGACGTCTTTGTGTCCGGCGACATCGGCTGCTACACCCTGGGCTTTCTGCCGCCGCTCTCCGCCATGGACGCCTGCGTCTGCATGGGCGCCTCAATCACCATGGCCCACGGCATCTCCAAGGCGCTGGGCAAGCAGGGCGAGGGCAAGGTGGTGGCCGTGCTCGGCGATTCCACCTTCATGCACTCGGGCATGACCGGCCTGTTGAACGCGGTCTACAACAACTCCTACGCCTCGGTGATCATCCTCGACAACCGCACCACGGCCATGACCGGCCACCAGGAAAACCCGGCCTCCGGGCGCAACATCCGCGGCGAGTCGGCCCCGGCCCTGGATCTGGAGCAGCTCTGTCGCGCCCTGGGCGTGAAACGGGTGACCGTGGTCAACCCGCACGACGTCGAGGCCACCCGCAAAGTGCTCAAAGAGGAGATCGCGGCCCCTGAACCCTCGGTGATCATCAGCCGCGCCCCCTGCGTGCTCCTGCCTGAAGAGGTCAAACGCAAGAAACCGGTCTATTTCACCAATCTGGCCAATTGCACCGGCTGTTCCCTGTGCGTGCAGATGGGTTGTCCGGCCATCAGTTGGACGCCGCTGACTCCGGAGACGGCTGTGGCGCGCGGCTATCGCGAAAAACAAAAAGGATTTGCCCAGATCGCCGAGGTGCAGTGCAACGGTTGCGGCCAGTGCGCCTGCGTGTGCAAATTTGAAGCGATCACCAGAAAGGAGGCAAA
>NZ_JAVBXR010000043.1 GCF_030824455.1 Desulfobulbus sp.
CGCTTTTGCCAATGCTTCTTTCGCCTTTGCTAAAACTTCCTTGCCGCTTGCTGGTCGTGCCATACACCCACCTCCATTGATGGGCATATTATATCACTTTTGCTTTAGAAATGGAATAAGGCGTGTTCGCACAACAGGCGATCAACAAATAAGCCCGCTACAGCGGCGAGCGCGTCCACCGCGTGTCCTCAAGAGGACTGAAGAATGAATCGAAAAAAAAGCGTTCTGCATTGCATGATTGGCGTTTTGTCCTTGTCGGCCGTGATCGCGGCGGCGGCGGATCCGTCGCCGGTGCAAAAAATTGCCGCGACGCAGGGCCAGGAGCAGGTCTACGGCAGCCAGCTTATGACCCTTGAAGAGCGCGCCGAATATCACGGCGCAATGCGCGCCGCGAAAACGGTCGAGGAACGAGAACTTCTTCGCAAAGAACAACACCAGCGGATGGATGCGCGCGCCAAGACCCGCGGCGTGACCTTGGCCAACGAACCCCTCGTCAGAGGCGAGGGCCTGAACCGTGACGGCCATCGCTAGGCTTTGTGCAGCACCCCTTTGATCAGGTTTTCGACCCCGACCTTAAGCTGACCATTGCACTGATGACGGCCTGGATCGAGCAGGCTGCGTTGTCGGCGCAGCCCCCCTCTTCCTGGAAAATCTTCTGCGTTCTTGGCCACCGGTGAAAAATCCTGCCTATCTGGTCAAGGAATTGTTCACCGGCGACGGGAACGCGGTTGTTCCCTGCGCCTTTCGCGGCGCTGAGCGTATTTTCCCGAGCGTGAACAACGCGCGATCTGTTGCAATTTTCTTCGGAAAAAAGAGCGCCCTGCCGACCAGCGCCCTTTTGCCCGCTCCTGTTTCACACCTTGCAATATATCGATTTTACAGGGCAAACTGGACGAGCATTCTCGACCTTTGCGAGCATGGCAAGCCAGACTTCACCAAAATATGCATCACGGCCGCCTCCGCATGGATTGTCGCGCTCAAAGGAGAAGAAGAACATGGCGAATCGAGTTTTGATTGTCACCGGCAACGCCGACGATGCCAAAACGCTGGAGAAGGTGCTCGACAATGCACGGGACGGCCTTTTTACCGTCGAGTGGGTGACGCAGTTGTCTGCGGGGCTTGCCCGCTTGCGTGCAGGCGGCGTCGATGCCGTCATTGCCGATCTCTCGCTGGCCGACAGTCAAGGCATCGACACCTTTGACCAGCTGTTCGCCGCAGCGCCGCACACGCCGATAGTGACGCTCAGCGCGGCGGACGACGAAGCATTGACCACAATGTCGGTGCAGCGCGGCGCCCAGGGGTATCTGTCGAAAAGCAATCTGGACAGTTACCTGACGCCGCAGTCGCTCCATAACCTTATCCAGCGCAAGGCCGTCGAAGAAACCTATTTCCTGGAAAAAGCGCGCGCCGAAATCACCCTCAATTCGATCAGCGACGCGGTGATCGGCACGGACATGACGGGCAACGTCGATTATCTCAACATTGCCGCTGAAGGCATGACCGGCTGGTCGCGGGAAGAAGCGCGCGGTTATCCCATCGGCGAGGTCATGCGCATCATTGACAACGCCAGCCGCGAACCCAAGCCAAATCCGATTGAATTAGTGTTGCAGCAAAACACAGCCATGGCCCTCACCCAAGGCACGATTCTGATCCGCCGCGACGGCCAAGAAGCAGCCATCGAAGATTCTGTTGCGCCTATCCATGATTGGGACGGCAAACTGACCGGCGCGGTGATTGTGTTTCACGATATTTCGGCCGCACAGTCGATGGCCTTGAAAATGGCGCATCTGGCGCAACACGATTTCCTCACCAATTTGCCCAATCGCGTCCTGTTGAATGATCGGGTGGCGCAGGCCATTGCCCTGGCCAAACGACGCGGCACCCATCTGGCCCTCTTGTTTTTGGATCTGGATCATTTCAAGCACATCAACGATTCGCTTGGCCATGCGGTTGGCGACCAATTGCTGCAATCAGTCGCAGATCGGCTGTGCGCCTGTGTGCGCGGCTCCGACACGGTGAGCCGGCAAGGCGGCGATGAATTTGTGATTCTGGTGACCGAGGACAAATTTGCGGAAAAGGCGACCCTGGTTGCCGATAAAATTCTCTCGGCTCTGGCGGCCCCGCACCTCATTGGCGAGCACGAACTGCATGTAACCACCAGCATCGGCATCAGCATCTATCCAGAAGACGGCAAGGATGCGGAAACACTGCTCAAGAATGCGGACACCGCCATGTACAGCGCCAAGGAGAAAGGCCGCAACAATTCGCAGTATTTCAAGCACGACATGAACGTCCGCGTGGTCGAGCGCCAGGCCATTGAAAATGGCCTGCGACATGCGCTGCAACGGCAAGAATTTGTCTTGCACTACCAGCCTAAAATCAATCTGGAATCCGGAGCCATTGCCGGCGTTGAAGCCCTGCTGCGCTGGAATCACCCGGAATGGGGCATGGTTTTGCCCGGTCGATTTGTGGAGATCGCCGAAAGTTGCGGCCTGATGGCGCCCATTGGCCGTTGGGTGCTGCGGGAAGCCTGCACCCAGGCCAAGCGCTGGCAAGACGCCGGGCTGGCCCTGGATTCGATCTCGGTCAACATCTCTGCACAGGAATTTTGCGGCAAGGACTTTGTGGACGGCGTGCGCGCCATTGTATCCGAAACCGGCCTAGCCCCGGCCTGCCTGCAACTGGAAGTAACCGAACGCGTCTTGATGCGGGACGCCGAATCCAGCATCGCGATACTGGAGCAACTCAGAGAGATGGGGGCGCAGGTGGCGGTTGACGATTTTGGCGCCGGGTTCTCCAGCCTGAGCTACCTCACCAAATTTCCGATCAATATCCTCAAGATTGACCCTTCCTTTGTGCAGGACATTGGTTCCGCCAAGGGTCACGGCATTATCGCCGGCGCGATCATTGCCATGGCGATCAGCCTTAAGCAACGGGTGGTGGCCGAGGGCGTTGAGGACGAGGAGCAACGGGCTTTCCTCAAAGCGCTGCATTGCGACGAAGGACAAGGCTACCTGTTCAGCAGGCCGCTTGCCGCCGAACAATGCGCCTTGCTGCTGCGTCGATCCTGAGCTGAAACCGGCGCACGAGAGAAGCGTATCCCGGCGGGCGTGATCGGCGTGATCGTCGTCATCTTCCAATTGGCCCGAGAGCTTGGCGCACTGCCAGCAAGGCGCAACCATGAGACGCCGCAATCACTAAAGAAAATTGGCGCCCAATGAAAATTGGGCCCAACCCAACCCAACCGAATCAAGAGGCCGCCCAATGAAAAAAATATGCTTCGCACTCATGCTGCTGACTTCAGTCGTCATCCTGCCGCATTCGATCAGGGCGGAGGTCAACGTCAGCATCGGATTTGCTCTGCCGGCGCCGGTGGTGTTTGACGCGCCGCCAGAGATGATCGTCCTGCCTGACACCAACAATGTGTACGTTGCGCCTGACAGCGACTTTGACCTGTTTTTCTGGAACGGCTGGTGGTGGCGTCCTTGGGAAGGCCGCTGGTATCGATCACATTCGTACAATCGGGGCTGGACCTATTATCGCAAGGTTCCCAGCTTTTATTACGACGTTGACCCCGGCTGGAGAGGCTACTACCGCGACCGCAATTGGTCTGGAAACCGGTGGGAGTATGAACGGATTCCCAATCAACGGCTCCACAACAACTGGAAAAAATGGCAGACCAATCACTATTGGCAAAAGAATAAAACGTGGGGGGTGGAGAACCATCAACCCAGACCGCAACAACAGACCCAGGAAATACGGCGTCAAAGACAAGAACATTATCAACAACTCCCTGAGGTGCAGCGACATCAGCAGCTCATCCAGGAACAGCAGCAGCAGATTCAGACGCCTCAACGACGACCTCAGGCTCAGCGGCAACCACAGCGGGTGCAGCAGGCGCCTCACAAACAGCCACAAGCGGCAGAGCGGCAGATCCAGGCGCCTAAACGGCGTCCCCAGGCTCAGCAACAACACGAGCAGGAGCAAAACAAACGGCAGCCGCAGGTGCAAAGACAACAGGAAAAACAAGTTCCCCAACGTAATGACGCGCACAGTCGGGACCGGCAGGACCAGAAAAAATCACCGCCCCAACAACTGTCTCAAGAAGAACAGGACAAGCAAGCAAGAATGACAGGCAGAGGACAATAATGGCGGGCAAGTAGCCGGCCTCCCTGCGCTTTCACAACATATTTAGCCGGATTCGGCAGCAACAGAGTCACGGCAAGCAAGGTAGAGTATGAAAGACAACACCCAGGCGCTTCTATCGCCTGAAGAATGCAAACAGCAATTTATTGACCTCAGCGGAGTGGAGTTTGAACCGGACATTGCCGCCAACCTTTGGCCCATGGTGTTGAAACACAAATGGCTGCTCTCGGAAAAACTGTATCGCGACGTAGGGTTACGAACGGCCTGCATCGACTTCCTGGATAATATGGAACACGCTCCCGATGAGGAAGAAGCCCACAAGCGGCGAAGCATCTTAAACGAGATGGGCGCCCAGACTATGAGCAGGGAGATGTGGGACACCATTTCCGATTCCCAACCCCCCAAGCAGTTGGTGCAACGCAAAATCATTCTCCCCCTGATCGAGGCCGGCCTTTCCCAAAAACACGGGGTGGTCCCCCCGAAGACAATCCTGTTTTTTGGCCCTCCAGGCACCGGAAAAACTCATTTTGCCAAGGCCATTGCCGGGGCCTTGTCCTGGAAATACATTGAGATTGTGCCCAGCATGCTGATGGTGGACGGCGTTGAAAAAATCGGCGCCAATCTGCGCGAGCTGATGGAAAAGGGGCGCGACCTTGACGAGGTGGTCCTCTTTATCGATGAATTTGAAGAGATTGCCGGGAGTCGTGACGTGGGCGACCGGATTGACAAGTCGATCACCAACGAGTTTCTCAAGCAAATTTCTTTACTCAAAAATCAAAAAAACAAAATCCTCCTGGTCTGCGCCACCAACTACATTCGACAATTGGATGCGGCCATGCTGCGACCAGGAAGATTTGATTGCATCATTCCGGTGGGTGGCTTAGATAAGGAAGGTAGGACTACAATTCTCGAATATTATCTTGCAAAATTAAACACCGGCGACGTCAATGTAGAGCAGATTGTTGAACTGACGTCCGGATTCACTCCCGCAGACATCCAGTATCTGTTCCAACAGGCCGCCCATTTTGCTTTTGAACAGGAACTTGCCAGCAAAAAGGACTATCTGGTCACAGCAGAGACGTTCGTTCATATCTTGCCGAAAGTTCCGCCTTCTTTAAGCGACGAAGTGATTGACGAGTTTAAAAAAGACAGCGTCAGCTTTTCTCGAGTTTGAGAGAAAGCCTTTGAAGTGTTGAAGTGCGCCCGGTGCGGTTGCCCGCCCTCCCCTTCCATCTTTGACGGCCGCTGACCAACATCATCAAGACGGTTTATCAGGTGAGAAGGCCACTATGGCAAAACGCAAACAGGATTCAACCGCCGTTGCGGACGCATCAGGCGACGCCAAGGCCATCGAGGCGCCCAGCAGCGGCGAACAAACCGTTGCCGCGCACGAGACGATCAAGGACCAGACCGTCAGCTTTCCGATTGTCGGCATCGGCGCCTCGGCCGGAGGGCTGGCGGCTTTCGAGTCGTTTTTCTCCGGCATGCCGGTCGACGCGGATCCCGGCATGGCCTTTGTCCTGGTGCAGCACCTGGCGCCGGACCACAAGAGCATCCTCACCGATCTGATCCAACGCTACACCCGCATGCAGGTCTTCGAGGTCGAGGACGGCATGGTGGTGCGTCCCAACTGCACCTACATTATTCCGCCCAATCGCGACATGGCCTTTCTCGGCGGCGCCCTGCAACTGCTCGAGCCGACCTCCCCCCGTGGACAACGCCTGCCGATTGATTATTTCTTCCGCTCGCTCGCCCAGGATCAGCACGAACGAGCCATCTGCGTTGTGCTGTCCGGCACCGGCAGCGACGGCGCCCAGGGCGTGCGGGCGATCAAGGGCGAAGGCGGCATGGCCATGGCCCAGAATCCGGCGACCACCGAGTACGACGGCATGCCGCGCAGCGCCATCGCCACTGGTCTGGTTGACTTTGAGCTGCCGCCGGCCGAGATGCCCGCGCAGTTGATCGCCTATGCGGCCCACGCCTTTGGCAAAGCGCCGAAGTTGGCCGCCGCGCCGTCGCCCAAAAGCGAGAACGCGTTGAAAAAAATCTTTATCCTGCTGCGCGCCCAGACCGGGCACGATTTCTCGCAGTATAAGCCAAGCACCATCAACCGCCGGATCGAGCGACGCATGGCGCTCCAGCAGATCGACACCATGGAGAGCTATGTTAAACATGTGCAGCAGACACCAACCGAGGTGGAATCCCTTTTTCGCGACCTGCTCATCGGAGTCACCAATTTTTTCCGCGATCCGCCGGTTTTCCAGGCGCTTGAGGAAAAAATTATGCCGCAACTCTTTGTCGGCAAACCAATCGGCGGTTCGATACGGGTCTGGTCGCCGGGATGCGCCACCGGCGAAGAGGCCTATTCCCTGGCCATCCTCCTTGCCGAGCAACAGGAATCGCTGAAACAGAGCTGCAAAATCCAGGTGTTTGCCACCGACATTGACAACCAGGCGATTGCCACGGCCCGCGTTGGACTCTATCCGGCCAGCATTGCCGCCGACGTCTCGCCGGAACGGTTGGCGCGTTATTTTTCGGCTGAGGCCGACGGCAGCGCCTATCGCATCCACAAAACCATCCGCGACATGTTGATTTTTTCCGAACAGGATGTGATCAAAGATCCGCCGTTTTCCCGACTCGACCTGATCAGCTGCCGCAATCTCCTGATCTATATGGGTACGGATTTGCAGAGGAAATTGATCCCGCTCTTTTACTATGCCCTTAATCCAAGCGGTTTTCTCGTGCTGGGTACCTCCGAGACCGTGGGCGATTTCGGCAATCTTTTCACCGTGCAGGACCGCAAGATAAAGGTCTATCAGCGCAAGGACACGCTGCACGGCGCCTCGCGCATCGGGCTGGGCAGCTTTCTGCCCCCCCAAACGGCCATGGATGCGGCATTACCTCAGGCTGTTGCCGGAATAATGCCCAATCGAAAAAAGCTGACGCTGCGCGAATTGACCGAACAGGCGCTTTTACAGCAACTCGTCCCGTCCGGCGCACTGGTCAACGTCCACGGCGACATTCTCTACCTGCACGGCCGCACCGGGATGTACCTGGAACCGGCGGTGGGCGAGGTGGGTGTCTACAATATTTTAAAGATGGCGCGGGAGGGCTTGCGGCACGAGTTAACCTCAGCCCTGCATAAAGTGGCTGCAGGCATGGAGATTGTTCGCAGTCCAGGGCTTCGGGTCAAGACCAACGGCAGCTTCACCCCGGTCAACCTGATCGTTCGACCGGCGCAGCCAAATGCAGAGGCAGCCTCCGAACCCCCGTTATTCCTGGTTATCCTGGAAGAGGCCCCGCCAGAAACTGACGTGCAGACTCCGCGCAGTCCAGACTTAGGCGCCGACACGCAGGTTGCAGCGCTCAAGCAAGAATTGCGCGCCAAAGAGGAGTACCTCCAGACAACCAACGAGGAGCTCAAATCCTCCAACGAAGAGATGCAGTCGATCAATGAAGAATTGCAGTCCACCAACGAGGAGCTGGAGACGTCAAAAGAGGAGCTGCAGTCGGTCAACGAGGAACTGGCAACGGTCAATGCCGAACTGCAAAACAAGGTGGCTGACCTGACCCGCGCCAACAACGACATGAACAACCTGTTGGCCGGCACCGGCATCGGCACGGTCTTCGTCGATCACGGGCTGCGCATCCTGCGCTTCACCCCTCCCGCCACCAAGATCATCAACCTGATCCAGAGCGACATTGGGCGGCCGGTAGGCCACATCGTCTCCAACTTGGCTGGCTACGACTCGCTGCTGGAGGATACGCGAGCCGTTCTGGACACTTTGGTTCCCAAAGAGGTGGAAGTTCACTCCCTGGCGGGGATGTGGTACGCCATGCGCATCCTGCCTTACCGCACCCTGGAGAACGTCATCGAAGGGGCGGTCATCACCTTTACCGACATCACCGAGAGCAAGCAAATAAAGGCGGCCCTCAGCGAGGCGCATGCGCATCTGGCCGAGGCTGTTGTCGCCACGGTGCGCGAACCGTTACTGGTGCTGAACGCAGACTTGCGGGTGATCTCGGCAAATCCTGCTTTTTACGGCGCCTTTCAGATGACGCCTGAAACCACTCTCGGACAATTGCTCTATGACTTAGACGACCGGCAATGGGACATTCCTGCGTTGCATGCACTGCTGGGAGAAATTCTGTCCCATAATGCCGTGTTCAACGATTTTGAGATGACCCACGAATTTGAAACGATTGGCAAGCTCACGCTTCGGCTCAACGCGCGACGCATTTTCACAGAGCCGGGTCAATCCGAGCTGATTTTGCTGGCGATTGAGAATAACCCCACCCCAGAATCGGGCAAGCAATTGGGATGATGCGAGCGCAAACCGGCGTATAATCGAGTGATTGGCCCTTTTCGAGCTCTTAGCGCAGCCTTTGGCAAAATGATCGTAAAGACGTGAGCCCTCCTCAGCCAACAAAAAAAGCCCTTAGTGCAGCATAGCTGCACTAAGGGCTTTGGTAAAAAATCGGCGGCGACCTACTCTCCCACATAGTCTCCCATGCAGTACCATCGGCGCTGAAGAGCTTAACTT
>NZ_JAVBXR010000019.1 GCF_030824455.1 Desulfobulbus sp.
GGGCGCCGCCTGGGTGGAAGGTGGCGAACGCCAGCGCACAGAGCGCCGACGCCTGCATTGATGGGGACAAAGCTGGGATCTTCATTGGCAACGCCTCATGAGTAGGCTATGCAGAGTTTGCGTCCTCGACGCCACGCCGTGGAATCCGAGGCCGTAGTGGGTTCCGGAAGCATGGGCCGGATTGCGCGGGCTCTTGCCGGGCTGCGGGATGGCCCATCAATGCCCCGCGACCATACAAATATTTGGCCTTGGCTTGACGGCCGGGCCGATCATGAAAAGATTTTTTAAACAGCAGCCCTGTTCCCTTTTCATTCCCCCGATGGAGGCGCATTCATGCTCAAGAAAACCATGCTGACCCTTGGATTGATCGTTGCAGCAACGCCCCTGGCGCCCAGCGCCGGACTGGCGCATTACACCAGCGGCGTTGAACACCTTGGCGAACGGACCGCCTCCTTTCTCGCCTCGCCCTTTGTCGCGGCCTTTGATCCCGCCCCGCACAGCTATCAGCCGCCGGTTGCCGCTGTTCCGCCCCAAGTTTCGCCAGGCATGTGCCGCTGGGAGCGCCAAGTGCTCGACGCCTACGGCAGACCGATGCTGGATCAATCCGGCCAGCCCGTGCGCGAGTTCACCATCGCGCCCTGCCAGCATCCGCCGTATTGAGGTTCGCGCCTTTACGTAGTGCTTACCAAGGCGGGGCAAATTCCAAGAAGGTTGACAATTGTTTGGAATGGCTTTGGGGGTAGCCGGCGCACACTCACGTCCCCATATTGCGCGGTGCTTCATTCGGGCTGCTCCCGGCTACTCTGCGTGGCGGCACGGCTGGGTTGCGATGATCCCAGCTGCGGCCAGGGCTTCGATTTCCGTTGGCGAAAGTCCGGCCAGTTGGAGGATGTCGGCGGCACCTTCGCCCACCATGGGCGGTTGCAGGCGCAGATCAAAGGTCTGGCCGGCAAGCCGCAGCGGCAGTTTGGGCAGCTTGACCTGTTTGCCGGAAGGCGTTTCGGTGACGGCCAGGCCGCCGGATTGGTTCATGTGGGGATCATCCCACAGATCCACCGGCTGGTTGACCGGGGCAAAGGGGATGCCGGCCTGCTCGGCCAAAGCCATTAACTCGGCTTTGGTCAGTCGTTGCAGCCGGTGCTGCAGTTCGGGGAAGAACCAGGAGCGCGCCTCGATCCGGCCCTGGTTGGTGGCCAGTTTGGGATCTTCGGCCCAATCGTCGAAGCCGAAGGTTGCACAAAAACGGCGCCAATGGCGGTCCGAGGTGAGACCGATAAACACCTGCTGGTTGTCTTTGGCGGCAAACAGCTCATACACCGACCAAGTGCGCCCGCGCTCGGGCATAGGCGGCGGGGCCTGCCCGGAAACCCCGGCCCCGGCCATGTGCTGGCCCATGAGAAAGGCCACGGATTCAAACAGCGAGGCCTGCACCACCTGCCCCTGGCCGGTCTGCCCGCGCTGGAGCAGGGCGGCGAGAATGCCGATGACCCCGAAGCCGCCGCTGAGGATGTCGGTGACCGAGGCGCCGGCGCGCATCGGTTTGCCGCTGGGTCCGGTCATGTAGGCCAGACCGCCCATCATCTGCACCACCTCGTCCAGGGCCGGCCGGTGGGCGTAGGGGCCGGGCATGAACCCTTTGAGCGAGCAGAAGATCAGGCCGGGGTTGCGCCGCCGGCAAACTTCGGCCCCGAGCCCCAGCCGTTCGACCGTGCCGGGGGCAAAATTCTCAATCAGCACGTCGACCTTTTCCACCAGCTTGAGAAAGAGTTCCCGCCCCTGTTCGTGCTTCAGGTCAATGGCCAGGCTTTTTTTATTGCGGTTGAAGCAGGTGAAAAAACCGGCGCCAAAGCCCTGCAGCCAGCGGGTGTCGTCGCCCTTGCCCGGCCGTTCGACCTTGAAGACCTCGGCCCCGAGATCGGCCAGGATCAAGCCGCAGGCCGGCCCCATGATGTTGTGCCCCAGTTCCAGCACCCGGAGACCGGAGAGCGGCAGAGGCGGATGTGGCGGATGCGGCGACGAGTCGGGTTGCTGGTTTTCCATAGTGTTTTCCATGTGCTGCTGCATTGTTGCGATAAAAGAATCACGAAACCGCCGACCGGGTGCTGCTCCCGCGCTTCTGACCTCGTCTGCGCGCTCTCCTGGACGCGCGCGGCGGGCGGTTCAGCCTTTTTTTCAGCCGCGTTTCCAACCACCAAACACCGCGAATCGACACCGGCTGCGCCAACACTCCACCGGCGCAAACCCCGCGTCAGCCAGCCAGGCCAATTGATCCGTCAAAGGCGCGTTCCGATCGGCCTGCATCCGTTCCAGCGCCTGTTGCAAGGCCGCCTCCGAGACGCCGGCGGCGCGGACCTCGGCCAGCCATTGCTGCGAATAGACCTCTTCCTCGGCAGCGGAAGGCCCCCGCACCTGATCGACATTGACCAAGAGCCCGCCGGGACGCAGGGCTTGATACATCTTCTCGAAAAGCCGTCGCTTGTCCGCATCTTCAAGATGATGAATCGACAGGGCCGAGATCACCAGATCGTAGGCGGCCGGGGCATTGAGTTGCAGGTGATCCTGTACGGCGTAAGAGATGCGCGGGTTGCCCTGAAAGCGCAATCGCGCCTGGGCGAGCATGGCCTCGGAGAGGTCGGTCAGATGAATGCTGGCCTGGGGATAGGCCGCAGCGACCATGGCGGCAAACAGCCCGGTGCCGGCGCCGAGATCAAGCACCTCCGGGGCGACCGCCGATTGCGGTAAGGCTTGCAAGGCTGCGCCGTACAATTGGGCAAAACCGGGCACAAGTTTGGGACGGTCCTGATCGTAGGCCGTCGCGCAACGGTCAAACAAATCGCGAATGTCGCAGGCGTTGTGCATGAATGCCTCGGGGAAAGAAAGGAAAGCGTGGAACCCGCAGGAAGCACTATAAAAAGCACGGCCAGAAAGTCACCAACAATTCCTCCCCGCAGCCTGTCCTGCCCTTGACCGGGGAAGACGCAACCATCACCCTGGAGTTTGACCTGCACCGGAAATAAGGGCCGCGCGCTCCGTTTTCACGCCTGATACACCACAAAACGATTGCCGCCCTCAGCCTTGGCCTGATACATGGCGCGATCCGCGCACCGCAGCAACTCTTCTCCTTCCTGGGCGTGATCAGGGTACAGGGCAATGCCGATGCTGGCGGAGACGTTGACCAGATGCCGATCGATCGGAAACGGTTGCGCCACAGCCAGACGAATCTTCTCCGCCACCACCAGGACGTCCCGCCCATCTTTCATCACCGGCAGCAGCACCACGAATTCATCCCCGCCAAGACGCGCCAGGGTGTCGGCGACCCGCACCTCCCCCAGCAACCGCATTGCCAAGGCCTGCAGCAGGCGATCCCCCACGGTGTGCCCCAACTGGTCGTTGACCGGTTTGAATTTGTCCAGATCAAAAAAAATCACCGCCAATTGTCTGCGATCGCGGTGCGCTTGACGCAGCCCCTGGCGCAGACGGTCAAGCAGCAAGGCCCGGTTGGGCAGGCCGGTGAGCAGGTCGTGGTGGGCCAGATGCGAAATGCGCTCGGCCTCGGCGCAATATTCGGTGATGTCGGAGAACCCGGTCACCAGTTGCACGACATTGCCGGCGTTGTCGCAGACCTGATTAATGGACAGCCAGGCGACAAAGATCTCCCCGGTTTTGCGGCGGTTGCGCACCTCGCCTTCCCAGTGCCCCTGGCTTGCCAAGGACTGCTGCACCATCTGGAAGAACTCGTCGCTGTGATAACCGCTGGCCAGCAGGGAAAAATCAGCGCCCACCGCCTCTTCGACCCCGTAGCCGGTGATGCGGGTAAAGGCTGGATTGACCGCAATAATCCGCTGCCTGGAATCGGTGACCATCACCGCCTCAAGCACGGTTTCAAACACGGTGGCCGCGAGCCGTTCGTATTCGCTCCGCCGCGCCGCTTCCCGTGCGGCGGCGATGCGTTGCTCGCGCCGATACACGGCCGTGGCCAGATAGACCAGGCAGGCCGTCGCCAACCCCACCAAGGCGACCAGCCGGCGGCTTTCCCGCCGCCAGCTCGCCAGCGCCTGATCGTGATAGAGATGCGTCGCCACCACCAGCGGATACAGCCGAGACACGCGAAACGCGGTGAAATCATGCCCTTGTCGCTCACTCTGGTAGCGGCCGATTTCCGCTTGGCGCAGCAATTGCGCCAGCATCAGGTCGGGATGCTCGCCGCCCAGCGGGGTGCGTTCGCCGCTGGTCAGCAGCACCAGACGATCATAGCGCAGGATCTCGACAAAGCCGTCTTCAGCCGTCAACCACTGGGTAAAATAGTTGATGAAAAAATCCGGATTGAGCGCAACCGCCAACCGCACCTCCTTGCCCTTGTATTCGCCCCGGCAGAGCACCGGAATGAAGCCAAGCTGGTCGGCGGGCAACGGTTGCGCCAGCGTCGACGGCCGGCCTTCGTCAAAATCACGGCCCGCCCAGGGGCGACCGATGCGCAGCGAGGCGCCAGGGGATGCAGCGGTGTGCGGGAAATAATCGCCCAGATCCAACTGCACGCCGAGGTTGCCGGCGTTGGAACTGGCCACAATCCGGCCAGTGGCGTCAAACAGGGAAAGGGAGCGAATAAACGGGGCCTGGCGCAGCATGGGGGCCAACAATTCGCCCATCTTTGCCGGTGTGGATTCGGTCGATCCGGCGGCGATGAGATCGGCAAGCCGCTGGACGCTTTCCAGGCTGCGGGTCAAGTGCTCTTCAAAGGCGCGCGCGTGCAGGGCGCTGTGTTGCAGCGTCTCAAGGATTGCGGCGTTTTTCTGGCGATGAACGACGTAGCCCGTGCCCGCGCAAACGGCCAGGACAACCGCCGCCGTCAGGGACAGGAACACAAGGTTGGCGCTCAGGGCGCGGCGAAGAGTCACCTGCGCGGCCGTGGTCAGTCGAGTTTGGCGATGGCTTCAAGCCGGTTCCGCTTGGCCGCCTCGAGCAGGCGACCGTCCTGCTTGACGGCGCGGACAAATTCTTCGACCCGGGCATGCCAGCGGTCGTCGCCGGGGGCCATGGCGTAGGCGTAGGGGGTCAGCTGGTAGGTTGTCGGCGGAGCCACCAGCCGGGCCCAGTCGGAATTGGCCAGCATCCGCTGGCTGTAGGGATAATCGGTCATGAACACATCGGCGCGGCCCGACTCCACCTCCTGCTCGCGGGCAAAGGGGGTGTCCAGCACTGCCAGGCGCGCCTGGCGAAGCCGCTGGCGCATCAACGGCTCGTGCAAGGTGCCCTTGGCCACTGCCACCACCACGCCGGGCTGGTCGATGTCGTCCCATTGCCGGATGCGCCGGTTAGTGCGGGTGGTGACGGCGTAAACGTCGCTTTGCAGATGGGGTTGGCTGAAACGGAGCTTTTCGGCGCGGGCCGGGGTAATGCCAATGGCGAACATGGCGATGTCGCAACGGTCGCCGGCAACGTCCTCGATCAGCCGGGCAAAGGAGCTGTCGATAAATTCGACCCGCACCTGGGGGCCGAGGTCGTGCGCCAGTTCGTGGGCCAGATCAACGTCAACGCCGGCAAGTTCCTGGGTCTTGGGGTTGCGGTAGCTGATGCCGTAGTAGTCGGGCCAGATGCACACCCGCAACTGCCCGGTTTGCATCACCTGAGCCAGGTGATCCGGGGATGCGCCGGGCTCGGCGCCGAACGCAGGAATCGAGGTCAGGAACAACACACACAACAAGCGGAGCATGGGTCTTCGCTGCATTCTGTCTCCTTATTGGCGCTGGCCATGAACGTCCCAGGATCACAGGGAAAGGCTCAACCTCTCCCTGCTTCTACAAATCAATATAGAGGGTTGCCAAGTGCGTGTCAATGTTGCCGTAAAGACGGCGCCTTTTCGGATTCCTCGCAATCGGGCGAACAACGCGCGCAACACAAGACGCCTGCCACGTGCGGCTCAATGCGGTTGTCGCCGCCTCCTGTATTCAGCCACTCTTTCTGTTGCGGCCGCCACGGATGCGAGGCGCGGCTCCTCACATCTGCGGCGGCTGCGCCACAGTTTCGCAGCGCGCGCAACCCGCTTCTCCCTTACACTAAAACGCAGGCCCGAACCAACAACCATCGCCTTGATGTAACGAATATTATTCGCCGCTTACCGCTGGCGCCCATAGTGCATCGCCTTGACCAAGCGGAAGCATTGCCGGCCTCGTCTTTCGCGACAACGACTACGAACAGGTTAAGCGACCATCTCAAACGCAACCATTCGAGGGAGGACTCACCATGTTGTCAAACGCAGACGTGAACGATCATCTGGGCGCGATGTTGCACAACGATTATTTTCAGCCTCAGAACCTGACCATCTACAGGGTGGCGAAAGACACCGGCATTGCCAAGGCCGATCTTTGCGGGGTGCTTGGCGGCAAAAAACGGCTGCCGGTTCAGGAGGCTCTGCTGCTGGCCCGTTATTTCGGCGTGGAAGAGGATTTTTTCGCCGTCATGCAGCTGAGACAGGAATTGCGGATCGAAAAAGAAAAAATGGCCGCAGTACAATTGTTTTCCTGATCCTTCCCCGAACCGCCCACTCTCTCAATCCAGCCCGACGCGACGCGCCGAGGCTGGATGCCCCAAATTCCCGCTCGCGACACATCGCTGCCAACGCTGGTTTCGGGCGATTCGAGACGAATCCAGACAAGTTCAGGCTCTTTGCCGGACCATCCGGCAGACGGTCAAGCGGGCGACAAAGAGGTTGACCGCTCACCCGCCAATCGGTAAAAATTACCTGAGCCCCACACGTTGGGGACCAACTTAAACGGCCCCCACCCTCTTCCCACTCCCAACCAGTTGCGGCAAAACAGCTCGCCGCCGCCGGGCGTCCCATTCCCGGCGAGCCCCTGAACGCAAACGAGCGGCGCGCATTCGCCCGCTCTCGCTCTATGGCGATCCCGAACCCGGAGATCACACAGGCAGGTCAACCATGCACAGGAGGAGATCATGAAACGGATTCTGGCAGCAGTCACAACCCTGGCGCTGACGGCCGCACCCGGACTCACCCCGGCCCAGGAGGCGCAAACCCTGGACGAACTGGTGCAGCAGTACGACGCGTCGAGTTGCAAGGAGTGCCATCAGGAAATCTACACCCAGTGGGAGCAGTCGCTCCACGCCAAACCGATGCTCGGCCCGATTGGCCGCACCCTGGCCACGTTCCAGGGCTACGTCAATTCCCGCGACACCGAGCTGAAAAAATCGCGCGAGGTGGCGCCCACCACCAAGGCCTTCCTCAAGCCCTGCGTTGAATGCCATCTGCCGCAGATGATGGACGCCTCCGACAAGGTCGCAGACGAGATCGCCAAGGCCATTGTCGACGGCGACGAAGAGGTGTTGAGCAAACTGCGGATCACCTGCATCGTCTGTCACAACCGCAACGCCGTCATCCGCAAGTTCCGCGACGGCAATCCCCAGCCAAACGTCATCTACGGGCCCGAATTCGCCGGCCCCCATGGAGACGCAAAATTCACCACCGTCGCCAAGAGTGAAATGCTGCGCGACACGGTGTTCTGCGCCCAGTGTCATCAGGGGCCCAATGTGCAGCATTACGACGAACCGATGTGGTGCACCTCCACCTTTGACAGCCATCAGCAATTTTACGTGCCCATGGGCGGAACCGAGTCGTGTCAGGACTGCCACATGAAAAAAGAGGGGGGCCACCGCTTCCCGCCCAACTATCAGGACCCCGCCCAAACCTCCATACGCCTCAAGGAATGGATCGACCTCAATCTCACCGCCATTGGCTATCGCATGAAGCCCAATGCCAAGGAATTGATTCCGCTGGTGGTGATCAACAGCGAGGTGGTGAGCCGCATCGGCCACCGTTTCCCCGACGGTTGCCCCTCGCCCAACCGGGTGACCCTGGACATCAAGGTCAGTTCCAAGGACGGCAAGGAACTGTACACGGAAACCAAAACCTATATGCCGCAACACAAACTGGGCTACGACGACAACACCATGGTCTATGCGGCCAACCGCAAGCTGACCCTGATGCGCGACACCAGCCTGCAGCCCTTTGTGCCGAGAAAGGAGACCATTGAGGTCAGGCTGCCCGAAGGCGTTGAAGAGGCCGTGGTGGAAGCCACCCTCACCTTCCGCCAATTGCCGGGCGTGCCGGAGGCTGAATTCCCGATCCACAAGGTGACCCGCGAGGTCAGCCTCAAGCGCTGAGCGCAACGCTCCCCTGCACACCCCAGGCCCCGGCAGTCGACTGTCGGGGTCTGGGCATCGCAGCATCGCAGGGGTCACAGCATCGCAGGGGTCAGATCTTGAATCTTGAATTATTCCATTTTCCGAATGATTTTGCTCACCGTTGAATTGTGCAAGCCGGTTGCGGCGGCGATTTGCGTCTGGGTGTAGCCGAACTCCTGGCAGGCCCTGAGAATGGCTGCATCACGGGCTGCACGGCTTCCTGTGACAGGTACAATCTCTTCCAAGGGTGGCCGATCAGCAAAGCGTTGGACGCGAGGAATTTCTTTGAAAACGCTTTTGTCTTTGAGCAGGGGGGAGAGCTTTCCCAGAAACGCATCGTCTCCGAGAAGGCACTGACCTTTCAGATTTTTCCAGGGTGACTCCAACTCTAAACCTGCCATGACAAAACGTCGGTACGCTTGCCGCGCCTGTGGGCGATCAGCGCCGAACTGTTC
>NZ_JAVBXR010000054.1 GCF_030824455.1 Desulfobulbus sp.
CCCCCAGGGCCCGACCCTGGTGGTGGCCCCCACCTCGGTCTGCGCCAACTGGCTGAGCGAGGCCCGGCGCTTTGCCCCCACCCTCAAGCTCATCCCCTTTGGCGGGGCCGACCGCGCCGCCCAGGTGGCCGAGCTCGGCCCCTTTGACCTGATGGTGGCCAGCTACGGCCTGCTCCACCAAGAGTCGGACCTGCTCGCCTCGGTGGAATGGCAGACCGTGGTTCTCGACGAGGCCCAGGCAATCAAGAACGCTGCCACCAAACGCTCGCAGGCCGCGATGCACCTCAAGGCCCAATTCAAGGTGGCCACCACCGGCACCCCGATTGAAAATTATTTGAGCGAGTTCTGGACCCTGTTCAATTTCATCAATCCCGGACTGCTGGGTTCAAAAGAGCGGTTCAACACCCGTTTCGCCGTACCCATCGAGCGGCTGAACGACCGCGAGGCCGGCCGGCGGCTGAAAAAACTGGTGCAGCCCTTTATCCTCCGCCGTCTCAAATCCCAGGTGCTGGAAGAGTTGCCGCCGCGCACCGAGGTGGTGCTGCAGGTGGAGCTGAGCCCGGAGGAGACCGCCTTTTACGAGGCCCTGCGGCAGAAGGCCCTGGAACGGATCGAGGCCGAAGCAGGCGCGCCCGGCCAGAAGCCGATGCGCATTCTTGCCGAGATCACCCGACTGCGCCAGGCCTGCTGCCATCCCCGGCTGCTCGTGCCCGATAGCCCGCTGGTCGGCGCCAAGCTGACCCTGTTTGGCGAGGTGGTCGCGGAGCTGCTCGAAAACGGCCACAAGGCCCTGGTGTTCAGCCAATTTGTCGGCCACCTGGCCCTGATCCGCGAATACCTGGACGCGCGCTCCATCCCCTACCGCTATCTCGACGGCTCCACCCCGCCCAAGGAGCGGCAAAGCGAGGTTGAGGCCTTTCAGGCCGGCCAGGGCGACCTCTTTCTCATCAGCCTCAAGGCCGGCGGACTGGGGCTCAACCTGACCGCCGCCGACTACGTCATCCACATGGATCCCTGGTGGAACCCGGCGGTGGAGGATCAAGCCTCGGACCGCGCCCACCGCATCGGCCAGGAACGCCCGGTGACCGTGTACCGGCTGGTGGCGCAGAACACCATTGAGGAAAAAATCGTGCGCATGCACGCCGAGAAACGCGATCTGGCCGACAGCCTGCTCGACGAAACCGACGCCAGCGCCAAAATCTCAGCCGACGAACTGCTGCGCCTGATCCGCGAACCGTAAGCAAAGGGGGCGCGCGAACCAAAAAACTTGGCGCACCCCGGCTGAAGATTGGTATATTCCCGGCAATTCCCCCTACAATCTCCATTAAGGAAAGACGCCATGTTCAAACCCCTGCCCTTCCTGTTGTTCTTTGCCGCATGCCTGCTGTTCAACCTCCCTGCCCACGCCCAGGCTCCCCTGGCGCACAACCAGGTTCCCGGCTATTACCGGATGCAACTGGGCCAGTTTGAGATCACCGCCCTGTACGACGGCGCCATTCAACTGGACGCAAAACTGCTCCACCACGCCAAACCAGCCGACCTGAACCGGCTGCTGGCCCGGATGTTTGTCGGCAATCCCAAGATGCAGACCGCAGTCAACGCCTACCTGATCAACACCGGCGAACACTTGGTGCTGGTGGACGCCGGCGCCTCGAAACTGTTCGGCCCGACGCTGGGATTCACATTCCAGAACATGCGCGCCAGCGGCTTCGCGCCGGACCAGGTGGACACCATCATCATCACCCATCTCCACGCCGACCACATGGGCGGGCTCAACGACGAAAACGGCAAGCCGCTCTATCCCAATGCCACGGTCTGGGTTTCGCAGACGGACAACGACTTCTGGCTGTCCGAAAAGGTGGCCGAGGGCATGCCCAAGGAGCGGCAGCCCTACTTCAAGATGGCCCGCGACGCGGCTGCGCCGTATCTGGCCGCTGGCCGATGGAAGACGTTCCAGGATGGGGCTGCGCTGGTTCCGGGCGTCCGGGCGGTCAAGGCCAATGGTCACACGCCCGGTCACACCGCCTATGCGGTGGAATCCGCAGGACAAAAACTGCTGATCTGGGGTGACGTGGTCCACTCCCACGCCGTCCAGTTTGCCCGTCCGGGCGTATCGATCGAGTTTGACGTTGATCAGAAGCAGGCCATTGCCACCCGCAAGGCGCTGATGCAGGAGATGGCGGCAAGCGGCTCCCTGGTCGCCGGGATGCACCTGCCCTTCCCCGGCATCGGCCATGTCCGCGCCGAGGGCAAGGGAAGCTACGCCTGGGTTCCGGTGGAGTTTGCGCCGCTGGCTAAGGCAACGGGGCAATAGAGGGAGAACGATTCACTATACTGTCCCCGGAATGCCCAAATATGAAAAATCCGAGCTGGAATGTAATAAGAGGATACTAAACAACAAAACATTTCCTTTTTTCAGAATAATAGAACGATAATCGGAAAATATGTCCATCTATAATGAACAATATGACGGAAAATTTCCCTTTAATTAAACTGTTAGAAAGCTGATAGCGTGCCTTTTATAGAACGAACCTAATGCCCATGCCGGAAATTCACTTGATGAAGCCGTACCCGACCGAACTGCAAGTGCACCAGGTCAATTGCTTCTACAACTATACTGCAGGCCTTGTGGCGACCGACGTGGATCTGCTCAAGACTGCAACGAATCTTCTCAATTCAGGGATAGCCCGAACTGTTTGCTTCTCAGATCTGAAGTGTTTCTACCTTGATGCGAAAGGCGACATTCAGCTCGAATGGCTTCAACCCCAAGGCCGACAATGGGATTCCCAGTGGACGGTGAAATTTAGCGAGAACTTACCACCTCGGATAGCGGAGGAACTTGTATTTTGCTTGGAGCTTTCTTTCCATGAACAACGAATCGAGGGCGCAGAAGCGAGGCAGATTCCGCTTCATCTCCGTGCTGCCCTACCTCCGCTGGTGCTGGATCGAGATGACTGGACTCTTTCCGTCTATCCCTGGCTCAAAGTCTATTCTGATGGAATCTTGACCGTCAGCTTCCAACTCGACACCACCTGGGAAATCCTTGAGGAGGCTGACTTCATTCAAGATGTCGTCAACCTCTTTCAGCAGTATTTCGATCACGTTTGGGTCCAATCGGACCTGCAGCGAATGGATGCCCAACAAATCCTGCCTGATGCGTATGAGGGCGAGTTCACTATTGGTGGCCAAGAGGTCGTCGGCAGAAAGCAAAGGAAACTCCTGAAGGAAATGCGTCGAACGAGTCAGGCAGTGGTCGATGAATCCCTTGAAAAGGATGGGCAATCCTTTGAGATTGGTGGGGAATTTTGGATGCTGCACCAAATCGCCGGCTCCGAGGGCCAAGCGGATTGGGAGGCGTCTATTGACCTTTGTCGATCAATCTACTTTGGTGCCGTCACAAGTCTGGTTGCGCCGAGAGCGGCAGAGAAAGAGAACCGGCTCCGACGGATACAACTGTGGCAAGGCCGCCCTTCGATTTCGTTGATGCGATTTCGCGACCAGCCAAATACTAAGGATGCGTTACTGACGAGATTCGGCCCGTCGATGTCGCGTGTATTGATGCGATCTTCTGCCATCAGGGAGCCTTCAGCATTGCCTCCCGATTTACGTCCTTTCGGAGATTACTGCTTTCATGGGAATCGAGCCCTCCTCCTTTGGACATGGCTAAGATTAGCTAATTCGCCGGACAACGTGTGGGAGGATGCTAACACCAGGGCTCATCTCTTAGAGAATCAGGCGAGAGCGGAGCATTTCGAATATCATAACCTACGAATCGCGCGCGCATGCGCGACTGCCAGTTCCCCTCCCTCCGATGATCATCTGATTGACGCTTACGAAGTTCTAGCAACGGCTGAATCCGTAATCCACCATTCTAGCCAAGCCGGAGAAATCACCTCGGCCCTTGATTACTTGATGGAGGCTGCCGGTACCATCGGGCTCATAGCATCAAGCAAAGAGCAGGCCAGATGGTATTTGGACGAACGCCGATATCGGACGGAGAAGAAGCGGGCCCACATGGATCGCTGGCTAGCGGTTGTGTTCGGGTTCGTGGGAGCAGCTGGCTTGGCAGATCTAGTAATTCGCCCATTTTTGCAAGTCTCGTATCCAAAATTGGCGACCCAATGGACCGGTCTGGTTGCATTTGTTCTTTCTGTCATCGTGGTTTCCCTGCTTGCAGGGTGCGTTTGGATCTCGAATAAGCTGCGACGTGAATAAGAAACAATCAAAGCGACAATTCGCTAACAATACACTGTGAGTTTCGGTGACAGTGTATGCATCTCGGATGTAAATGTAGGAAATCCTTGCAGTCTTCCCATTCTTTTCTTTGCGTGCCCAAAGAAAAGAACCCGCCCTGTGGTCTGCGCCACACCGCTAAAGAAAGGGCAGCCACGTCACAGAGACGACCCGATCGCCAAGGCTCGGAACCGGCGGGGCAAACAGCGGGTTGGCTGGTCCAACCGGCGCTCGCTGCGCTCAGACAGTTTGCCCCTTCATCCGGCCCCAACCCTCGCCGCCCGGCTCAGTGACGATGGCCCCTACACCCGACCACCTTCCTTCCAAAGAGTAAAACAGCAGTCAAATTTATAGGTCTCGCAAAAAAAGCCGACTCCCAGCGGGGAAGCGGCTTTTTTGTTATTTTTAGTGTCCCATAAGCCCAACATCTATTGATGTGGGTTGATGTAGAGTGGCAAACGGTTCTGTTTGCTCTACTTTTATTGCAAAGAGGAACAAGCTGCGGCCTCTTGTACACGGTTCCCTTGGTTTTTAAGCGTTCATGAAAAAACCAGGGGTACTTTTAACTCAATCAAACAAAAGAGGTGAAAAATGAAAAAAATCGCTGCATTAGCTGTCGCATCCGTGTTGGTGGTTTCGTTCACCAGTATTGTCTACGCTCAATATCTGAAAGGCTATGAAGTCGTGAGCATGACGGAACAGAATGTCACAATAAAAAACGCCAAAGGAGAAACGATCGAAGTCCCTGACAAAACAGGAATTTACGAACCAAATCAAAAGGTTAAATATGACAAAAAATCAAATAAAATTCAAAAAGATTTCGAAGGGTGCTGACCTATAGCAACGACGCCTTGATTGAAGCTCTTTGGCGCTTCAATCAAGGCGGAATTTCTCTGCTTTGTTCATTCGTTCACCTTCCCCCATTAATTTTCGACCAAAGTTGTCGGGGAATAATTGGATACATTCATACCTATCTGATACCATTTCAGAATGGATAATGATAACGCTATTCTACTTGACGGAAAACGGCTGCGACGGTTGCGCGAACAACGAAAGCTCACCCAGTTGTATCTTGCAACTGTTATTGAGGTATCCAGTGAGACTATTTCCCGGTGGGAAAACAACCGCTCCCCTACCGTCAAACGAGACAACGCCCTGAAACTCGCAGAAGTTCTTGAGGTACCCCTTGAAGAACTTGTAAAATCGGCTGATGTCAGCAGCGTCGAGTTCAGTTCACTCGCCGGTGAACAAGTTGGGCTTGAATCGACGCCACCACCAGTTGTTTTACGTCGCCGTTTTCTCTGGCAGAGGTGGGCGGCAACTGCTGCGGGCCTGCTTGCCCTGTTGGCTCTTTCCCTCTCTTGGCGACTATGGTCAAACTCAACGCCGTTCACAGTCAGCGCACTGCGTCACTTGCCCCGCCATTGCCTGCCCGAACAGCCCTTTCCGATTATAATCAGGCTCTCTGCTGCTCCCAAAACCGGATCATTCATGCTCAGGGAGAACCTCCCCGACAAATGTATCCTTTTGGCATCTTACCCTACCAGCGTCAATTCGCATCAGACATCGCCGCAACTTAAATGGGTCGTTCAGGCCGAACAACAACCACTAACTATTGTCTATCTTATTCAACCACAGCAGGTGCACCCAGGGGAACAGATCCTCTTTTCAGGGAGCATCGTCGCTGGCCGGCGTGGCGCACAGGAACCGCCAATCGAGGGTGAGAGCGTCATAGAGGTCTCACTCTTTCATTGGGCTGATGAAAACAGAGACAATCGCATTGACGATTACGAAATGCTCTCAGCGTACGATCTTTTCCCCGATGGAATTCGTCCCGGCATCGACATGGAAGAAATCAAGGCCATCTGGGCAGGTCGCGGATATCGATGGAACCAGGACCACAAAAAGCTGGAGATTTTCTGATGAGACATTTGTTCAAGCTTTTACTCGTTAAAGTTTATCTCAACAATAAGGCCACGTTACCTGATCGACTTCAGATCATGAAGAGAATGGTCATCGCGTGTTTACTCTTGTTGTCCGGTTTTCACATTGATTGCATGCTTACTCCTGTCATAGCTCAAGAGATGGCTGGCCGCTATAAAATGACCGGAGCAAGCATTCGATACCAGATCACGGTTCCTCAACAAAAACCGGCTGCAGTTATTGTTGTCCAATACCTTCCGCCACATACGGCGATCCACAACGCGACCCCCGGCTACAGCACCTATGATCCGCAAACCGGAATTGTCAAATGGCTGTTCAGCGAGGTGGAGCCCGGAGTGCTCACCATCAATCTGCAGTTGGCCAATCCAGTCGAACGCAATGATGTCAAGGCAGAAGTTCTGTTCAAGGATCATTCCGGGGCCAGCAGCATCTTTGCCATTGAACCCTTGCCCATGAAACGCAGGCAAATGGAAGGATGCTGAGCAAGGTAGGTTGGGGTGAGGAACGAGCCCCAACGTTGTGTCATGAGACCGGAGAAACACAATGCGATACCGGCGCACAAGGGTTGATGGCGGCGCCTATTTTTTCACCGTGAATCTTGCCGAACGGCGCCCGTCCCTGCTGGTAGATTACATTGACGTCCTCCGTAAGGTTGTCGGCATGGTGAAAGAGCGGCATCCCTTCACCATCGACGCAGTGATTTTGCCTCAACATCTGCATGCGGTGTGGACCCTGCCGCCAGGGGACGCGGACTACTCCAGACCGGGATGCTCATCAAAACAGGATTCTCGCGGCATATCCCCCAAGCGGAACGCCGGAGCGCCAGCGACTGGGGCCGCGCGCCGAGAGAGCATGATGTTGTTGGGGTTCGTTCCTCACCCCAACCTACGTGCTGATTTCCTTTCACAAGTGAGGAGCGAATGCATTTTCTGATGGGGATGTTCTGGCTGGGTGCGGTGCTGGCAATGATTTCCTTGTACGTCGCCGCAGCCTATTGGGTCTATATGGCGGCGCGTTGGTGTGGGGCAACGTGGCGGGCCAGTCGCTCCAAGGAAACCGCCACAATGGATCCACCATTCTGGCGGGCCGATGATCGCAAGCGCATACGCTCAGCCATCGTTATCGCCGTCATCGCTGGCATAACGGCGTATATCAATCAGCGGGCCACCTGGATGGGCGAGGACAACGCCCATCTGCAAGCCAAGGAGTACTATGTCAGTGGACAGGTTCTTAACGGTTTCCGCCAAGCGCTGACCACGGTGATCCACCCAGACCTGTTCGTCATGTATCCTGCCAACGCCCTGCAATGGGCCATTTGTTCCCAGGGCTCTAAAAAGCTTCCTGAAAACGACGGTGAAATCGGCGTCTGGCAGAACGTCTGGTTTCATAGCCATTATTCAAAAAAGGGAAGATGGCAGCTGGGTCTAAATTCCGGTGAGTCGTCCGACAAGATGCGATGGCTCCTTGATCAATGGTGGTTTTGTCTGGAAACCATGGCTACCCGGCCCTTTGCCGACAAGCAGATGGAGGAGGAGCATTATTTGCGGGATTACCCGGCTCTGGTCTTTTCTTATGAACGTTGCAAAGGGTTTTACAGTTATAAAAAGATTGGCTCAGCACAGCGGTTGGCAATGATGCCTGAGCATGTAGCACGTGCCCGCCAGTTGAGCAGATGGTTGTGGGAATTGCCGGGTAAATGGCAGGCCTCGCTCAAGGCGCGGGAATTCAATGCGGCGAACCCCAAGATCGTGGCCCTGTTGCAAACCGACCTGCTGTTGGAACTTATTTCGCTCATCCAGGGGGAAATCCACGAACGCAAATTCGGCTGTGACAATGAATCGATACAACGATATGTCGCCGCGAGAAAAGAGTTTGTCGAACCGGTTGATGGCTTGCCCGCCTATAGGCGGATGAAAGAAAATGACCAAGGGAAGTCGCTTTATGAGATAGTTATTGAAGATCCTGGTGCTCGCTCCACCAAATATATTATTACCCACTATTGCGGGATCGAGGTGGCCGGCAAGGAAGATAATAGCAAATGGATGTATGTAGATGTGGGAAAACTTCATAAAAGAACGCCCGATGAACAATCAAACAATAATGCACGACTTAATTATCAAGAAGAGATCGAAATATTAGAGGAACAATTCAATGAGCGATGAGACAAATGTGTTCATACAGCAAGCGGAAGACACCGGATTTCTCCAGGAGGTTGTCGCAGTATTGAAAGCATTCGGCATTGACCCTGAATCAGTGACAGTCTTGGCCGGATTTCCCTTTTATGGTTCGGTTAAGTCGTTTTTCAGGGAGTGACAACTCCCGAAGTTGGCATGACCCGCACGCTACGGCGACATTGGCGTCT
>NZ_JAVBXR010000023.1 GCF_030824455.1 Desulfobulbus sp.
GAGTGAGGCGAAAAATTTAGATGCTATTTAAATGCTGCCGGAGAGCAGACGACCGTTGATGGTGGTGTTGCTTGAAACGCCGTATTGGCTATAGGTGACCGGCACCGTCTTGCGGCCAAAAAACTCCATGGTGTCCTGGATCCAGTTCAGAGTGGCGCGGAAAAGAAAGGCGTTGCGCCGATTCTCCTGCTGAATTTCCCGGGCGTATTGCTGGTCGTCCGGATGAAGTCGCTCCACCGAATTCAACACGTTGAGCAGGGCTTCTTTGTGGCGGACGTCGGCCATCATGGCGGGCAGATCAAGCGCTTTGGCGTGCTCGCGTTCCGCCTGGATGGTGTCGCGCAACTGAAACAGCAACTCACGAACGGTTTCGCGTTCCATAACGTCAACCCTTTCCATAACGTCAACCCTCAACCAAGAATTTGAGCAGGCTGGATGCGACCTTGTTCAGGTCCGGCTCATACTGGCCGTTGGCAACTTGGGCCTTCAATTCCTGCACCCGAGCGGCGCGTGCGGCGTCTTCGGTCGATCCGGCTGATTGGGCAGCAGTTGCGCCCTGCAGCGCCGACGAAAAAGAGACGCTTTCCTTGCCTTCGGATTTTGACGATTTCTGCGTCTCACCGGCCTGGCCGATTTTGTTGAGACCACCAATCTGTCCCATGCCTCGCACTCCAAAAAATTCCACAGTCATCACGTTCACCTCAAGGAAAATGTATCAGGCTACAGCCTTTGATTCCGCTGCCCAGTCATCGAGTTTTTTCATCACCGCATCGTAGGTGTCGTAAGAGATGTCGGGCAACCAGTCGCCAAAGGCTTTTTTGGCCTCGGCAAATCCCTTGTCAATCCCTTCCTTGATTGCATCAATGCGCGACGGATCGCCTCCGGCAACTCCAACGGCGAATTGAAAAATTCGGTCGGATGTCTGCTCCACGCCAAAGTAACCGTTTTCGCCGATGAGGTCTTGCGCTTCTTCGGGAGTGACGGCAGTGAGATCGATTTCACTTTCGCCGACGGCTATCTTGGTGTTGATGCCCTGTTCCTGCAGCAGATTGGCCACCAAACTCCGCAACATCCCGTATTTGGATTCGTCGCTTGCACTCAGTTGCATGGAACCAGTGTAGGTGACGGCCAAGGTCGATTCGCTGCGCAGGCTGATCGTGTCCGACGAAGTCGTCTGCGAGTCTGCCGATTGCACGGTCGAAATTCTGGAGACGTCCACACTTGTGCTCTGGTGGGCAAGAAGCGTGCTGTGAGTCTGGTTGTTGCTGATATTGCTGACCATTTTTCTGCCTCCGTGCAGTGTTTGCGGGCCATCCTGGCTCGATTTAACAAGAATTTCTCCTTCCTGTTAGTTCTTTATCGGACGCGGCCGCGAAAAACTTTACAAAAAAAACGCTCTTTTTTTTAAGGAAGATGAGCAGCCGTAAAGTTATTTGGCGGGGGGCAGTTTCTTTTCCATCTGGCGATACATCTGCTCGGCCAAACCTATGCTTTGTTTCTGGGATATTTTGGTGGCGATTTCCTGGTCCAGCATGTCCTGATACATCTCGGAGGCGTTGTTTTCTTTAAATAATTCGCCTTCGGGCACGGTTTTGCGCATGGCTTTGAACATGGACTGGATGAAAATGGCTTCAAAGTCCTGGCAGGATTTCTTCAGCGCCTTTCGGTCCTTGGGCAATGATTGGGTCTCCGAGGTCTTTGCCGTAGCGAGCAGGACGTTGGAATCAAGATTCGTTTTCATGGGTGCAACCCTAAAAAAAAATGCAGCTCGTTTTAAAGGACGACCAGTTCGCCTTGCAGGGCGCCTGCCGCCTTGATGGCCTGAAAGATGGCGATCAGGTCGCGCGGGGTGGCGCCGATGGCGTTCAAGGCTCTGGCTACTTCACCAAGATTGACGCCCATGGGCAGCACCACCAGATTGCCTGCATCCTCGGTGGCGGTGATCGTGGTTTGCGGGGCGGCCACGGTGGCGCCGGCGGCCAGCGGGTTGGGCTGGGAAATGTTGGTCGACTCGGTGATCACCAGATTGAGGTTGCCGTGCGACACGGCCACCGTGGCGATGCGAACGTCCTGCCCCATGACAATGGTGCCGGTGCGTTCGTTGACCACAATTTTGGCCGCTCGATCCGGCTCGACCTCAATGCTTTCCAGGTCAGAGATAAAGTTGACCAGATCGCCTTTAAGCCGAGTGGGTTTGGTCACCTTGACCGAGCGTGAATCCATGGATTGGGCTGTTCCGTTGCCGAAATGGGCGTTAATGGCCTCGGCAATGCGGGATGCGGTGGTGAAATCGGTGTCGCGGAGTTGATAGAGCAGGTCTCCCGAGGGGGGCAGGGCAAAATCAACCGCCCGTTCAACAATGGCCCCGCCGGCGAGCATGCCCGAGGTGGGGAAATTTTTCTGGGCCTTGGCCGCCTTGCCGCCAAAGGAAATGCCGCCCACCGCCAGCGGCCCCTGGGCCACGGCATAGGTGTTGCCGTCCGGCCCTTTCAACGGGGTCATCAGCAAGGTGCCGCCGGAAAGGCTTGAGGCGTCGCCGATGGAGGAAACCTGGATGTCGATGGCCGATCCCGGTCGGGCAAAGGGCGGCAGTTGAGCGGTGACCATGACGGCCGCCACATTGTCGGTTTTCATCTGTTTAAAGACGTCTTCCGGGATGGCCATGCCCATGCGTTTGATCATGTTGATCATCGCCTGCTTGGTAAACACCGATTTTTTAATGTCGTCGCCGGTGCCGTTGAGACCAATGACCAACCCGTAACCCATCAACTGGTTGTCCCGCACGCCTTCAATGTCGGCCAGATCCTTGATGCGGGTCGCAAACCCCGCCCTTGGGGCAATGCAGAAAAAAACAAGCGCAAGGGTGATGATCCAACAGAACCGATGTTTCATGTTCCAATACCCTGATGATCCATAAAAGCGACCCATTAAAACGGCCAGGTGTTGTCAAAAATTCGCATCAGCCAACCCGGTTTTTGCTTGTCGGAAACCGCTCCCTTGCCGGTGTACGAAATCTGGGCGTTGAGAATGTTGCCGGAATCCACGGTGTTGCTGGCAGTGACGTCGTAAGAGCGAACAATGCCGGTCAGGTAGATGATCTGATTTTCGTTGTTGACGGTCACCGATTTGCCGCCTCGGATTTTAAGATTGCCGTTGGGGTACACCTCGACCACCTGGGTGGTCAGGGTGGCGGCCAAATTTTCCGAGCGGGTGGTTTTGCCGCCTCCGGAAAATTTATTACTGGAGGAGGCTTCAATCAAAGCTGCTGGATCAAGGTTGCTGTTTCTATCCGCCACCGATTGTTCCAATCCGAAAAAAGAGGAAATGCCAGCGGAAATACTGGACGAACGATCCGTGTCTGTGGAGGCCTCCTTGGAGGCTTTTGCCGTTTCCTGGATGATGACGGTGACGATGTCTCCCACCCGGCGGGCCTTGATGTCGGCCAGCCAGTTGCCTTCATCGCCGTTCCACAGGGTGCCGGGCGATTGCGGTTTGGCGTCGGCCGCCACGGGTTCTTCGAGCGGTTCCGGAACAGCCGCCGTCTCCTGGGTGCGGGGGGCGCACCCGCCTGCAGTCAGCAGCGTGATCGCCAGCAACAGGGACGCCGCTGCCCGCGTCCAGCCGGCCAAGTCAATATGTGGCGACAATGCGCGGGCAAATGCCGCGTCGCGCAGAATGAAACGCATGATTAAAACTCCACGGAAACCATGCCGGGTCCATCGACCCGACAGTGAATCAGCTTGTTGGAACTGATGTTTTTGACCTGGATCATCTCGCCCAGACGACCGTCGGTTTTGGCCAAGCCGCTGGTGGAAAGCTGCATGGCCCCTTTGCGCGCCACAATTTTGACCATTTCGCCCGACTTGACGATCGTCGGCATGGCTATGTGTGCTTCCTCAAGCGGCGTCCCGGCATTGACCGTGCGGGCGACCTGCATGCCCAGAAGCTGTTCCTTGGCGGTAAACGGTTTTTGCAGCCCGCCGATGTCCAGTTTCTGCATGACGATGCTGTTCTCGGAAATCACGTCGCCTTTGTGCAGGGTGACGGCGGCGGTCGCCACCTCGGCGACGACCTCGAGCCGACCGCGCACAACACAGGTGGTCGCCGGCTTGTCGTCCACGGCAAAGGCGATGGAAAAGCTTGAGCTGCCCAGGATTCCAGGCCGCGAAGGCGTCACCTTCCAGGTCAATTTTCCGGCCGGCAGGGTCACTTCTTCAGGAGCCCGCAGGGAGGTGAACCGGATTTCCGTTTGGGGCAGGGAAGCGCTGTTTTCCTTGAGGAACTGGTCAACAATAGCCTGCAATTGTTCCTGTTTAACGCGATTGCCCTTGCGCTGCACGACAATGCTTTGACTGCCCTGCCAGTCTACGTCGGCCACTTCCGGGCGGTTGCGCAGCGAGTTGATCACCGAGACGGTGTACAACTCCTTTGATTTGCCTGGGGCGGGCGAGGACGCCACCGGCAGTTGGGCAACGGCTTGGGCCTCTTCCCCGGCCGGTTTGATCACCGCGATGTCGCCCAACACAATGCGGGGCCCGGCGACGCTGGCGTTGGCCTGGAAATTGACCGAGAGCTGAGCGTATGCCTCCACCGGAAGCAACAGCGCCAAGAGGAGAAGAAAAAACCGTTGATTCAATCCATTACACCATGTTGGTGACGGTTTGCATCATTTCGTCCGAGGTCGTGATCACATTGGAGTTGATTTCATAGGCCCGTTGGGTGGTGATCATCTGGGTCATCTCTTCAACCAGGTTGACGTTGGAATTTTCCACATATCCTTGGAGCAGGGTGCCGATGCCGTTGGTTCCCGGCGTGCCGACTAGGGCTGTGCCCGAGGCCTCGGTCTCGCGGAAAAGGTTGCGGCCGATGGCGATCAGGCCGGAGTCGTTGACGAAGTCCACCAGATCAATGTTGCCCAGTTCGGTGGAGGTGGTTTCGTCGCCGAGGATGGCGCTGACCACGCCGGTTTCACTGATGGTCACCTCGCGGGCGTCTTCGGGGATGACGATCTCCGGTTCAATGGTGTACCCGTCGGAGGTGGTGATGCGGCCCTCGCCGTCCAGTTTCAGGTTGCCGGCTCGGGTGTAGGCGGTGTTGCCGTCGGGCAGGTTCACCTGAAAGAATCCGGCGCCCTCAATGGCCACATCCAGGGTGTTCTGGGTCTGAACAATGTCGCCCTCGGTGAACACCTTGGTGATGGCGGCCGGCTTGACGCCCAGGCCCACCTGGATGCCGGTTGGCGACTTGGTGTCGGCCGAGGTCGGACTGCCGGGCACTTTCATGATTTGGTAAAGCAAATCCTGGAAATCGGCGCGGCTTTTTTTGAAGCCGGTGGTCGACACGTTGGCCAAATTGTTGGCAATGACGTCCATGTTGAGATTCTGGGCCGACATGCCAGTGGTGGATGTCCAGAGTGAGCGCATACTGTGTGCCTCGCGTGTGATGCTTGTGGAGTCTCGGCGCGCCGCCGTTCGTCGTCGTTAGTCGTCGTTAACCGACCGAGCCGAGTTCGTCTTGTTTCTCGCCGAGTTTGGAATAACTCTCGATGACCTTGTTGTGCGCCTCAAAGGCCCGCTGGGTGGAGATCATGGCCGTCATCTCCTCAATCATGTTGACGTTGGAGGTTTCGAGATTGCCCTGCAGCACCCGAAATTCATCCAGGGGCTGATCGCCGCCTTGTTCCAGCTTGTAGAGGGCGTTGCCGGCCTTGATCAGTTTGTCCGGTTCGGCAACGGCAAACACCTGCACCCGGCCGCCGGCCAGGACGCCGTTGACCGAAATGTCTCCGGATTCGGCAATTGAGATGTCTTTGCCCTCGGCCGTGTCAATCTGCAGCGGATTGTTGCCTGCGCCAAGGACATTGAGCCCGTCTTCGGTCTTGATCATGCCGTTTTCGTCGATCATCAACCGTCCGGCGCGGGTATAGAAGGTTTCCTGTCCCTTCTGCACCTTGAAAAACCCTTCGCCGTCAATGGCCACATCCAACGGCCGATCAGTGGTTTGCATGCCGCCCTGACTGAAATCAACGCCAATCTTGCGGATGCGCGAATAATTGATGCCCCTGGCCTCAGCGGTCTGCTTGGTTCCGCGCAGGATGGCGGCAAAACTGATCCGGTCTTTTTTGAATCCCGTGGTGTTGACGTTGGCCAGATTGGCGGCGAGGTTGTCCATCGCCTGTTCTCTGGCCACCGCTCCACTGAGGGCGCTGTATTTTCCCGATACCATGCCGTCTCTTTGCGTCGTGCTTGAAGTTGTAGGGTGTTGTTTTTCTTGTCGGTTGCCCGGGCCGCTTTCTTAACGCCGAAATGCAGTCGCGGCCCTGAGGCGTTTGCCGGGCTGTTGTTGCGCGCTTGCCGCTTCAGCGGCCATACTGCGCCATGCTGCTCAGACTGAGCAATTGACCGGCTTCAACCCTGGAAATGCCAAGGACGGTTGCGATCTCCTCGACGTTCATGCCCTGGGAGGCCAGTTTGCCCAGGATGCGGTATTTTTCCGGGGCCTGTTTGTCAATTCTGGCCAGATTTTCCAGGCGGGGCCGCTGGAGATCGGTGGTCAGGCTGGCCGTTTTGAGGGCTGCGCCAAAGGCTGCCCTTTCCGCTTCAAACCCTTGGTCGTTGAGGGCCGCCTCGATCTTTTGCTGCAGCGTCAGAAGACGCTCGTTTGCCGCCTGGGTCTGGGCGCGTTGTCGTTTGACGATCAAAAGAACGGCAAGCAAGCTGGCGGCGACCATGCAGGCGCCAAGGACAAGCGGTATGGATATTGGCATGGGGGCCCACCTCGCTAAGGGGCAATCACGGTTCGTAGAGTTCAGAGTTGAGCAGTTTGACCCGCAGTTTAATCAGCGCCTGGCTGTGCAACTGCGACACCCGGCCCTCAGAGACGCTGAGCACCTCGGAGATCTCTTTCTGGGTCAGTTCTTCGTAGTAGTAGAGCGCAATCACCAGCCGCTCTTTTTCCGAGAGTTCTTCCAATACCTCGGCCATGAGCCGGGTCATTTCGGCTTTTTCGATGATCTCAGGGGGCATGGGCCCGCCCACGTCTTCCAGGCTGTCGAGGAAACTGCGTCCTTCTTCCGAGTGGTCCAGGGTCTCGTGGAGACTGACGCAGCCCAGATGGCTGACCTGCCCCAGCAAATCATGGTAGTCGTCAATGCCCATGGTCAATTCGTTGGCCATTTCCGCCTCGTCCGGCGAACGGCCGAGCTGCCGTTCCAGCCGCAGCATGGTCTGGGTCAACTGGTTTTGTTTGTCGCGCATGGAGCGGGAAAACCAGTCGAGCTTGCGCATCTCGTCAAAAATGGCGCCGCGCACCCGGTATTCGGCAAAGGTCTTGAACTTGACGCCCTTGGTCGGGTCATATTTGTTGGCGGCGTCGACAAGACCGACCATGGCGGCGCTGATCATGTCTTCCTTGGTCATGAAGCTCGGCACCTGGGGAGTCATGCGCTGCACCACCAGCTCAACCAGCGGCATGTTCTCCCGAATCAGTTGGGAGCGGTCATCCAGAGGCGGTACCGGAGGAAACATAGTTATCATCTCGTGTTGGCCTGCCTGTCGTATGGGCGGCGGCGATTATTTGCCGCCGAATTCCAGCAATCGTTTCCAGAAAAACTGGATCGACCCCTTGGGTTCTATGTTTTGCGGTTCCTGGACAATGGTCCGCGCCAGGGCTTCAAAGGCGTGACTGGTTTTTGAATCCGGAAACAGCTGCACCAGAACCTGCTGTTTACGGATGGCGTCCACCATCAATTTGTCTCGTGGAATCGATCCGATATAGTCGATGGAGATGTCCAGGTAGCGGTTGGCGACCATGGTGAGCTTGCGGTAGACGTCCAGGGCCTCTTCTTCGCTTCTGATGAAATTGACGATCAGGTTGAAATGCTTTTCGTGATACTGGTTGGAGAGCAGTTTCATCAAGGCGTAGGCGTCGGTGATCGCGGTCGGGTCGGGCGTGGTCACCACCAGAATTTCCTGGGCGGCGGTGTTGAAATAGGTGACGTTTTCGGAAATGCCGGCCTCGGTGTCGATGAGCACGAAATCAAAATCATTGTTCATCGTGTCGAGCGCTTCCAGCAGCCGCATTTTCTGTTCGGAATCGAGCCGGGTAAAACGCTGCACGCCCGAGCCTGCCGGGAGAATTTTGATGCCTTCCGGTCCGTCGGTGAGGATTGCTTCCAGGTCGTGTTCGCCGGTGAAGAAGTGGTTGAGGTTGTGGCCCGGCGCCAGGCCAAACACCACGTCGATGTTGGCTAGGCCAAGATCGGCGTCGAGGATCAGCACGCGTTTGCCCATACGGGCCAGCAACACCGCCAGATTGGCCACCACCGCCGTTTTGCCGACGCCGCCCTTGCCGCTGGTCACGGAAAAGACGCGGGTGGCGGTCTGTCCGGTTCTCGCCTCGGTCGGTTCGGGACTGTTCATGGCCCGCAGGGTGCCGGCCTGGTCCGTGGGACGTCCTTTTGTATCAGCCATGGGTCAGGTTTCCGTGGTCGTTCATGATGAGATCGGCAATTTCCGTTGGCGAGGGCGCAAGCAGGTCTTCGGGAACCCTCTGGCCGTTGGTGAGAAAGGAGATCGGGGTGTCGTTTTTGTAGTGAATGTTGAGCAGCACGCCAAGTTGGTCGCATTCGTCGATCTTGCTGAAAATGAAATTGCTGATCGGCAGGATGGAAAAACGCTTAATGGTTTCTTCGATCTCGCGCTCCCTGGTGGTGGCGGAGAGCAGCAGGTTGTTTTCAATCCCCAGCTGGGGGCGGAGAAAGGCGGCCAACTCCTGGATGTCCAACCCGTTTCTTGGACTGCGGCCGGCGGTGTCGATCAGCACCAGGTCGAAGTCGCGGAATTTTTCCAGGGCCTGCTCCAGTTCGCGGGGTTTGATCACCACCTCCACCGGCAGGCGCATGATTTCGCCGTAGACCTTGATCTGCTCGACCGCGGCGATGCGATAGGTGTCGATGGTGATCAGGCCGATCCGACCGCCGAAGCGGCTGAGGGCGTGAGCGGCGATTTTGGCAAGCGTCGTGGTTTTGCCCACTCCGGTGGGGCCAATCAGGCTGATGCGCCGTTGTCGGCTCGGCCGGCCGTCGAGCAGCGTCTCAGTGGTGAACAGTCGGGCAATGGCCGTCTTGAGAATCAGGGTCAGGTCGGCGCTGTCGAGATTGCGCGCCTTTTCGATGGTGTCGCGGGTAAACCGGGCCACCACCTGGGCGGTTTCCTGATTGATGCCGTAGCCGGTCAGGTAGCCGATCACCGGGTCGCCCGCGCCGGCGTTGCCGCCCACGCCAGCGGGCGCGGCAAACTCGGGTTCCACATACGGCCTGCGCAGGGTCGCAGGGTCAATCCCGGTGATCCGGTTGGACAGCCCTTTGACGATGTTGCGCAGCTCGGCCAATTCGTTGTGGATGTCCTGGCTCGCAGGGGCGGGCTCCGGTCGGTAAGGCGACGGCGCCGCCTTGGGTTCCGGGCTGTTGCGCGCCCAAATCTCCTCGTAGGAGATGTCGTCCTGACGCGGCGCGCGTTCCGCCCAATCGCGCCGTTGTTCGGGCGCCTGCGGCCGACGTTCGGCAATCGGGGGCTGACGCTCGGCAACCGAGGGCTGACGCCATTGCTGCCGGGTCCCGTATCGCGGTTCGGCAGGCGCTGCCGATTCCTGCCAACCGTTGTCAACGGCGGCGGTGATCTCCATCATCGGTTTGCCGATCATGCCAAACTTGCCGCTGCGGATGGTGCGGGTGGAGAGAATCAGGGCGTCCGGGCCCAACGCCTCCTTGACCATTTTCAGGCCAGTGGCCATGTCTTTTGCTTCAAAGACCTTAACTTGCATTGATGGTCACCGTACCGATGGATTGAATGCGGATCTGCGAGGTGATCTCGTTATGCGACAGCACTGCCAGATTGGGGAAATAGCGCTCGGTCAGGCGGCGGACATGCGGCCGGATCTGCGGCAGCACCAGCAACACCGGCTGCTGGCCGCCGGCAAGCGAGGTGATCAGGGTGTTGATGTTGTCGAGGATCTTCTGCGCCGTCTTGGGGTCCAGGGCCAGGTAGCTGCCGCGTTCCCGGTGTTGCACGGCGGCCTGGACGGTTTCTTCCACCTTGCGGTCCATGGTGATCACCGGCATCACGCCGTCGGCTTGCACATGGGCGGCGGAGATCGAGCGGGACAGGGCGTGGCGCACGTACTCGGTCAGGATGTCGGTGTCCTGGGTTGCGGTGGCGTAGTCGGCCATGGTTTCCAGAATCGAGCGCAGATCACGGATTGAGACGCCTTCGCGCAGCAGATTCTGCAGCACCCGCATGACGTTGCCCAGATTGAGCACATGGGGCACCAGCTCCTCGACCAGCTTGGGATAGCTTTTGGCCAGATTGTCGATCAGGGTCTGGGCCTCCTGACGGCCGAGCAGCTCATAGGCGTGCTTCTTGATCACCTCGCTGATGTGGGTGGCCATGACCGTGATGCAGTCGACCACGGTGTAGCCGGCGATCTGGGCGCGCTCGCGTTTGTCCTCGGTGATCCAGATCGCGGGCAGATCAAAGGCCGGCTCCTTGGTGGGCAGCCCCTTGATGGTTTCGGTCACCAGACCGGGATCCATGGCCATGTAGTAGCCGGGCATCATCTCGGCGGTGGCGATGTTGACCCCTTTGAGATTGACTGTGTACTGGTTGGGGTTCAACTGCAGATTGTCTTTGATGTGCACCGGCGGCACGATAAAGCCGGTGGTAAGGGCAAACTGCTTGCGGATCGATTGGATGCGGGCGAGCAGTTCGCCGTCCTGGGCCGCGTCGACAAAGGGGATCAGGCCGTAACCGACCTCAAGCTCGATCAGGTCGACATTGAGCATCTTTTCGTAATCCTGATCGGGTTTGACCACCGGTTGCGGCCGTTCGATCACGGTTTCCTCGAGTTGCTTGGCCTCCTCGGCCCGATCCAACCGATAGGCGGTGTAGGCCAGCCCGCAGGAAATAACCAGGAAGGGAAGAAAGGGCATGCCGGGAATCAGAGCAAAGCCAAGTAGAATTGCCGCCACCACCCACAGGGCCTTGGCATAGCGGGTGAACTGGGTTTTCAGCTCAGCGCCGAAATCGTCTTTGCCGGACGAGGAGCGGGTCACCAGCATGCCGGCGGCGGTGGAGATGATCAGGGCTGGAATCTGGCCGACCAGACCGTCGCCCACGGTGAGAATGGTGTACACCTTGGCGGCGTCGCCAATTTCCATGTCTTTTTGCAGCACCCCGATGATAAACCCGGCGCCAATGTTGATCAGGGTGATGATGATGCCGGCAATGGCGTCGCCGCGCACGAATTTCGAGGCGCCGTCCATGGCTCCGTGGAAATTGGCCTCGTTGGCGATCTCCTCGCGGCGTTTGCGGGCCGTGGCCTCGTCGATCAGGCCGGCGTTGAGGTCGGCGTCGATGGCCATCTGTTTGCCCGGCATGGCGTCGAGGGTGAAACGGGCGGCCACTTCGGCGATGCGGCCGGCACCCTTGGTGATGACGATGAAGTTGATGAGCACCAGGATCACAAAAATAACCAGACCCACCACATAGGAGCCGCCGACCACGAATTGGCCGAAGGCCTCGATCACCGAGCCGGCCGCGTCCATGCCCTCGTTGCCGTGAAGCAGAATTAGCCGGGTGGAGGCGACGTTGAGCGACAGCCGGAAGAGGGTGGTGACCAGCAGGATGGAAGGAAAAATCGAGAATTCAACCGCTTTTTCGGTGTATAGACTGATGATCAGAATCAGAATGGCGATGGTGATGTTGAGCGACAGGCAGAGGTCGAGGATTATCGCCGGCAGGGGAATGATCATCAGCATGAGAATGCCGATCAACCCCAGCGAGGCCATAATGTCGCTGCGCTGAAGCAGATCCTTGAGGCTGATCCGGCTCAGCAATGTTTGCGCCCCTGTTGCTTCCATTATCTCCTACCTTTCAGCGAATACACATAGGCCAGAATCTCTGCCACGGCCTTGAACATTTCCTCCGGGATCGACTGGCCCACCTCAACCTTTGAATGCAATAATCTTGCCACTGGTGGGTTCTCAACCAGGGGGATGTCGTGTTCACGGGCGATTTCACGAATCTTTTCCGCCACCAGTTCCTGGCCTTTGGCCAGAACCAGCGGCGCGTCCATCTTGCCGGCTTGATATTGAATGGCCACCGCGATGTGGGTGGGGTTGGTGATCACCACGTCGGCCTCGGGCACGGCGGCCATCATCCGCCGTCGCGCCATCTGTTGCTGGATGGAACGGATTTTTGACTTGATGTGCGGATCGCCCTCGGTCTCCTTCATTTCCTCCTTCTGTTCCTGTTTGCTCATCTTCATCTTTTCCTCCATCTCCCAGCGGATAAAGGCGTAGTCAAGAATGGCGAGCACGATCATGATCGCCGCCACCTTGGCCATAACCAGGGCCGCCGTCTTGGCCAGATAGAGAACAGTGTGTTCGACCGGCATTTGCAGCAGCAACAGGGCCTGGCCAAATTCGCCTTTGACCGTCTTGTAGGCGACCCAGCCGATCAGGCCGACTTTGAGCAGCGATTTGATCACCTCAACCAGCGAACGCTTGGAGACAAAACGGGCCATGCCTTTGATCGGATCGAGCTTGGCCAGGTCCGGCATCAACGGTTGGGTGGTGAACAGCCAGCCGATCTGAAGGAAGGTGGCGAAGAACCCGACGACCAAGACCACCAAAAACAACGGCGCCAGGGCCATGGCCAGACCTGCGCCGATATAGTAGCTCAGTTGCATCAGCGAGAGGGTGGTGATGGCGTATTCGCCGCTGTCGCGCCAGAGCGCAGTCATCATTTCCCGGATCTGCTCCCAGAATATGGGGGCGAAAAAGATCCAGAACAACAGCAACAAGGTGAACATCGCGGCCGCCTGCACTTCCCGGCTTTGCGCCACCTGGCCTTTTTTGCGAAAATCGGACCGGCGTTTTGACGAGGGGGATTCGGTCCGTTCCCCGGAGGAACTTTCTTCAGCCATGGGTTACTGCTCCGTGCCGCGCCTCGCCTTGAGGGGGAGGAGCAGGATGGGGGAGGGAATGGGGTCAGGAAGAGGGCGTACGAGGCGTTGTTAGCAAAATGCGCACCTGAAACCAGGGGGCCTGTCGTATGGCTAGAGGTGCCTGGGGAGCGCAGATGCTGTATTTATTTGAGTAATTGCATAATGTTAAGGATGTTCTCGGGCATAGTGTCAAATTCGCGACGCAGAACAGCGAAGGTGGCTCCGAGTGTCAGGCTCATGACAAGGAAGGCAATGCCGATGTTGAGCGGAAAGGAGAGCATGAAGACGTTGAGCTGCGGAAAGACGCGGGCCAGGATGCCGAGCACCAGGTTGGTGAGCAGGAGCAGGGCCAGCACCGGGGCGCTGAACTTGACGCCGAGGGCAAACATCTGACTGGCCAGCCGCATCAGTTCCAGCACCGCTCCATGGGAAAAATCGAGCAGTCCGGGGGGAAGCAGGACGTAGGATTCGACGATGGCGCGGAAGAAATAGTGATGCACGTCCAGGGTGAGAAAGGCAATCAGGGTCAGGATGTTGACGAACTGGCTCATCAGGGACAACTGCTGCGTGGTTTGCGGGTCAAAGATGTTGGCGGCGGCAAAGCCCATCTGGTAGCCAATAACCGTGCCGCCAAAGCTCACCGCAGCAAAAACCATCTGCGACACCAGGCCGATCATTGCGCCCAGCAACACTTCGTTGACGATCAACAAGCCCAGTCCGGTCATGCTCAGAGTCACCTTGGGCGTATAGGGGGCCATGGCTGGAAAGAGCAGCAGGCTGGTCATAACGGCCAGCCCGATCTTGATCTGTCCAGACATCTGAATGCCGGCAAAGGCGGGAATAACCGCCACCAGGGCAATCACCCGGGCCAGACAGAGAAGAAAAGTCTGGAACTGCTGCAGGGGGACAAGGGCCAAGTCCATTGTCGCGGCGCCGGGGGGCCTTTAATGCCCGACCGTGGCAATCTGGGAGATGATGCCGATGGTGAAGGTGATCAGCAGCTCCATCATCCAGGGGCCGAAGAACAGCAGCGCGACAAAAACGCCGACAATTTTAGGGATAAAGGTCATGGTCTGCTCGTTGATCTGGGTGGCGGCCTGGAAGATGCTGATCACCAGACCGATCACCAGGGCCGCGATCAACATCGGGGCCGAGGTCAGAAGCACGGTTTCGATCGCTTGTTTGCCGATGTGGACAACGTCTTCCTGAGTCATGGCGTTCCTTGCGGGGAAAAAGGGGGGGCTTAGCCGAAACTCTTGATCAGCGAGCCGACAACCAACTGCCAGCCGTCGACCAGGACAAAAAGCAGCAGCTTGAAGGGCAGGGAGATGACGATTGGCGGCAGCATCATCATCCCCATGGCCATCAGCACGGAGGACACCAGCATGTCGATCACCAGAAAGGGGACATAGATCATAAAACCCATCTGGAAGGCGCGCTTGAGTTCCGAGAGCATGAAGGCCGGGATAAGGATGGTGGTCGACACCGCTTTTTTATCGGCCGGCTGTTCTTCCTTGGTGATGTCGATGAATAGTTGCAGCTCGCTCTCCTGAACCTGGGAGAACATGAATTCGCGCATGACCTCGACTGATCGTTCCAAGGCCTGCTGCTGGCTGATTTTTTCCTGCATGTAGGGTTGTAGGGCCTGGTTGTTGAGAGTGGTGAGGGTCGGGGCCATGACAAAGAAGGTGAGAAACAGGGCCAGCCCCAGCAAAACCTGGTTGGGCGGGGTGTTCTGGGTGCCCATGGCCTGGCGGACAAATCCGAGCACAATCACGATGCGGGTGAAGGCGGTGGTCATCAACAGGATCGCCGGCGCCACGGTGAGAATGGTGAGAACAAAGATCACCTGGAGGGCGGTGGACACCTCGGCCGGGGTGTTGGCCGCTTTGACGCCGAGGGAGAGGGTGGGCAGGTCAATGGCCAGGGCCGTTGCCGGCGCCAGCAGCAACGCCAAGCCCAGCCAGCAGCTTGTCCGCTTCATTTGCTCTCCGCCAGCAGCGCGGCAAAATCCGGTGCGTCGGGGGCGGCGTTGGTCGACACCTCCGCCAAAAGGTGGATGCCGGCCGGACTGAGCCCGAGCAGATACTCCCTGCCGCGCACCTCGACCAGGGCCAGGGTTGTTTTGGGCGCCAGCGGCCGCAGTTCAACCACCGTAATGGCCTTGCCGCCGATTTTGCCCAGCAGCAGACGTTTGCGGGCCAGGGCGTAAAGCGTCAGGATCAGGCCAATCACCACCAGCAGGGCCCAGCCCGTCTGCAGAGCGGCGGCGGCCAGGGAAGGCGGTTCGGCGGCCCAGGCTGAGACGGGTGCGGCAAAAAGGAGGGCGAGCGCGAGCAGCCGCATGGTCAGCCCAGATTCTCGATCCGGTCCGACTGACTGACCACCTCGGTCAGCTTGATGCCGAACTTGTCGCCCACCTTGACGGCCTCGCCCCTGGCAATGAGCCGCGAATTGACGTAGAGGTCCAGCGGTTCTCCCGCCAGTTTCTCCAATTCAACCACATAGCCTTCGCCCATCTGGAGCAGATCCTTGAGCAGAATCCGCGCCCGGCCGACCTCCACCGAAACCTGCAGCGGCACGTCGAAGAGGAATTCCAAATCCCTGTTTAAGCTGCTCTGGCTGGCGCGGATGGGCGCGTCGGACTGGTGTTCCTTTAACAATTCCGCAGTCTCCTCGGGATTGAGGGTGTTGGATCTCTCGTCCATACCGTTAGGCGCTGCCATGGATGCCTCCTAATCTGTTGCTGTAACGGCCGGTGATGTGAAAGGCCTTTTTGCCGTTTCTTTCCCCAGGGATGGCAAGAAAAAGCGGTTGTTCCTCGACCAGGACGGTCAATGGTTGGTCGGGATTGTAATGCAGGTCAACAATGTCGCCGGGCTGCAGGGTAAGGATCTTGCGGATGGTCATGTTGATCAGTCCGGAACGGGCGGTGACCTGACTTTCCATTTCCAGGGCCTCGTGGGCAAAGATTTCCGTCCAGGTGTTGGTGGCGGCCTGGGTGATGGTGACCAGGGCCTTGAATTTTTCCCGCAAGGGTTCAAGGGTGAGATAAGGGATGATCAACCGCATTCGGCCGCAGAGTTCGCCTGACAACCGAATGGTGAAATGGGTGACCAAAACCTCAACGTCCGGCTCAACGATGCTGACCAGCCGGAAATTATTCTCCACCTTGGCCAGTTGGGCTTGCAACTCCACCACCGGCCGCATGGCATTCATCAACTCGTTGCAGATGTCGGTCATGACCGTCCGCAGGATGGCCATCTCAATGGTGGTCAGGTTGCGGTCCAGGGCCAGCGATTCGCTGGTCTGGGAGGAGCCGAGCATGATCTCCAACAGGGTAAAGGCCATGAGAGTGTCAAAATGGAACAAGCAGCCGTGCTTGAGGGGGGAAATGCTGTAAATGCCGACTGCGCCTTGACTTTTCAGATCGATCAGGCTCTGCTGGAAATTGGTGGTGGTGATCTCTTCCCGATCCACCGCAAAGCTGCGTTGCAGGGTGTTGGTGAGGCTGGTGGTGAATCTGCGGGCAAAGTTGTCCAGGATGATGTCGAGGTTGGGCACGCGCATCTCGCCGCTGCCCCGGGTTCGTTCGTAGGTGCGGAAGAGATCGACCTCGGTGGAGTGCAACTGGCGCCGGCTGCGGGACTGGCCGTTTTCCACCAGTTCGGTCGAAACCTTGCCCGACTTGATGGCCGCCAGCAGATCGGCAATTTCTTCCTTGGAGAGAATCGGTTCCACAGTGGTCACTGCACCACAAAGTCGGTCAGATAGATGTTGTTGATCTTGCCGGTTTTGAGGAAGGAGTTGATCTTGCTTTTCAGCTCGGCTTTGACCTGGTTTTTGCCCTGGATATCCTGCAATTCCTCAAAGGTTTTGTTGCCGATGAGCAGGAGAATGGCGTCCCGGATCTGCGGCATCCGTTTGTTGACCTCTTCAAGGGTGGCTTCTTTGTCCAGTTCCAGGGAGAGCGCCGCCTTGACGTAGTGGGGCGTGTCCTCGCCGATGATGTTGACGACAAAGTCTTTGATCTCCACCATGGGGCCGATATTGGCCTCTTCCGGCACAGGTTTGATCAGCGCCGCCGCCTTGCTCTCCTCTTCCTGTTTGCGTTTCATTTCTTCTTGCTTTGGTTTGTGGACAAGAAAATAATAACCGCCGCCGCCGGCGGCCAACAACACAACCAGCGCCGCCACGATAATAATGATCAGCTTTTTTTTGCCGCCTTTTTTGGGCTCTTCTTTTTTCTCTTCTTTATCCGCCATGATTGTATCCTCTAGGGCCGCCGTTTAGAACGGAATGGGCGTGGAAGGTTTATTGTCTTGTTCAACCGGACGGTCGCTGCGGAGAATGAAATCAACCCGTCGGTTTTGCACCATGTTTTCCGGCGAGGTGTTGGGAACGAGCGGCCGCGAGTCGCCGTAACCGGTGGCGGACATGCGGTCCAGGGCAAAGAGTTCGCCCCGGTGATAAAAACTCATCACCGCCACCGCCCGCGCCACTGAAAGATCCCAATTGGACGTTTTGCCCCCGGCCACCGGGGTGGCGTCGGTATGTCCCTCAATCCGCATGGTCATCGGCAAAGGCCGGATGATGTCGGCAACTTTACGCAAAATCGGATACGAGGCCGGGTCGAGCGTGGCCTTGCCGGCTTCAAAAAGGACCGAGTCATGAATGCGCAGAATGATGGAATCGTTGTCCCGTTGCACCGCTTCCACTTGGGCGTCGAGTTTGGTCATTTCCAGGTCGCTCTTGATCCGTTTGAAATGCTGAATCGGCGACTGTCTGGGAATAGGGGTGAATTTTGATTTGGGCGGCGAGGGCAGCACCGGGATGGAAAACGGGACCGGCGCCGCTTTGGTGCTCCAGCCAAAGGCGTCTTCAATCGAAGATTTCGCCTGGACGAATTTGGTCGGGTCCATACTGGCCATGGTCAGCAGGAGGACGAAAAAGGTGAGCAGCAGGGTCACCATGTCGCTGTAGGTAGCCATCCACATCGGCAGGCCGGGAGGTGGGCAATCCGGTGGTTTTGCCATGTCAACTCCTTGGTTTTATTTAAAGACCGATTCGCGTTTCTTCGGGGCCAGGTAGGTGTGCAGTCGCTGTTCCATCACCCGTGGGTTTTCGCCGGAAAGGATCGAGTCCATGCCTTCGGCAATCACTGTTTTTTGCAAAACCTCGGTGCTTGAGCGAGCCTTCAGTTTGCCGGCCATGGGAATGAAGAGGATGTTGGCCAGCACTGCGCCGTAAAAGGTGGTGAGCAGGGCAACGGCCATGGCCGGTCCGATGGCGGCTGGGTCGCTCATGTTCTGCAGCATCTGCACCAGACCGATCAGGGTGCCGATCATGCCCATAGCCGGACCAATGGCCCCCATGGTGTTGAGGATCTCTGAACCGTAACTGTGCCGGGCCGCGAGGTTGTCAATGTCGGTCATGAGAATAGCCTTCAATTCAGCCGGTTCCTGCCCGTCCACCGCCATCTGCAGGGCCTTGACCAGGAACTTGTCTTCTATGGCGTCGATTTGGTCCTGCAGGGAGAGGATGCCGCCTTTGCGCGCCTTGCCGGCAAAATCGAGCAGCTGAGCAATCAGTTTGTTGGTGTCCGGCTCTTTGATCAGGACGGTTTTTTTGACGATAGAGATCACGCCGATGATGTCGGCCAGGGGATAGTTGATCAGGGCCACGCCGATTGAACCGCCGAAAACGATGGCCACCGAGGGGATGTCGACAAAAATGCTTAGAGGACCACCCAAAAGGATGGCCCAGACCATCAGGCCAAAGGAGAGAACGATACCGATTATGGTTGCTATATCCACGCGTGTATTCCTTTACAAGCAGGGGAATGGAGAAAACGCCGAACCCGATGAACCGGATGGACTGAGTGTACCTAAAATCCAAATCAATGGCAAGTTTGCAAGTAAAATGCCAGGGGTAGCCCTGCGGATGAAATAGCGACGAGATAAAAGAGGGGATGGAACTGCGCCAAATGGCGCACAAGAGAACGGCTGCATGGATCGGGTGATCCATGCAGCCGGTGTCGGAATGTTGACTTGGGGGAAATCAGCGCTTGAGATTGATCAATTCGCTCAGCATCTCGTCGACCGTGGTGATAATCTTCGAATTGGCCGAGAAGCCGCGTTGGGTGGTGATCATTTTCACAAACTCCTGCCCCATATCGACGTTGGACTGTTCCAGCGAATTGGTAAACACTTTGCCTAGCTCTGGTCCGGGAAGGCCGGTGCGGATTGTGCCAACCTCGGCAGGGGCGGTATACCGATTGGCGCCTGCCAGTTTTAACGCGCCTGGATTCTGAAACTTGGACAACACCAGTTGCGAGATGTTGATCTGGCGACCGTTGGAGTAGGAGGCCACCACGACGCCGTCGCCGTTGATGGCGACGTTGGTCAGTTCGCCGGCGCTGTAGCCGTTTTGGTCCCGGCCAATGACGATGGAGCTGCTGTCATATTGGGTGCAGTCGAACCCCAGGGTAATGTTGGTGGGATCCGCGCCATTGCCCCAGGTGAGGGGGCCAATCAATGTGGTGAACGGATCAGGCAGGCCGTCTCCATTCGTATCAGGCGCTTTGCCCACGGAATCAAAGGTCATGGCCTGATTGCCTGCGGTGGTGGAGTCAAAATCCAAGATCGATGTGAGTGTTGTCACGTCGTTGTCGACGGTGTAGGAGGCCTCCCAGGTGTTGGTCAGGTCGTCAGTCAGCCTCCAGTAGACTGTGATCAGGTGGGATTCCCCAAGAGAATCGAAAATTTCACCTGAAGCTGAGTAGTTGTAGGTCGTTTTGTCGGTCGGGTCGAGCGTAACCGCCGCACTGATGGGAGTGGAGTTTTCATCCAGGTTGCTGGTAAAGGTCAGTTCGGTGGTCGGGTTGGCTTCGATGAGCCCTACATTGGCCACTTGGATGTCGGTGGGATCGGCAGGCAGCAGTTCGGTGTTGTCGAGCGGATCAAACGCTTTGCCCTGCACCCGTAATCCTTCAGGATTCACCAGATAGCCGTCTTCATCAAAGCGAAAGGCGCCGGCCCGACTGTAGTAGGCGGTGTCGTTGCCCTCTTCCTTAAGGACAAAAAAACCATTGCCCTCAATGGCGACGTCGGTGTCGGAAGAGGTGGTTTCAAAGGTGCCCTGACTGAAAATATTGTCAACCATGGAAAGGCCTACGCCGCGTCCGACCTGAGAACTGCCGCCGGAACCAAAGACGTTGCTGGACAAAAGATCGGAAAAAATAGTGCGCGACCCTTTGAATCCCAGGGTGTTGGTGTTGGCCAGATTGTTGCCGATAACGCTCATGGCTTGGGAATTGGTGTTGAGTCCGCTGACTCCGCTGAACATTGCACTTTGGATGCCCATAACAACCTCCTGAGTGGTTGGTCTGAATTGGATAATTGGGTGGTGACGTACTCTGAAAAGACGGCGTTTCCATGCGGCGGCAGCCGAAACACCTTCTTTTCTCAATTATCCCCGAGCCATCCGTTGCGTCAGAGATGTTCTTGCCGCGCCCTTGATTTCCCGTGGCGCGACGTGGAGCTTGTGCAGCTCCCCTTGCATGTGCGGCGTCCGTGCCGCGGTGTTGTTGATTTTTTGTGTATTTTTTTACCCGTCGCTGTCGGCCAAGGCGCTTTGCGTGCTGTCGTAAGCGCCGTGAATGGCTGAAATCGCGTATTCGCCCAATGCAGTGACGATTTTTGCCTCACTGCCGCTCAGGTCAATGCCGGTAACCTCTGAGCGCACCAAGGGGGAGACGCTTGCGCTTGCGGTTGTGCCGTTTTTGGCGCTGATTTGGATGGAATAGGTGCCCGGATCAAGCGCGGTTCCGCTGCTGTTTTTCCCATCCCAGGTAAGGAAATGGTTGCCTTCGGAAAGATCGCTGGCCGAAAGTGTGGCCACGGTTTTTCCGTCGCTGTTTTTAATCAGCAGGTCAACGTCGGTGACCGTGCCGTCGACTTTGTAGCCGATTTCCACCGACTCCTTGCTGAACGTAAATTCGGAGTTTTCAACCACCACGTCCTGGCCGATCAGCGTAAGCGCCGAGAGCCGTTCGGAATTGTTTTGGGCCGTAGCGAGCTGTTCCATTGAATCGTTGAGATTGAATAATTGCTCCAGTTGGCTGTATTGGGCCAATTGGGAGGTGAACTCGGTGGCGTCGGCAGGGTTGAGCGGATCCTGATTCTGCAACTGGGCCACCAGCAGGGTGAGAAATTGATCCTGCCCCAAGGCGCTGGTTTTAGAGCTTGAGGTGGTTGCTGTGTTCGACGAGGTGTTGGTGGTCCCGGCAACGGTTGTCATCGTATTTCTCCTGGGTCAGGCAAGGACGCTGAGGGTGTTGGCGGCGGAGAGATCTTCTTCGGCGCTTTCATCGATGTCCAGCGTGAAAACCGGTTGGTTGATTTTGCTGGCCGCAGATCGACCAGGTTGGCGCCAAGCGTTGTTCTCCTGGAAGCGTTCGCCGCCGGCGTTGTCGTTGGCGGCAATCGTCACATCCACCTGCTGCAGATTAAGCCCCTGTTGCTCCAAGGCTTCCCGCAACCGAGGCAGATGGCGGTCGATCATTTCCTGGGCTTGGGGATTCTGGGCGATGATGTGGGCCTTGACGTTGTCCTGCTCCACCTTGATCTCCATTCGCAATTCGCCGAGTTCCTGAGGATAGAGCCTGAGGTTGACGGTGCCGCTTTCCAGGCGCTTGTTCATGGAAAAATGGGCGATCATCTGGTCGACAACCGTGCCTTCAGGAACAACCGTTCCGTTGGGCAGACGGTAGAGCGACGATTCGGTCGAGGCGACGCTGGAGGTGAGTTGGCTTGTGCTGCGCTGATGAGCAAAGATAAGGGATTGATTTTCCTGGCCAGCGCCGGATTGTCCCTTCTGCAGGGCCAACTGTTCGGCAGTCGCTTGCGCATCCACACCGCTGGCCTCTGCGGTTTTGATCAGTTCATTCTGTTGGTTTTGGGCGGCGTTGTCCGTTTGCTGGTTGCCGCCCTGATCGGTGGTGTTTTTGGGCGCTTCGTTGGGCAGACGGGAGTGGATATAGTTATTGTTGAGGTCCAAGCTCTTGGTTTCCGCGCCGGTTGGGCCAGTCTTTCCGGGGCTGGAGGCGAGCAAGTCTTCTTCAGTTTCTCCGGTCTGATGGATGGCAAGGAGCTGGCCGTATTGGTTCTGCACGAGCATAGGGCCGTTTTGCGGCGTGGCGGCTTCTTGCGCCGTGGGGTCTGGCTGGAGTGCTGGCGTGGTTGCGGTGGCTTGCCCGGCACTTTGGCCCGCAATCAGATCGGCAGCGGCTGCGGTGGCCTGGCCGGAATTTTGGCCCGCAATCAGATTGGCAGCAGCTGTGGTGGCTTGTCCAGAACCTTGCCCCGCATCCAGATGAGTGGTGGCTGCCGCGCCTTGCAATAATGGATTGCCGTCGAAAGGAGACAGACTGTTGGCGTTGGCCGAAGGCGTTGCGGTCGCTGCATCGCCGCCTGCGGAGGGTGCCGCAACCTCAGGTGAAATTGCAACTTGCGGCGCGATGTTTTCTTGAACGGCAGGCGCTTGCACGGTTACGGCAGGCGCCTGCACGGTTGCAGTGTGTTCTGTTGGGGCGACAGCGGCGGGGGCTTGCGTGGGTGCGACCGCTCCGGCAGTGGCTCCGACGGTGGTCAAGGCGCTCAGCATGCGGGCAACGGCGGATTCGTTGTTTGGCGCCGAAGCGCTCTTGCCGTTTTCACCTGTCGTGAACTCGCCGGCAGTCGTTACAGTCTCGCGGAAAGTAGGCGGTTGTTGTGCCGCCGCGCCGTTCAGGCTGGTCTCCAATGCTGCGTCGTCGTCGGTGTTCTCGGCCTTTTCGGCCTGATCGAGATCTTCCGCAGCGTGCGGCTGTTCGCCGTTGGCTGCGCTTGTTGTATTTGCCGCGTCTGTCGGCTCTTGATTTGGGGGGGCGCTTTTTTTTGCGTCTGTTGCCCGATTCTCGGTTGCAGTTTTTAAACGAGAGGCAAAAAGACCGTCCTGTCCTGTTTGCGTCGATGAGGTCGCAGCCGGCGGGCTGGCGGTCATGATGTCGACAGGGACAGTGGAGAGAGCTTGCATAGGCTTACCGGGTGTCGAGGGTTGAAAAAGCGGTGGTCAATTTGGCCGCTTTTTCCCGTTCCATATTATTGAGGATTTTGGCGGCGGATTTGGTCTTCATCTTTGCCAGAATGGATATCGCCAGTTGCTGGTCAATGGTCCCCAGGACCACCGCAGCCTTGTCGGCCGTCATTTTTTCATACATCTTGGCGAGTTCCAGCGTCCGCTTCTGCTCTTCCGCCTCCTTTTGCTCGAGAAGTTTCTCGACTTGCACCCGGAGTTGGTTGAGTTGTTCTATCTTCTTATCGACTTCGCCCTCCAATCTCTTTAGTTCGTTTTTTTTGTTCTCCATCTCTTCGCGTTCGCGGGCAAAGGGCGCGTTGCCGCCGGCCTCCAGGGATTCCCTGATGCGCCGTTCTTCCACCGAACCGTATTGTTGCTCCTGTTGCTTGGCAACGGGCGGGTCCGCAGCCCGCACTGCAGACTGCATCGGATTAAAAAAGCAACCAACAAGGGCGAGAAGGACAAGGAAACGTGTATTCATCGAGATGCTCGGGGGCAAGAGAGGGCGGCGTGCGTTTTGTTGCGTGTCAGCGACGTTTGCGTTCATGAGAAAGGACGGCGATTTCATCGAGCATGCCGGCTTCTTTTTTCTCGAGATATTTTTTGTACGCGGCATTTTGCTGTTCCTCTAGTTTTTCGATGATCTTGCGGTCTTTGCTGGCTTTAACCAGTTGCTGCCGCTTTTTGGCAACCTGGAGCCGCTGCTTTTCCAGCTCTGCGGCGCGTTGAACCACCTGCTCTTTGACCAGATCGATTCGGTGGTCAAAAAGCACCAACCGGTCAACAGTGGTGCCCTGTTCATTCTCCCGTTGCAGCCCGGTGTACAACTCAGCTAATTCTTCCTCGACGCGGAGCAGCGCTTCCTGAAGTTTCGCCTCCACTTCCAGCGCCTGAAACAGCCGTTTTTGCGCCGCGTCTTCGAGCTGATGGCGGTATTTGAGTACCGCGTGCAGGGCAAACGGCTTCATTCGGCCTCGTCGGCGTCGGTTTTGCGGCGGTCAAAGCCCTTGCGGTTTGGCCGTCGCCGGTCGGCGCCCTGGCGTTCGCTGACCAGATCGCCCATGGCGGCAATGGTTTCCTCCAAGGTGGAGGGTTCGTCGAACCCCTGGGTGAGGAAGGTGTTAATGGCGTCGATGCGCGAAATGGCGTAGTCGATCTTTTTGTTGCTGCCGGCGGCATAGGCGCCGATGTTGATTAGATCCTCGGATTCCCGGTACACGGCCATGACGCTGCGCGCCTTGCCCGCTAATTCGCGATGCCGTTCTGTAGTGATGTCGCGCATGACGCGGCTGGTGGACATCATCACGTCAATGGCCGGGTAATGGTTTTTGGCGGCAATGCTGCGGGAGAGCACAATGTGGCCGTCCAGGATCGAGCGCACCGAGTCAGCCACCGGTTCGGTCAGGTCGTCGCCGTCGACCAGCACGGTGTACAGGCCGGTGATCGAACCTTGGTCCTGGAAGTTGCCGGCCCGTTCGAGCAGCTTGGGCAGGGTGGCGAACACGCTTGGGGTATAGCCCTTGGTGGTGGGCGGCTCGCCGATGGAAAGCCCGATCTCGCGCATGGCCATGGCAAAGCGGGTGACCGAATCCATCATCAACAGCACGTTTTTGCCCTGCTGCGAGAAATATTCGGCAATGGCCGTGGCCACAAAGGCCCCGCGCATGCGCAACAACGGCGACTGATCCGAGGTGACGGCGATGATCACCGAATGCGCCAGTCCGGCCGCGCCCAGATCGCGTTCAATGAATTCCTTGACCTCGCGGCCGCGTTCGCCGATCAGGGCGATGACGTTGATGTCCGCCTTGGCGTACTTGGCCATCATGCCCAGCAGCACGCTCTTGCCCACGCCCGAGCCGGCCATGATGCCCATGCGCTGGCCAATGCCGCAGGTCAGCAGGCCGTTGATCGCCCGGATGCCGAGGTCCAGCGGCTGGATGATGGCGTCGCGGCGCATCGGGCTGGGGGGCAGGGAATAGAGTGCCTTTTGGTGAGGCAGGTTCAGCGGCGGTCCCTGATCCAGCGGCTGGGCCATGCCGTCGAGCACCCGGCCGAGCAGGGCGTCGCCGACGTTGATCGAGGCCTGTTCCTTTTTCACCCGGATGAGGCTCCCTGGCCCAAGCCCCCGCAGTTCGCCCAGCGGCATCAACAGCGCCTGGTTGTTGCTGTAGCCGACGATCTCGGCCGGGATGGGCGCGCCACCCTGAAGTGGCGTTATTTCACAGAGCGAGCCAATGGAGGAGCGGGCGCAGGTTCCTTCGACCACCAGGCCGACAATTCGATGCACCTTGCCGTACACGCGGATGGGGGAAAAGGCGGCAAGGGGATTTGGGGCGCTGGTCATGGACGTTTCGTGGCTCGAATGATCGGAGGATGGCTGCCTGCGCCTGCCTGCGCCTGGTTTAGCCGCAGCAACGGCCGTGGTTCAGGCCTGCCGGGGTTAGGCGCCGGCTGCAGAGTCGCCTGCGGGTGGTTCTGCAGGCGGCGGCAGTTCGATGTCGACGGTTGGAAGCAGGCTCGGATGCTCTTCCAGCAAGTCTCTGACGCCTTCCAACTGGCCTTCAATCGAGGCGTTCACGGTGCAGGCCGCCGATTCCAGCGTACACCCGCCCCGGGTCATGAGGGGATCAGTCTTGAAGATGATCCGCTCCAACCCGCGGATAGCGGCAATCAATTCCGGAGCTTTGGCCTCGGCAACGGCAAGATCGTCGGGGTGGAGGGTCACATAGTGCTCCTCGCTGCCAATGGCCTGCTCCAACGCCGCCTGCAGCGTGTTGGCGATGATGTTGCGCGGCGTGACCAGTTCCTGGCCAAGGATCTTTTCCGTGAGGGCGATAACCAGATTGATCAGGTCGCCCTGGCTGTGGTCCAGCATCTGTCGCCGTTGGTTGTCAATTTTCCGACACGCTTCCCCAAAAGCGCTGACCGTCAATTCCAGCGTTGCCTGAAACTGGGCGGCCTGGTCGGCAGCGCCCCGATTGTAGGCCTCCTGTCGGACAGCCTCAAGGTCGATCGCCGGTTCCGGGGCAGGGGGAGGTTCCGGCGGCGGCGCCGCAATGGGCTCAACCACCGGCGTCTTTGCCTGGAGCGTCGGCTCGGGTGCAACCTGGTCCAGCGCTTGGGCAACAGCAGATGGCGCAGCTTCCATTGGAGCCGTTTTCGCCGGCATGGCGAGCGTGCGCTGCACCAGCGGCGTGGGCGTAAAATGGTTGTCCACCCTGAAGACCTTAGACGAACTCATCGCCGCCGGTTCCTCTGCCGAGCACCAACTTGCCCTCTTCCTCAAGTTTCATCGCAATCTTGACGATGGTCTGCTGCATGGTTTCAACCTCGGAGAGACGCACCGGCCCCATGGCTTCAAGATCGTCCTTGATCATGTCTGCGGCGCGGGACGACATGTTGCTGAAAATTTTAGTTTTGATATCGTCGGAGGCGGTCTTCAGGGCCATGGTCAGGGAATCGTTGTTGACCTCGCGCAGGATCATCTGAATGGCGCGGCCGTCAAGGGCGCAGAGATCCTCGAAGGTGAACATCATCTTGCGGATGTTCTCCACCATCTCCGGATCGACCTCTTCCAGGCTTTCCAGAATTTCCGAATCCAGATTGTCGGCCATGCTGCCAAGAATTTCCACCACCTTTTTCAGGCCGCCCACTTCCCGTTGCTCCTGGCCGCCGACCACGATGCCGATCTCTTTGCTCAAGGCCTCCTCGATCCGGTCGATGACCGCCGGAGAAACCGTGTCCAGAGTGGCGATGCGATGGATGACGTCGGCCCGTTTTTCCTCGGGCAATTTGGCGATGATGGCGCCCGCATGTTCCGTGGCCTGGGTGGACAGCACCAGGGCCAGGGTTTGCGGATGTTCGCGCTCAAGCAGTCCGGCCACCATCGACGGCTGCATCTTGGCGATGGTTTCCAGGGGCCGGGCCTCGGTGCCGGTGACCAGCTGACGCATGAGGCTTGTTTCCCGTTCCCTGCTGCCAGTGCCGGCGATCAATTTTTTGGCGAATTCCTGGCCCTTGACCACCAGTCCAGCCTGACTTTCGGCGGCTAGTTCAAAATCCTCGATAATCCGTGCCTTGAGATCATCGGGAATATGCTCGATTTCCGACATGCACCGGGTGACCTTGAAGATTTCCTCGTCCGTCAGCTCGCGCAGCAACTTGGTCGCGGTCTCCTCGCCCAGGCAAATCAGGAGAATCGCCGCTTTTTTCAGTCCTGTCAGTTTTTCAGCCGCTGCCATGGATGCCGTTGTTCCGTGAAGTGGTGGGGAGTGACTGCGCCTTGTCCGGTCATGCTGCAGAAATCAGGTCGGCTCATGAATCCAACCCCGCAAAACGTGGGCGCTGAACACCGGATCGTTTTCTACGCCTTTGCGCACCTTTTCAAGGGGATCCGCCGTCGATGATTCCGTTGCCTCCTTGTAGGCGGCGCCGCCGATCAGCGCTCCGGCTCCTTTGGGACCGGCGCCCGAGGGGCCGTATCCTGGTTTTCCGCCCGCAGCCTGCTGCGCCTGTTCGGCTTGCATTTCTTCCACTGTTTTATAGTGCTGGGTAACGTCCCGGTTCAGGGTCTTCATCAGCGGCCGGATCATGAACAGATAGAGCAGCAGGCAACCGAGAATCAGCAGGCCGTAGCGGAGAAAAGGCATGTACTGATACATTCGGTTGGCGGCCATGCCCTCGCCGTCGCCGCCCTCTGCCGATTCAAGAAAGGGCATGGAGGTGACCTCGATCTTGTCGCCCCGCTGGTTGTCAAGTCCCAGGGCCGAGGAGACCATGGTTTCCAGCGCCTTGAGTTCGGCTTCGGAGCGGGCTTCGGTCTTGGCGGGTTCCTTGTCCTTGCCCGGCACAACCTTGTCGGCCACCAGGACCGAGACCGAGAGCTTGCTCACTGTGCCGACCGGGTTGGTGGTCTTGGACACCACCTTGCTGATCTCGTAATTGGTGGTGCGTTGCGCTCGACTGGAAGGGGGCGATGCGCCGGCGCTCTGGTTGCTGTTGCCCTCCAGATTGGATTGAACGCCGGGTACGCCGCCGGTGATCTCGGAGCCTGATTTTTCCTCGCTGGTCTGCTCGCTGCGGATGACCGGCTCTTCGGGATCAAAGGTCTCTTCGGTTTTTTCGGTCTGAGCGAAATCCAGCGTGGCGCTGACCCGGACCATGGCGTTTTTGGCCCCCAGGGATTTGTCGAGCAGGGCCTGGGCACGGTCTTCCAGGCGTTGCTCGACCGAGGTTTGGTATTCGAGCATGTCCGGGGACAGGTTGCCGGACAGTCCCTTTTCGCCCAGGCGGGAGAGGACGTTGCCGTTTTGATCGATCACCGTTACTTGACCAGGGTCTAAACCCTCAATCGAGCTGGAAACCAGGTGCACAATGCCTTCAATCTGGGCTTCGTTCAGTCGTTTTCCCGGGGCCAGCTTAATGATGACCGAGGCGGTGGCCGCTTTCTGCTGATCCTTGAACAGACGCTTTTCCGGCAGCGCCAAATGCACCCGTGCTGTTTCCACCGGTCCGAGCGAGGCGATGGTGCGGGCCAGTTCCCCCTGAAGGGCGCGGGAATAGTTGACCTTCTGCACAAAATCGGTGAGGGCGAAGGATTGCTTGTCAAAAATTTCAAAGCCCACCCCGCCGCCCTGGGGCAAACCCATGGCGGCCAGGCTGAGGCGGGTTTCATAGACGTCTTTGGCCTGAATGAGGATGTTGTGGCCGTTGTTGGTCAGTTGATAGGGAACATTCTGGCCTTTGAGCCATTCCACCACCGCCGAGGCGTCGGAATCGGCCAGATTGCCGTAGAGCAATTGATAGTCGGCGGTTCGCGCCTGGACGATGATAAAGGCAAACAGTCCCAGGGTGATGACGGTGACCGCAGCCAGGGCGATTTTGCGCGAAATTGGCCAGCCGACGACCGTGTCGACCAGCGTCCTCCACCCGCTTTTCGGCTGCTGAGGGGCAGCGTCCGTTTGTTCAGCCATAATGCATCCCTGCTCCTGGAATCACGTCTCTCTGTTTGGTCCTTGCTTCACCCCAGCGAGGGCGTTACACCTGCATCCGCATCACTTCCTGATAGGCGTCAATGGCCTTGTTGCGGACCTGGATCATATACCTAAGCGAGATGTCCGCCTTTTCCATGGAGATCATGGCGTCGTGCAGATTTTTCTCGCCGCCGGAGTGAACCTGCTGCAGGGCCTGGTCGGCGGCCTGCTGCTGCTCGTTGGTTTGGGCCACCATGGTCTTAAGGAGGTCGCCAAACGAGGTTTCGACCTGGGCGACCGGCGAGGCGGTGGGTTGGGCAGGCGCGAGCGCCGGAACAACGGCTTGAATCGCTTCCATTTACTTATCTCCCGATGTCCAAGGCTTTCATGGCCATGCGCTTGGCCGATTTGATGGTGGTGGTGTTGGCCTCGTAGGAACGGGTGGCCGACATCATGTCCACCATTTCCTTGATAACGCTGACGTTGGGCATCTCCACGTAGCCGTCTTCTTTGGCGTCCGGGTGGGTGGGGTCGTAGATCCGTTGCGGCGCACTGTCGTCGTCAATGATTTTGGCGACCTTCACTCCCTGGGCCTGCCCCTGGGTCTGCAGCGAGGCGTTGAGGTGCTGTTTGAAGGGCAGATTCTCCGTTTGAAAAACCACTGATTTTTTCTTGTACGGGCCGCCCTCCGGGGTAGAGGTGGTTTCCGAGTTGGCCAGGTTGGAACTGATGGTGTTGAGCCGCGTCTTCTGGGCTTTGAGGCCTGTGGCGGCGATGTCAAAAGTGGTGAAAATATCCATAACAACCTCCGGGTTTGCTGTGTGCTTTAGCTAAGCAAATTACGCGCCACCATTTGCGGCATATTTGAGCATCGAAATTTTTTTGTTGAGCATGGTGACCGCCGCTTCGTACAAGATTTCGTTTTGCGAGAGTTTGATCATCTCCTCGTCGACGCTGACGCTGTTTTCGTCGCCAAGGCCGGTGTTGTCCTTTTTGACGCTCACAGTTCCCGACACCTGCTCAAGGGTTGACGGCTTCAGGGGAATATGATTGGGCTGGGTGGCCACCGGCCGCATGCCGTTGTCCGACAGGGCGCTGTGCAGCTGATCTTCAAAGGTGAACGACTGCGCCGAATATCCCGGCGTTTCGGCGTTGGCGATGTTGGAACCAATCACTTCCTGATTCTTGGAGCGAAGGTCCAGAACTTTCTGCAGAAGGTTCATGGTGGTGTCGAACTGTTGGATTCCCGGCATATTCTGCCTCCGCTGGTTGTGTGTTTGAATGGTGACGAACGCGGCGCGGCGCGCTTGCTTGCAGCTGGTATTATTGCCGCATTTCCAGAATCGCCGCTTCTTCGCGGGCGAGTTTGGTCCACAGTGGGTCTTTGCCTTTTTCGGCCAATTCCTTGAACAGGTTAAGCGCTTGCTTGGGGTTGTCCCGTTTGAGTTCAATCTGCGCCAGGCGGTACCGGGCCTGTTCGTCGCCAGTTTTTTCGCCAGCAAGCTGTTGAAACAGCGGAGCCGCCTGCTGCTCTTTGTCGGCCTGGAAGTACGCCTCGGCAAGGGGCAGCAGCAGGCCGTTTTGCACCACTCTCTCCCGTAATTCCGCGGCGCCAAGGGTGACGATCACCTTTTGCCACTCTTTGGATTCAAAAAAGATGCGTCCCTTGAGCATTTCCAGTTGGGGCAGTTTGGGGCTGTTGACGGCTGTCAGAATTTTGATCGCTTTGTCGAGCTGGCCGCTTTCATAAAGAGCCCGCGCCTTGAGCAGAAACACCGCGGCAAGATCAGAGCCCTTGGGGTAGCGCAGTTGATAGCGGTCGGCATATTCCTCGACCTGAACGTAGCGACCGGCGGCAAAGAGAGAGCGCAGCAGCGGCAGGTAGATCTTTTCCTTGTCGCCGTCGTCGGCCACCTCAAACAGATACTGGTAGGTTTGGGCCGCCTGATCGGCCATGGCGAGGTTGTCGTAGGCGCGGGCCAGGTCGTAGAGCAGGGCGCTGTCGACCCAGCCGCGGGCGAAGATTTTTTTGTTCTGTTTGGCCAGCACTAGGGCCTTGATGTATTCCTTGTCCTTGACCAACTGCCGTATCACCCCAGGCAATTGCTGGATCAGTAGGGCTGTGGCCTCGGTCCGCAGGTTCCCGGATTGAAAACCGCGCAAGAGTTCCAAACATCCCTGGACGCTGGCCTCATGCTCTCCGGACAGGGAATCCACCAGGGCCTGTTTGAAGGCGTTTTCTTCCCGCAAGGCCACAGAATCGGCCTGTTCGGCGTATTTTTCGTACACCGCGCGCGCTTCCTCCGCGGCCAGATGTTTGGCGGCATAGTCAAGGTCGGTCTGCTTGAGCAGCGCCCGCAACCCGCCGCTGGTTCGAGGAAAGGCGTCCTGAATCTGTTGCAAGTCAATCCGCGCCTTTTTCGCGGTGGCTGGGATGTGCAATTGGCACATGGCCTGACGGAAAAGGGCCAGATCCTGGTCTGGCTGGTTGTTGAGCAGGTCGGCGAGCTGAGTGTAGCGTTTGGCCGCCTCGGGGAAACGCTTGGCCGCGTAGAGGCAGTCGCTGAAAAATGCAAGCGACATGGGATCGGCGTCGATCACCCCGGATTGGGCGGCCAGTGCAAGATAGGCTGTCAATGCTTTGACTTTGTCGTTTTTTACATAGAGTAAATCGGCTTGGCGCAGCAATCGGACAGGGGCAAGCGAGGCGTTTTGAGTGAGGGCCGGTTCGGCCAGCAGTTTCTCCGCGTCAAGGGTGCGGCCGGCCATCAGCGCCAGTTCCGCCCGGAGAAGATTGAAGGAGCCGGCCAAAGGAGTTTCCGTTCCGATTTTATTGAGCAAATTGTTCAGTTCATAGTAGGCGTTGATGTGATCGCCGCGAAAGGCCTGCTGATAGATCAAGAGAAATTGGGCCAGATCGGCCATCAGCGAATCCGGGTATTGCAGCATGATGCGCTGCAGCAGAAAATACGGATCCCGGTATTCGCCGGCCCTGAGCAGGGCTTCGGCGTAGGTCAGGACCAGGCGTTCTTTCAGGTGTTCATCCGGTTGGCTCATCACCTGCTCCCGCAGCAACTGACAGGCCTGGTTCCACTTGCCGACCTTGGCCAAAGCGTCGACCTCTGCAGTCAGCCAGGCGTCATTGGCTGTCGGCGGCGACAAGACCGAGGCCAGAGGAAAAGGGGGCAGGTGCAGCAGGGGCGGCGGTTTGATTGCCACTGGAGATTCGTATTGGGTGAAAAAGGAAGGCCAGTTTTTGGCGTAGGCCGTGGCGTTGACCGGGTTGATTGAATCGGCGCCTGTTCGTTTGACCACGCTGACGCCCTGGAGCTTGGACGAGAGTTCTGGATAGGAGGTGGACAACTGATTGCCCAGGAGCACGTCGATCAGGAGCATGGCCGTGTCTTTGTTGCCTTCGGTGGTCACTTTTTGCGGGGCATAGCGAAAATAGAAGGAGAGAACGGTTTTTGAGTTTTGCGTCTTGCTGACCATTTTGATCATCCGGTCGTCGGCCGCAGGGGCCGACAGGGCCGGGTCCGGCGTGGTGTCGGCAAGCTCCAGGTCCATCCTGCGGCCGTTTGTGCTCAGGTTGAATCCGGGCAATTGGTCGAAGTGGAGAAAAAACTGCAAATGGGTCGATTCATCGCTGCGGTTGACCGTTTTGAGGACAGACGCGGCCTCGGCGCTGGTCCCGGAAAACAGGTTGACAGCGAGCAGCAGCAGAGAGATGATGAGAAATCGAATGGTCATGGCGTGTATGGGCAGTGGGAAGCGGGCGAACTCCAGGTCTGAAGCTCGGCGCGTTCACTCCTTTTAAGCAATAAACATTCCATTTTACCCTGCTGCGCCAGTAGGAATAAGGGGAGCTGATCGAGGGGTGCCGGGTGTTGGCAAGGCCTTCGGCCCTCTTGGGTCGTCTGCTGGCGTGTCATATTTTTGGCAACAAGACGGGGCGCATCGGCGGTCGATTTTAAATATAGGAGAACTTCTGTGGCGTTAGGGGAAGAGCAAGGCATGCTCGAGAGTTTTGTTGATGAGAGCCGGAAGAGGGTGAGCGGGGTTCTGCCTTTGGTCCAGGCCCTGGTGCTGCAGCCGGACCAAGCAGACCTTTTGCCGCAGGCGATCAGCAGTGGTTTTCACTTGTTCCAATCGATCAAAAGGGCCGGCGCGTTTCTTGGTCTTGCCCACTTGACGGCCCCGGCCGAGGCCATGGGGTATCTCCTGGATCGGGTCAGGGCCGGCGTTTTGCCGCTGACGCCCCAACGTCTTGGGCTTTTGGCTGAATCCTGCACCTTTCTAGACCAGGGCCTTGTGCTGATCCTGCGGGAAAAAACCGATCAGCGACTGGCAGCCTCCGCCGCCGCTCTGAGCGCGGCGATTTTTGAGTCCGCGCACGCGGGTGAGGATCACGGCAACGAACTGGCCGAGATCGGGGCAATGCTTGAGGATAACGAGCTTTGCCTGCAGGAATGCGAACATTTCGAACGTTTGCTGGCAACCGTTGAGCAGGAGTTTGTGCTTTGGGATTTCATCGCAGTTGACCATCGGCGGGTTGGAAACTTATGCCGGTTGCTGCACAGCTTAAGGCAAAATTTCGCAAGCTGTCATTTGGATGCGTTTGCACGCTTGTGCATGGCCCTGGAATCCACCTTGAATCGGTATATCCAGGGCGAGTTTTTTCAAACCGAATATCCAGAACGTGTTTTTTTGCGCGGCATTGACGCCATGCGCGAGGCCCTGTCCGGTTTAGCGCTTGGCAAAAATCTTGTCGTCGCCGATTTTAAACACCATTTGGCCGCAGTGCAGGGGTTGATCCGGCAACCCATCGGCGAGTTGCTGATCGAAGCCGGCCTGGTGGACGCTCGAACTGTGGACGAGGCCCTGACCACCCAGCAATCCCTCCAGGGCAAACAACCCCTCCGTCTAGGCGAAGTGTTGGTGGCCATGGGCGAGGTGACTGAAGAACAGGTGCTCGACATCCTTCAGGAGCAGCAGGGCAAGCGGGCGCGCGCGCAGGAGGCGGAAGCCGCCTTTGCCGCTGCAAGGCTCAATGCGCCGGCGTCTTTATCGTTTGCCCAGGCAGCGCCACAAGAAGTCGGCATGGATGGCCGCAAATTTGCAAGAATGATTGCCGTGATCAAACAGATAACGGCTGTGTCGTTGCCTGAAGCGCTGCAACCGTTGGCCGCTGAGGCGCATGCGCTCGCCCTGGCGTGCAACCGGGAGGCGTTTTCTTGGTACGTGCGCCATTTTCAAAGACTCGTCCAGGATCTGGCCCGCCGCCATCAAAAGAAGGTTAATCTCAGCGTGCACGGAGAGGATGTGCTCCTCGAAGAAGTCGACATGTCGGCCTTTGCCGACCTGCTAGCCCCTCTCTTGCGCAATAGTGTCGTTCACGGCCTTGAATCGGCGGAAGACAGGGTACGCCTCGGCAAGCATGCGAGTGGTCGGCTGACGTTGACGGCCCTGCGGCAGGGAAAGGAAATTTGGGTGTGCGTCGAGGATGACGGACGAGGGTTTGATCGGGCAAAACTTGCCGCGTTGAATGTTGCCTGTGGCCTGATCGCTGCGGAAAAGGTCGAGCAGTGTTCGCTTTTCGAGCTTCTTCAAGCGTTTTGGGCTAATCAGGACCTCGTAACGGGAACAGGCCGCGGCGACCGATTCGCCTGCACCGGCCTGGGCGCCGTGCAGGCCCAGTTGCAGCGCATGCAGGGACGCCTTGAGATGTGGTCGAGTCCGGGCAAAGGGGCCCGGGTTACTCTGCGAGTGCCTCAGGCATCTTGAAATCCTTGGAGAAAGATTTCTTTTCTCGGAAGAAAACTTGCTTTCCAGGTTTTCCTGTTGATAGAATACCCCATGTTGAAAATCTCCCCCGCCTTGCGCGATTGCCTTGAGCGATTGCCGAGGCGGGAGTCGTCAGTTTGTAGAAATAACGCCCTAACGGAAAACCGAGGAGGAACGAATGGCAAAAAATGTACTGCTTGTTGATGATTCCAGCACCATGCGCAAAATTATCAGCCGATCATTGCGACAGGCCGGACTTGATTTTGGTGAAATTTACGAGGCCGGCGACGGCCAAGAGGCTTTGGCCGTGCTGGAAAAGGAATCCGTCGACATCGTGCTCAGCGACATCAACATGCCCAACATGAACGGCATTGAGTTCCTGCGGGAAAAGGCCAATCGTCCTGGGATCAAAGATATCCCGGTGTTCATGATTTCCACCGAAACCGGCGACGACATTATCGGCGAGGCCAAAAGTCTGGGCGCAGTCGGCGCATTAAAGAAGCCCTTTACTCCGGACAAAGTCAACGAGGTGCTGGGGCCGTTGATGTGAGGGGAAAAGGAATTTTACCGCACCACAAGACTCTTTTCCGGATGATCCGCCGTGATCATCCGGATAACCGCGGAGGGGAAAGAGTGTGAATAGTTTTGCCGAAATTAACGACAAGCTTATCGAGTCAACCATAGAGATATTCACCGGCATGGTCATGATGGAAATCTCTGTTTTGGGAGAACCGCTGACGGAACTGGGGTCTCTCAAAAAATCGATCACCGGCATGGTCGGCCTCGCCGGCACCCGCAAGGGCGTTTTGGCGGTCCACTTTCCCAGGCAGGTGGCCTTGGACGTGACCAGCAATTTTCTTGGTCTGGAAGTTTCTGAAGTCAACGAGGACGTCCAGGACGCCATTGGCGAGATCGCCAACATGCTGGGCGGCAATTTGAAGACCATTCTTTCTGATCGCGGCCGGGACATTCAACTCTCGTTGCCGTCGACCATTTCCGGCGATGAGTATTCTTTTTCCTCGCAGGCGGAAGTCGACCAGGTCATTATACCTTTTCAGGCCCCATCCGGCGTGTTTTACGTCGAGGTTGAACTGGAACATTAACGGCTTTGGCCGTATTTTGGCCGCAACCTTAGCCCGGAGACTTTTTCTTGGAATTAGAAAAACATCTCGTCGACGCCACTTTGGAGGTCTTTGCCTCCATGATTTTTATCGATATTACGCCGGCAGCGCCGTCGGATGAGCCCATTTCGGTCCTTGAGCCGAATTTGTCCAGTTTGATTGGGCTCGCCGGCGATCTCAAGGGCATCCTTGCCGTTCATTGTCCCTCGGCCGTGGCCTTGGGCATCACCTCAGCCATGCTCGGCATGGACGTAACGGAACTTGGAGAGGACGCCAAGGACGCCATCGGCGAGATTGCCAACATGGTTGCGGGCGGGCTGAAGGTGGCGCTGGCGCCAACCGGAAAGAAAATCGAACTGGCCATTCCCACCACTGTTATCGGCACGTCCATTCGAACCAGTGGTCTCTCCGGTGCCACCAGGATCATGATCCCGTTTTCCAGCCCAATTGGTCGCTTTGGCCTTGAACTGCGTTTTATCCTTGCCTGAGATATCAGGTAAATTTTCATGCGCCAGCCGCCGAAACAAATGCAGACCTGTTTGTGCCTATCAAGCCGATTTTCCAAAACATTGGACGCCGTGCCTCTCTCTTGACGTGAAGTGATGAAAGCCAGAGAACGCTTCGACAAAATATTGCTCGCCAGTCGGGATCGAATCCAGGACGAGGTTGCCGCTCTGATCGGCAAACCGTTCAAATTGGGCGAGGCGCAATTTCGTCTGGCGAGCAAGGAAGCGTTGTTTGCTGATTTGAGTGGCAAACAGGTGCTTGCGCACGTTCATTTGGACGGCGACATTCAGGGGGAAGGCTGTCTGGTGGTTGGCCTTAAGGACGCCATATTCATCGGCGGCGCCCTGATTATGCTGCCTGAATCGGAATTGGAGAGCGTAGTCAAGGCGCAAGAGTATTCCGATGAATTGAAGGATTCCTACGGCGAGGTGGCCAACATCGTCTGCGGCGCGGTAACGGTGACCTTTGAAGAGCAGTACCCCAAAACCGTGCGCCTGATCAGGACGGAACAGGAGGTCGTCGTTCCGGTCAAAGTGGACGTCGAATCTGCACAGCCGGTCGCCGACGTTCCCTATTATCTCATGGCCGCCCCGATGCAGTTGGATGGGCGTGAGCTCGGCAATTTGTATCTGGTGTTGCCTGCGCTGCCCTTTGGTCTTGCCGATGATGCGCCAAAGGAAAAAGCAGCGGCTGCGCCGAAGGAATCTGCGGTCGCGACAGAGGCGGCCGCCGGCAAGCAAGCGGAGGCCGTTGGCGTGCTTGCCAGGGAAACAGACGCCGCTGGTTCCGCAGAAGAGGTCGGTGTTCTTGAGCGTCCCGGAGGAGAGGAGGAGACCGCGGAATCGGCGACCGCTCAACCGACCCCGCCGAAGCATGACGTCGGCAAACAGAAAAAAATGATCGACGGCCTGGTGAAAAACAGCTTGGCCAAAATGTGCGAAGAAGTCAGCGCCCTGCTCGGAGGAGTTTTGCAGGTGACGCCGACTGAGAATATCGCGGTGACCAAGGAGGGCTTTCTCGAGCAGGCAGGCGGCAAGCAGATCATGGCGCGCATGGAGTTGCGCGGCAGCGGGCAGGGCGAGGAGGCCTACCTGTTCGTTGACGTTAAATCTGCAGTGTATCTTGGCGGCTGTCTGATTATGCTGCCGGAAAGCGAACTGGAGGAAACGGTTCGCAACGAAGACTTCGGCGACGACGCCCGCGACGCCTACGGCGAGGTCGCCAACATCATTTCCGGGGCCTTTACGGCCACGTTTGAAGAACATTCCCGTCTTAAGCTTGGTTTTGTGAAAACATCGATGGAGCCGGTGGCGCCGGTCAAAATTGACCCGGACTCCGACGATGTGTTTGCCAATCAGGCCTATTATCTTGCCTTGGGGCAGATGCAATACAATGCGCGCGATCTGGGGCGGCTGCAGTTGCTGATCCCGGCCAAGACGCTTGGGTTGGAAGAACTGCTGACGGCGGGCGAGGAATTGGCTGCAGACGACGAAAGCAAGGGGGCTGCGCCGCCAAAAGCGACAGCCGCGAAAAGCGGCGGAGCGGCAGGTCCCACCCAATTACGGGAGAAGCCCAGCGAAAGTGCAGATGTCCTCGTCTTTACCGACGACGATGGCGAGGCGGGACGTATTGTCAATGTTCTGGAGGAGCAGGGGTATGTCTGCCGCATTCTCCACTTTAAGGATTCGGTCAACAGCGTGCTGACGCCTCGGATTCAAATGATCTTTTTGGTTATGCAGGAAGTGAGCGAGCAGGGATTTGGCGTGGCCATCAAAATCAGCAGCGCCGGTCTGTCCGCGCCTTTGGTGGCCGCCGGTCCGGCCTGGACCAGGACGCTGGTGCTTAAAGCGGTGAAATACGGCGCCTGCGACATTCTTGTCACCCCGTCGTCGCCCGACGACGTCCGGGAAAAAATCGAAGGCAATCTGGTCAAAAAAGCGGCGTAACTCGGGTTACTCCCCTTCCTATTCCTCGGACACTGCTCCGATCAGTTCCTTTTTCTTGATTTTTTCCAGCAACGTGGTCCGCTTCAGATTCAACAGGCGAGCCGCTTCCTTTTTGTTGCCCTGGGTCAGTTTCAACGCTTGAACGATTAATTGGGTTTCAAAATCGTTGACCAGCGCATTGAAGTCAATGCCGCTGTCGGGCCACATTTCTCCGGCAATTGCGGCGGCAGAGGAGGCGAGCAGCAACTGTTCCGGGGGAGAAACGTTGCCTGTTTCTTGGGCAGGCGCACTTGCCGGTTCAGGGGGCAGAGGACCGTTGCGGTATTTTTCCGGCAGATCGTGGTAGTCGACATGAGTCCCGCCGTGGAGAATCGTCATGTGCTGCACCAGATTCTCCAATTCCCTGACGTTGCCCCGCCAGGGAAAGTGCGAGAGGGTCAGCATGGCGGCCGGATTGAATCCCAACAGGGGATTTTTTTTGGTTTTCCCGATGGTGTTGATGAAATACTCAATCAGCAATGGAATGTCTTCGGAGCGTTCACGCAAAGGGGGGATGGCGACCGGAACAACGCTGAGCCGGTAGTAGAGGTCCTCGCGGAATCGGCCTTCGGCCACCATCTGCTCCAGATTGCAGTGCGTGGCGGCAATGACGCGGACGTCCACCGGGATCGGCTTGAGCCCGCCCACGGGTTCAAACTCCCGTTCCTGCAGGACTCGCAACAGTTTTGCCTGCAGCACCGGTTTCATGTCGCCGATCTCGTCGAGAAAGAGAGAGCCGCCGTTGGCGTATTCAATCCGACCTATTTTCGAGCTAACTGCTCCGGTGAAGGCGCCCTTGGTGTGGCCAAACAGTTCGCTCTCCAGCAGATCGTCGGGGATGGCCGCGCAGTTGACCGGCACAAAATGATGCGTCGCCCGCGGGCTGTGGGCGTGGATGGCCTTAGCCACCAACTCCTTGCCGGTTCCTGATTCGCCCTGAATCAGCACGGTGCTGAGGTCGTCTTCGGCGAGTTTGCCAATCAGCTTGAACAGCCGTTGCATGGACTGACTTCGGCCGATTATTCCGTAAAATGCGTCTGGGGTCATGGCGTTAGTCGGGAAGTTTGTCCGCCAGTTTGCTGGTGGTGAGGCGCATGTTGAGGCTGAGGAGCCGCATGATTTTTTTAAGCAGCGTCACGGCCAGGGCCGGATGGTGTTCGGTGAAAATATCAAAACCCTTTTTGGTCAAGATTATGACAACCGATGGCTGCCGGGCAACCACTGTGGCCGAACGGGGCGATTTGTCGATGATCGACATCTCGCCGATGGTGTTGCCCTTGCCCAGACGGGTAATAACCCGGTAGTCGCCGACCGAGGTTTTTTTGAGGACGTCGAGCAGGCCGCGCACCACAAAACACATGAAATCGCCTTTCTCGCCCTCGGTAAAGAGATGTTCCCCACGCATGACTTCGGCGAAATTCATGTGACGGGCAAGGATGTCAAGCTCATCGGATTTGAAGGCGTCAAACAGGGGCAGCGTCAAAATGAGATCCCTGGTTTTTTCTTCAGTTTCGGTGAGTTCCTGTTCAGGGGCAGCGGTTCTTTTCATGCCGAATACAATGCGGCGCAGTGGTGGGCAGCCGGAGAGATTGTTTTTTTATTGCGTCCTCGTTTACAGTTATCGTAAGCCTACCACAGGTGAATCGGGGAAGACAAGGGACTTTCCTAGAAAGTGTCATTTTATTGACAAGAAGAATGCGTTGTGCGGGCCGCATGGAGTCGGCGCGCGCACCATGGAGGCAAAAGTGGTTGCACGAAAAACATTGCGCCTGGCGTCGCCAGTCTTGGGCGCGATACTGCTGGTGAGCGTGGTTGCGGCGTATGCCTGGGAGGGGACGGGTGCACGCGTTTTGGACGGAGACTCTTTTCGCGTGCAACACGGCGGCCGGGTGGACACTATTCGCCTCTACGGCATTGACGCGCCAGAGTACGATCAAGCCGGCGGACCGGAGGCAAAGAAGCTGACCAGTGCGCTGGTCAACGGCAAGAAGGTGACCGTCGCGCCGATGGATACCGACCGATACGGCAGGACTGTCGCCTTGGTGCAGGCGCGCGGGGTTTGGGTCAATGCCGAGTTGGTGCGCGCAGGGCTGGCCTGGGTGTATCCGCAGTACTGTAAAGCGCAGCCGCTTTGCCGCGATTTGGAAATATTGCAAGAACAGGCCAGAAGTCGGCAGCTTGGCCTGTGGCGGGACAACAGGTCGGCGCCGCCCTGGGTCTGGAAACGGCAACGACAGTGATGATTTTCGCGTTGCTCGCTGGCGTGGTCGGTGCGCGAATTCCGTTTATTGAGCAGAAGTGCTGTCGATGATTACCTGGATGTCGGCGCCGGAAATGGTTTCGCGTTCCAGCAGGGCGGCGGTGATGGCGTCGAGTTGAGCGCGATGCTGCTCCAGAATGGCGCGCGCCTGATCATAGGCTGCCTGCACCAGACGTTTCACCTCGGCGTCGATCAGCATTGCCGTCTGCTCGCTGATGATTTGCGCGGGCTGGCCGCTTAAGGGGTTTGACGCCCTGAACGTCAGCGGCCCAATTGCTTCGCTCATTCCCCACTCGCACACCATCCGTCGGGCAATGTCAGAGGCGCGTTCAATGTCGTTGCCCGCGCCGGTGGTCATCTGGTTGAAGACGATTTCTTCGGCAATCCGCCCGCCCAGCAGGGTGCAGAGATTGTTGCACAGGAAGGTCCGGTCGTGGCTGTTGCGTTCTTCCTGGGGCAACTGCATGGTCAGGCCCAAAGCCCGCCCCCGGGGAATAATCGTCACCTTGTGCACTGGGTCGGCGCCGGGCAGCATCCAGGCCACCAGCGCGTGCCCGGCCTCGTGGCAGGCGGTGGTGCGCTTCTCCCGCTCAGTGAGGATCAGACTGCGCCGTTCCGCGCCCATCATTACTTTGTCCTTTGCCGCTTCCAGAATCTCCATGCTGATGGTTTGGCTGTTTCTTCGGGTCGTCAACAGCGCGGCCTCGTTCACCAGGCTGGCCAGTTGGGCCCCGGAAAATCCGGGCGTGCCCTTGGCAATCACCTGCCAATTGACGTCTGGCCCGATTTTGGTCTTGCGGGCATGCACCTTGAGGATTTTTTCCCTTCCGCCAACGTCGGGCAACGGCACCATCACCTGCCGATCAAACCGGCCTGGGCGCAACAGGGCCGGATCGAGAATGTCCTGGCGGTTGGTGGCGGCAATCACGATTACGTGGTTGTTGACCTCAAAACCGTCCATCTCCACCAGAAGCTGGTTCAAGGTTTGCTCCCGCTCGTCGTTGCCGCCGGAACCGGCCCCGGAGCTGCGGTGACGGCCGACCGCGTCGATCTCGTCAATGAAGATGATGCAGGGGGCCTTCTTCTTGCCCTCGTTGAACAGATCACGGACACGGGATGCGCCGATGCCCACATACATCTCGACAAAGTTGGAGCCGCTGATGGAGAAAAACGGCACCCCGGCCTCGCCGGCAATGGCCTTGGCCAGCAGCGTCTTGCCGGTTCCGGGTTCGCCGTAGAGGAGCACGCCGGTGGGAATCTTGGCGCCGGCTTCAATGAATTTGCCCGGATTTTTGAGAAAATCCACCAACTCTTCCACTTCTTCCTTGGCTTCGTCAATCCCAGCCACGTCATCCAGCTTGATTTTCGACTCTTCGGGGTTGATCAGGCGCGCCTTGCTCTTGCCAAACGCCATTGCCCGCCCCCCTCCTCCTCCCTGGCCGCTGCCCTTTTGAAAGTAGAAAAACCAGAGCAAGGCAAAGAGAAGGATGGGCAGCCAGGAAAGCAGGGTTTGTAGGAACCACGGCGTCTGGGGTGGTTCTTCCGCCCGAACCGTAACGTTTTTGCGCAGCAGGTGTTCCAAAGCGTCGTTGGTCTGGGGAACAACGGTTTTGAAGAGCGAACCGTCGGCGGTTTCCCACAGAATAGTGTTGTTGATCATGGTGACTGTGGAGAGAAATCCGCTGTCCGCCTTTTTGAGGAATTCGGTATAGGGAAGGGCGTGACGCCGGTCCGGGGATTGTTTGCAGTAGTGGAAGAGAAATAAGGCCGCCAGGGCAACGATGAGCCAGATGGACAAGTTCTTGTAGAATTTCTGCACGACCTTCTCCTGGATATGAAAAATGGAAAACTCAGGGCAACGGACGCGCTGAAACACCCGGCGCCCGGACGGAATCGGCTAAGGCAAGGGAATGGCAAACCTTGCGGACACCCGGTATCCCAGGGAAAGAGCTACCATACATCAGGATAAAGGTAAAGTCGAAGGGGGGAGAGGTAAGAAAATCCCCTCCAAGGCCGCCACCTTGGAGGGGAAGGGGGGAAGCTCGCTCGTTCTCTGAATGAAGGCGAGTAGCTACAATTCTAGTGCAGTATCCATTCCATTGTCAGGGGGGCGACGGCATTAGCAATGTGCTTTTTAACCTGCTGTATTTATGAGTATTGTATTCTTGGTTTTGCGCGTCGGTCCTGGGCGGAACAAATGTCGCAAGGTTGGAGTGATCATTTTGCGTCTTTTTAGGTCGTTGTGGGAGCATTTTGCGCGTCTTTGTTATGGTTGTTTTGGGGCCTCGAATCTGGCGCATCTCGAAGCGTTGGTTGATAAAAATATGAAATAATAGATATATAAGTAATATGTTATTTTTGTTAAACGGAAATTGTTATTTCAATATCAGTCTAAAGTAATTTATTGGGCGTAATTTGATCGTATCATTTATAGATTTCCTGGCAATTGCTTATGGTTTTTCTTGACAGGAGTTTGGGCTGCGGATAAAAAACTTCAAGAGAAATATCCCATGTCGAGGCTTCGGAGTCGGAGCAGGTCGCCAGGGATGCCGCCACAGGGAGGAACCACCGCAAAACGCGATAAACCGGGTTTTTATCCGCCAATAAATCCTGGTGTAACACAACATCCGGAGGTCCGGAGCAAGGAGAAGCAAATGGAAGCTCTAATTTTTTTCGTTGTCTGGTTGGGAGGCGCCGCTCTCCATACGCTGTTCGATCTGAGAATCAAGCCGGTTCTTCAGTCCGTCAGAGAAGAAAGCGATTTGCCCTAACCGAAATTTTCGTTTGGGATTGAATCAGTTACACAGTCATTATTCAGCGCGGGGCAGCGACGGTTGGGGTCGTTGGCCTCGAAATGGAGGAGAAGGTGCCATGGAAAATATATTAACCAAAGTCCTGCCCCAGGAGGGTGGGCTTGAAGGGAGCCGGTCCGGTCTGTACAACGGCGTGATCGGCTTGTTGGGTTTGTTCACCCTGGTTGGCGTCGCTTTCGGCGTGCACGCCATGTTTGCCGGTCACGAACACGTTTACGGCGTCACCCGCGAAGTGCCGTGGGGGTTGATGCTCGGGGCCTATGTTTTTTTCGTCGTTTCTTCGACCGGTCTGTGCCTGGTTTCGTCCATCGGGCATGTGTTTGGTTTCGAGGCCTTTAAGCCGATTGCCAAGCGTTCCGTCTACTTGGCGATTGCCACCATTGTCGCCGGATTTCTGGTCATCGCCTTTGAGATCGAAAATCCCTGGCGCATGGCGGTGTACAACATCATCTCGCCGAATCTCAGCTCCAACATTTGGTGGATGGGCACCCTGTACGGCGCGTACCTGTTCTTTATGCTGATCGAGTTTGCCTTACTCCAAGCCGGCAAACACAAAACCGCCGGCATGCTTGGACTGCTCGGGGTGATCTCCGGCGTTGCCGCCCATTCCAATCTCGGCGCGGTGTTTGGATTGCTGAATGGCCGCGAGTTCTGGCATGGTCCGTATATGCCGATCTACTTCATCGTCTCGGCGATGATGTCCGGTTGCGCCACGGTTATTTTCTTTCACTGGCTGGGGTACAAAATCAACGGCTGGAAGATGAGCGAGACCCTGCAGGAGTCCCTGCGCTCCGTGGCCAAGTTGGGGGCGTTGCTCTACCTGGTCATCATGTTCTTCACCACCTGGAAATTCATTGCCGGCGTTTCTGGTCATCCCCCGGGAGAGTATGAAGCCTTTATGACGTTGTTCAACGGGCCTTACGCCAAGAATTTCTGGTATGGCGAGGTTGCGCTTGGTCTGGCGATTCCTTTTCTGATTATCCTTGGGGTGCGTGCTAAGAATTTGACCGCCATGGCGATTGGTTCAGGCGCCAGCATTGTCGGCATCTTTGTTATGCGCTACGACCTGGTGATTGTCGGTCAGATCATTCCTGGATTCCATGAGATGAACATCGTTAATCTACCGCATATCCTGCCGTACACCCCGACGCTGCACGAATGGATGGTGACCCTGGCTGGTTTCGCCTTCTGCGGTCTCCTCTTCATGATGGGCGAGCGGCTGTTCCGCGGCCATCTGTCTGAAGACCACTGATGGACCCTGTGTCGAAAGGAAAAGCGGCAGGCGCGGTCGGCCCGCCGCTTTTCCCCGGCGCCCCGCACTGACAGGAGGCCGGTATGGCAAGAAAGAGAACGGAAATACAAGCGATCAGGTCCGATGTGCCGATTTACCCGATCGGCGTCGCCGCCAGGTTGCTCAATGTGCATCCGCGCACCTTGCGGATCTATGAAAAAGAAGGATTGATCCAGCCCGCCCTGGTAGGCAGCAGGCGGATGTTTTCCGCCGACGACATCCAATGGATCACCTGCCTGCGGACTTTTATCCACGAAGAGGGCATCAGTATTCCTGGATTGAAAAAGCTGCTGGAGTTCATCCCCTGCTGGGAGGTGGCCGGATGTCCGGCTGCCATTCACACCTGTTGTGCCGCCCGGGTGGATCGGGCGGCGCCTCGCACCCTGCATCCGGCCGGCGACGCGGTTGCCCGGCGCGAGGCTAAAGAAAAAGACCGGCAGATTCAGGGGGAACCGGGGCAAAAAAAAAAGCGTCAATCGTCCGGCTGACGCCTGCACGGGAAACCGGGCCGAGGGTGTTCTTCCTCGACGCCCTGCGTCGCTCCTGCGGCTGAACCGCTCTAGCGGCTGGGATGCAGCACTGCAACCGCTGCTGCGGAACCACGGTTGAAGGCAAATGCTGGACACAACCAATACAAAAGGCGCTCTGCACTTGTGCGAGCGCCTTTTGTGCGTCTTGGGGTAGGGGGCGGAAGTGGGCGGCCTGTTCGTCTATTCCTCGTGCTCGGGTTCGTCTGCCAGCGGGTTGGCAATGCCGTAGCGTTCGATTTTGCGGCGCAGGGTGTCTTTGGAGATGGCGAGTTCGCGGCAGGTCACCATCTTGCGCCACCGGTTGCGCTCCAGGCTGAGGATGATCGCCTGTTTCTCGATGTCCTCCAGGGTTTGCGGGCCATGGTCGCGGGGTGCGGCTGGGGTCGCCTCCTCGTGGCCCGCGGCAAAGGATTCGGGCAGGTGGTGCGGCTGAATGTAGCCGCCCTCGCAGAGAATAAAGGAATATTCGACAATGTTTTCCAGCTCGCGGATGTTGCCGGGGTAGTCGTAGCGCATGAGAATGGTCAGGGCGCCGCTGGAGATGCCGACAATGTCCTTGCCTTGCTGGGCGCTGTACTTCTTGATGAAATGATCGATCAGCAGGGGGACGTCCTCTTTGCGCTCCCGCAGCGGCGGCAGGCTGATTTTGACCACGTTGAGGCGATAGAACAGATCGTCGCGAAAGGCGCCTTCCCGCACCAGCGCCTGGAGGTTGCGGTTGGTCGCGGTAATGATGCGCACGTCGGCCTTGACCGGGGTGTTGGATCCCAGCGGTTCGTAGACCTTTTCCTGGAGGACGCGCAGCAGTTTCACCTGGACGCTGCCGGGGATGTCGCCGATTTCGTCAAGGAAAAGTGTGCCGCCCTCGGCTGCCGCAAAACGGCCGATTCGGTCCTTGCGGGCGTCGGTGAAGGCCCCAGCCTTGTAGCCGAACAATTCCGATTCCAGCAGGGTCTCCGGCAGGGCGGCGCAGTTGACCACCACAAAGGGTTTGTCTTTGCGCTCGCTGGAATTGTACAGGGCGCGGGCCACCAGTTCCTTGCCGGTGCCGCTCTCCCCCAGGATCAGGACCGTGCTCGGGCTGCGGGCGATGTCCGGTAAAATCGAGAAGAGCCGTTGCATCGAGGCCGATTTGGAGAGGATGGCGTCAAAGGTGTATTTTTGATGCAGTTGCTGGCGCAGGGCGGTGATCGCGGTCAGATCGCGGAAGGTTTCGACCCCGCCGATGATGTTGCCCTCGTGGTCGGTGAGCGGCGCGGCGCTGATGCTGATTGGCACCTTGTCGCCCTGGCTGTTGCGGATGGTGATCGAGCGGTTGGCCACCGGCGCGCCTTTGTAGAGGCTTTCGGCGATGGCGCAGTTCTTGCCGCAGATCGAAGAATGAAAAATATCCGAGCAGGACAAGCCCATGGCGTCGTCGCGCGACCAGCCGGTGATCTCCTCGGCGGCCCGGTTGAACGAAGTGATGTTCCAGTTGCGGTCCACGGTGAACACGCCGTCGGCAATGGAATCGAGGATCAGGCTTTCGCGGATGGAGGAGGTGTTGTCGCGGAAGGTCTCTATCCCGCCAATGATGTTGCCAAAATCGTCAAACAGCGGCGCCGAGCTGATGGAGACCGGGATGGAGTTGCCCGCCTTGCCCTTGATGAAGATGGAGCGGTCAATGTAGAGGCTGTTGTGGTCAATGGCCTTCATCAGCAGGCAATCGCCGCCGCAGACGCTGGAATGAAAAATTTCGCTGCAGGGCTTGCCGATCACCTCATCCGCTTTCCAACCGGTGATGGATTCGGCGGCCCGGTTGAACGAGGTGATGATCCGGTTGCGGTCGATGGTGAACACGCCGTCGGCCACCGAGGCCAGGATCAGGGCGTTGTTGAGGCTGTCGGAGCAGTCGTGGAAGGTTTGCACGCCGCCGATCACTTTGCCGTTGAGGTCGTAGAGCGGCGAGGAGGTGAGCGACAGCGGGAAAAAGCGGCCGTCTTTATGGGTCATGAAGACCGTCTGGGCGGCAAAGGATTTTTCCTGTTCAATGGTGGATTTGATCAAACAGCCGTTTTCGCACAGTTCCGCCGGAAAGACGTCTTGGCAACTCTTGCCGAGAATGTCTTCGGCCCTCCAACCGGTGATGGCTTCGGCGGCCCGGTTAAAGGAGATGATTTCCATGGCGCGGTTGACGGTGAGCACGCCCTCGGACACGGAGTCAAGCAGTAGCTGGTGGTAGAGCGACTCGTTGTTGCTGTCCAGGGTGATCAAGGCGCCGGAAAGCGAGCGGTCGCTGCCCCACAGCGGCGTGATTGCAGCCAGGACGTCAACAGGTGCGCCGCTTTGCCCGCTGTGCAGCAACAAAGACTGTCGGGACAGCGAATCCTCCCATGCGGCCTGGGCAAAGAGTTCGGCAAGATTGACGTTTTTTTCCTTCAGCAACAGGATTTCATCCATCGATTTGCCGAAGAGTTCGGCCAGGGGGCGCCCGGTCAATTTTTCGGCGTTTTTGTTGAGCCCCGCGATTCGGCACTCGCGATCAATATAAAATACCGCCTGAGTGTTTCGGAAGAGGGAAGGGGGGGGCGATATTGCATTGCTCATGGTCGGCGTACCGGTTGAAAGGGTGGCTGATCGGTTGAAAAAAAATGTTCCCGGGCCAGTCGGACGAACTGCGTCACAGCATGATCGTAACCACTCTTGGCGAGGGAAACAAGCGCTTGTCAAGGGCGTCGTCGAGCAGGGATCGTCTCGTCGAAAATGGCGTTACTATACCATATATTGGAAAACTTGCTCTTCTCATGGTTTTGGGGTATGTTCGCTCGTTGCATTTTTTAATAAATGAGCGGCTATTCATTCTGAGTCTTTTTTTCTCGTGCCATAACAACACATTGTAGCACAGGGTGCCGATGTCGTCTTCGTTACTTTTTATTTTGAGGGTATGGAATGAACATTAAAGAGCTGGAGAAGTTGAACAATGAAGGGCTGGAACATCTGCCTTCGCTTGAGCGCCGGACCTTTTTGCGCGCTGGTCTGGCCATCACCGGATTGTTCATGGGCGGCACGGTGCTGTCGCTGACTGCTGTCGGCAATGCCGAAAGCGCCGTGGGCGCCATGCCTAAAAACGAAAAATATCCGTACAGTCCCCACTACAGCATGGTTATGCGCCAAAACCTCTGCGTCGATTGCGAGCGTTGCATGGAGGCCTGCGTGCAGACCAACCATGTGCCGTCCTACGGATGGAGAACCACCATTCTTGAGCGGACCCGGGAGATCGGGCCCAAGGAAAAGGAAACCATCTTCATGCCTGTGCTGTGCAACCAGTGCAACGAGCCGCCCTGCGTTCGCGTCTGTCCGACTGTGGCCACTTATAAGGACAAAACCACCGGCATCGTGGTCATGGACAGCAAAAAATGCATCGGCTGCAAGACCTGCATGGCGGCCTGTCCCTATAACGCCCGCTATTTCAACGAAGAGGTTCGGGCGGTCGACAAATGCAACTTCTGTTTTGACACCCGGCTCTCCAAAGGAAAAAAAGACACCGCCTGCGTAGAGGCCTGTCCGGCCAAGGTTCGCGTCTTCGGCGATCTCAGCGATCCCAACAGCGAAGTGTACAAACTGGTGCATCAGCCGGAAACCACGGTCTGGGTTCTGCGGCCTGAAACCGGCGCTCTGCCGAACGTTTACTACATGAATGCCTAATCGGTGCAGGAGAGGGGACTATGAAAGCAAAAATGAGAAAAGTTGCGGCTCTTGGCCTGTTTGTTGCCGCTGCTGGGGTGTTCTGTGCCGTAGAAATGCAGGCGAACGAGCCGGCCGCTGTTCAGGCTGCGCCGGAAAAACAGTATGAATCCTACGGAGCCACCCAGGTGGTTGGGGTGGAGCCGATCAAAAACATGTTCAGCCACAAATCCCATGTGGTCACCGCCGGATTGAGCTGCGACAGTTGCCATCCCGATGTGTTTGAACGCAAACGCGGCGCGGCCAAGGCAAAAGGCGACTACAACATGGCTTCTCTGGACGCCGGCAAATATTGCGGCGTCTGCCACGACGGCAAGTCGGCGTTCAACACTACCGGGCCCGAGACGTGTAAAACCTGTCACGGCAGCGACATGAAGCAGCCGGACACGATTGTGTTCAATCTGCCGGTGAAAACCGTTATTTTTGAGCACAAAGGGCATGTGGACATGGGGCTTGATTGCGCCAGTTGCCACGACAAGGCCTTTGAGATGCGCAAAGGCGCGGCCGAAGAGCATCCAGACAAGTTCACCATGGAGGCCCTCTATGCCGGCAAATACTGCGGCGCCTGTCATAACGGCAGCGACGCCTTTGCCTCCAACACCCGCTGCACCACCTGCCACATTGGCGTGAAAGGGTTTGACCGGAAATTTGCCGGCGCCGCTGAGGCCGGTAAAAAAGATCACGGTAAAAAAGAGCACTGAGCATTCTGTTCCACCGGGGCGGGCTTCACGCCCGCCCCGTTCCTTCTCTCTTCGCTACACCTTCTCTTCCCTCTCTTCGCTTGACCTTGTCAGGCAAACTTGACAATGCCAGTATGCACTTGGGCCGCGCTCCCCTGAATGGGGCCTGTTGCTGTGGCATGGCGGCCTATTTTTTCTCGATCAACCGGAATTGTTCGTATTTTTAGGGACAGCTTCGGCAGCTTCTGCGCTTTTTCACATGCCGCGCTGGCAACTGATCAGGCGTAAAATGCGTAATCGGTAGAATGACTTTGGCTCATCTCGCTGTTTTTTCAAAAAAAAACACAATATTCGTTTTCTTCTGGTTGTTCTCGTTTTCGTTGCGGCTGGAGTCGTGTCGTTGCTCCCGTTGGCTATGTGTTTGATATATCAAATGTTTGAAATGTACAGTCAAATTACCCTGCGCTTTGGATGAGTATGTTGGGCGTATTTTGATCCATTCGCAACGGGCGATTCGGACGCATTTTGATCCATTGCTGTTGATAATATATCAATTGCTTGTGACGGGAAAACTTAAAAGCAAATTCTTGTAGATGTAAAAAGCGTCGTCACTTCAATCCGTTGCTGAAATGGTTGGAGGAAAGCGTCGGCCCGGTTGCTGGAATGGCATATCCCTTGCGATAACAGGGGAAACAATCGCTCCAACCAGCGACAACGAAACAAAAAGGGGACGACAATGAACATGCTGCCGCACAGTCAAGTCACACAGTCAGGGAACGATGGCGGTCGTTCTCTGGCTACCTGGATCCGGGCGCATTTGGCCCGCGTCATCGAGTCTTTCTGGTTCTGTCTCACCTTTGTGCTCTTTCTTCTTCTGGGACCTTTTTCGGCTGTAGTGGTGCTTATCGGCCTTGGCTCCCTGGCAAGTGAAGAGCATAGAGAGCGGATGATTGAACCGGCACGGTTATAATCCATTCAATTCATACAACTTTAAACGAGTAGCGAGGAGGTTGATCATGGCAAACGGATTTTCACTGACAGCAACAGCTGAACCGGAGGTGGCGAATTCTCTGGTGAAAACTTTGTCCGGCATTTTCGGCTTGTTGCTGATTGTCGGCGTTGGCGTCGGCGTGGCTGGTTTTTTTATTGGTCATGAACATATTTTCAACAACACGCGGGAAGTGCCTTGGGGGCTTTTAATTTCAACCTACGCCTTTTTTGCGATCACATCCACCGGGCTGTGTCTTCTGGCCGCGATCAGCCACGTGTTCGGCGGCAACAAGCTGGCCCCTCTGGCCAATAGAATGGTGTGGGTTTCGTTGATCACCATCCTCAGCGGTTTTACCGTCATTGGCATGGAGATTGAGAGCCCGTGGCGGATGGCCATCTACAACGTCATCTCGCCCAACATCACCTCCAACATCTGGTGGATGGGCACGCTCTACGGTATGGCGCTTGGCTTTATCCTCCTTGAGTTCTGGCTGATTCTGACCCGCCATTACACCCTTGCCTTAGCGCTCGGCATCCTTGGCGCCTTGGCCGAGGTTGCAGCCAACACCTGTCTGGGCGGCGTCTTTTCCACCCTTGCCGCGCGGCCCTTCTGGTACGGCGCCCAACTGCCGGTGTATTTTCTGGCCTGCGCCTTTCTTTCCGGGGCTGCAGCAGCCGTCATGTTCACCCACTACGCCTACGTCATCCGCGGCCGCCAGATGGAGCCGCACGTGTTTGACGGCGTTCAGGCCGCCGCCAAAGTGTTGATGCTGATGCTCATTTTGGTGGGGGTTTCCACCTTCTGGCGGATGGCTTCCTTCTACGTCGGCGGCGTCAGTGACGGCAAAATTGCGGCCAACGCCCTCTATTCCGGCCCGTTGGCTTTCAATTTCTGGGTCATTGAAATTGGCGTCGGTCTGCTGGCCCCTCTGGCGCTGCTGCTGGTCACCCGCTTGAAGAGCGTGGCCGCCATGTCCACCGCATCGCTCATGGCCTTGGTCGGCATGTTCATCTCTAGGCTCAACATGGTGACCGGCGGGCAGATTGTGCCCCAGTTTGCCGGATACGACAATCTGCCCACGTACATCAACTACACACCTTCCGGATATGAATGGATCGTGGCGCTGGCCGGCATCGGATTCACCGGAGTGGCCTTTCTTCAGGGCGAGCGGTTTTTCGGCAAGAGTTTCACCGAACACGAAGCGCACTGAAAGCGCAGGGCCGATGCGATGTTGTGACCGGCGCATGCGCCGGCCACAGGTTCACCATGTGAGGGTTGAAATGGTTGATGAACAAAAAGCAATATTCACCATCGGCGTTGCCGCCCAGATGCTGGGAGTCCATCCGCGAACCCTGCGGATCTATGAGGAAGAGGGGCTGATAGTCCCGCTTCGCAAGGGCAAGTGGCGGTACTACACCATGAATGACATCAAGTGGATCGAGTGCCTGCGGGAGATGATCCACGAGCACGGCGTCTCCATTGCCGCCGTGAAAAAATTATTGCAGTACACTCCTTGCTGGAACATCACCGATTGCCCTTTTGAAAAACGTAAGCAATGCACGGCCTTCATGGCAAATGGACTGGTCCCGAAGAAGATCGAAAAGCAGAAAATAAAAAAAGTGCAAAGCGCGGACTCCAAAGCGGCCTGATTGTTTTGAGGACGCCTGGCTTGCAAGCCGCCGGCCGCCGGGACTTTGTTCCGACCGCCGGCGGCTTTTTTGTTTTCCGCAGCCAACGGGAAGGGTAGGGGCGGGGAGGCGGCAAGAATGTTGAACCTCTTGCCGCTGTCGGGTATAGATGCGACATTGATTGAACCGGCTGATTGGCCTGTACGAAATCCCATCCAGGGCGCGTCCCGTGCCCTGGATAAACCATCCCCTTCGCTTGCCGAGGAAAAGATGCGCTCCAGAAAATACTGTCTGTCGCTTGCCGTTGTCGTTGTTGTGTGGGCTTGTGGATTCGGGACGGCCGACGCCGCTTCGTCGCGATCCACAGTGCAAAAAAACCTTCAGCGGTTGCTGAAATCCAAATCTTGTCCGGGCTGTGATCTTTCCGGCGTCAATTTGAGCCAGAGCAAACTGGAAAACGCCAACCTTGAGGGGGCGAATCTCAGCGGGGCCCAGTTGTCCCTGGCTGATTTGTCCGGGGCCAACCTGCGGAAAGCCAATCTGCAGAAAGCCAACTTGGGCGGAGCCGATCTAGCTTATGCGGATTTGGAGGGAGCCAATCTGACCGGCGCCGTGTTGGAAGGCGCGGCATTCAACGCCACCAAGATGAAAGGTCGCGTCGTCAACCGGCTGCTGCATGCCGATCAGGCGCGGGCAACTGAATCGGTTGTTGCTGCAAACGGGGCTGCAAGCCAGTTTGCGGGACCGACGTCGGCCGCAAAAGTTGGGGCTCTTGACCCCAACGTCAAGACCCAGGCAAAATCGTCGACTGCGGCCAAGTCGAGCGAAAACGAGGTGCGCCAATCAGCTCATCAAGAGCCGGCTGCGCAGCGCGAGACCGATGCGCCGGGTGAGGCGATGACGCGGGCGGTTGGCGATGCGCCGAGTTCTGCCGGGATTGTCAGGGGGGCGGCTGCTGGTGCGGAGTCGGTTGCCCCGACCCCCGTCGCCGCGTCTGAGGCTGTCGCTGCGAAAACCGAGGAAGCCGCTGTGGATGCAATCAGCGCCGCCAAGCAAGGCCTGATTGAGCGGATGCTTGACATGGAACGCTGCGTTGGTTGCGACCTGTCCGGCGTGGATCTGTCCGGGCTCGATCTGGCGGGTTTTGACCTGGAACGGGCCAATTTTCGCGACAGCAATCTGCGGAATGCGGATCTGGGCAAGGCCAACCTCAAAGGGGCCAATCTGCAAAACGCGCGTTTGCAGGAGGCGGATTTGAGCAAGGCTGATTTGTATCGCGCCGATTTGAGCGGCGCTGATCTCACCGATGCCGATTTGGAAGACGCAGTGATCGACGCTGCCGAGCTCAGTGGCGCTGTGGGAGTCAAACTCCCGGAAGAGTAGGCTGAGCAATGAAATTCTTCAGCGAGACGTCGCGACTTTCCTTGACATCCAGGGCCGTTTTCTGTATACAACAAGGCTTAAATTTTTAATCTTTCATCATTGATGCTTTTCATAAGGAGTTAGGAGTCCCCATGGCAAATCACAAGTCAGCAGAGAAAAGAGATCGTCAGGCTAAAATGCGTCGTTTGCGCAACCGGATGAACAAATCAGCAATGAAAACCGCTGTCCGGCAGGTTGAAGAAGCTCTTGCCGCCGGTTCCGAGGAACAGGCCAAAGCCGCTCTGCAGGCCGCCATTCCGGTGATTTACAAGACCTCCTCGAAAGGGTCCATTCACAAGAATACCGCAGCCCGCAAGGTGTCTCGTCTGGCCAAAAGGGTCAACAAGATGCTGCCCCTTGCCTAAGGTGACGCCCTTTTTTCTGTTCAGTTCCGAGAACATCCAGGCCATGGGCGCAGTTGGCTCCCATGGCCTTTTTTGTTCTCACCGAGCGTAGAGTCGATTACAGGACGCTTTGCCTCTGTTCGACGTCTTCCGCTCGGCGCTCCTCCGAGCGTGTGGTTTCGGGAACTGAAAGAAACAGGCCTGTCTGTCGCCCGCGTCCTTCGGCGTCAAGGCGCAGGCTCATTCTCTCACCACCGCAGCCTCCTCACAGGTTTTTCCATGTATTTTCCCGAGCAGCCCGCCTTTGCAGAAATGATCGGTTCCTCCGATCTTGTCCCGGTTCATCGAACCATTGTCGCCGATCTTGACACCCCGCTCACCATTTTTGCCAAAGTGGCCGGCAACGATCCCCACGCCTTTCTCTTTGAATCGATGGAGGGCGGCGAAAAATGGGGGCGCTATTCGTTCATCGGCCTTGATCCGCTGGTCACCTTTTCCAGCATCCGTGACCTGGTGCAGATCAAACGCCCGGGCCAGCCTGACGGCGACGAAGAGCGATCCGGCGTCAACCCTTTGGTTGAATTGAAACAACTGCTGGAATCGTTCACTGTGAGCAATGCCCCTGGGTTGCCCAGATTTTACGGCGGCGCAGTCGGCTTTCTCGGATACGACATGGTGCGGTTCATGGAAAAGATTCCAGACCGGCACCCTTCGTTCGGCTTGCCCGACAGCTCGTTCATGGTCCCAGGCATTGTCCTGATCCATGATTCGGTGCAGCAAAATCTGACCATTGTCTGCAACGTCTGGAAGCGGGGAGACGCGAGCGCCGAGATCCTGCACGCTGCGGCCTGCCGTCGAATCGAAGAAATCATTGACCGGCTCAACCAACCCATCTCCCGCCGTTTTGTTTCTCAGGAGCAGGCGGTGGAGCCGCACCAGTTCACCTCGAACATGGACGAAGCCAGCTTTGGCGCCATGGTGGAACAGGCCAAAGAGTACATCCTGGCCGGCGACATTATCCAGGTAGTTCTTTCCCAGCGATTTCACGCTGAATCAACGCTCAAACCCTTTGCCCTCTACCGCGCCCTGCGTCACATCAATCCCAGCCCCTACCTCTTTTATCTGCGCCAGGACGACATGATGCTGATAGGCTCTTCACCCGAGATTCTGGTGCGCCTGGAAGAGGGCAATATCGAGCTGCGGCCCATTGCCGGCACCCGGAAACGGGGAGCAACCCCAACAGAGGATCAGGCCTTGGAGCAGGAACTGCTTGCCGATCCCAAGGAACGGGCCGAGCATCTGATGCTGGTGGACCTGGGACGCAACGACGTCGGTCGGGTGGCGGAAAACGGTTCGGTGGTGGTCCGCGATCTGTTGGTGATCGAGCGCTACAGCCATGTGATGCACATTGTCTCTGGAGTGCATGGTCGGTTGGCTGCGGGCCTGGATCAGTTCGACGTGATGGAGGCCTGTTTTCCGGCTGGAACGGTTAGCGGCGCGCCAAAAATCCGGGCCATGGAGATCATCGACGAGCTGGAAATCAGCCGTCGCGGCCCTTATGCCGGCGCGGTCGGGTATTTTGGTTTCTCCGGCAACATGGATTTCTGCATCACCATCCGCACCTTCATCCTCCATGGCCAGGATCTGTGGATTCAGGCCGGAGCCGGCATTGTCGCCGATTCTGATCCGAAAAAGGAATACGAGGAAACCATCAACAAGGCCATGGGCTTGCGCAGGGCCGTGGAACTGGCGGAAAAGGGGTTTTAAGCCGTGATAGTCATTATCGACAACTACGATTCGTTCACCTACAATATCGTTCAGACCCTTGCCACGGCCCCGCCTTCGGCCCCGGCGGACTGGCAGGCCCCGGAGATCCGGGTGTTTCGCAACGACGCGATCACCGTTGCCGAAATTGAGGCCATGGGGCCGAGCCGGCTGCTGATTTCGCCCGGCCCCTGTACCCCCAAGGAGGCCGGCATCTCCATGGCGGCGATTCTTCATTTCAGCGGCCGCATCCCTATTCTCGGCGTCTGCCTGGGCCACCAATCGATTGGCGAGGCCTTTGGCGGCAAGGTGATCCGCGCTTCACGGTTGATGCACGGCAAGACCAGCCCGGTGCAACACGACGGTCGCGGCGTTTTTTCTTCGTTGCCGCAACCGTTTGACGGCATGCGCTACCATTCGCTGGTGGTTGAAGAGCCGCTTCCGGAATGCCTTGAAGCCACCGCCCACACCGATCAGGGCGAACTGATGGGGCTGCGCCACAAAACCCTGGCGATTGAAGGTGTTCAGTTCCATCCCGAATCCATCATGACCGGGCCAGGCAATATTCTGCTCCATAATTTTCTCCGGCCGGATTACGAACAACTGTTGCGTGGGCGTCAGTGATTTTTTGCGTCAAGACAAGGTGAAACCATGATTAGAGAGGCCATAGCCAAGATCGTTGCCCATCAAAACCTGAGCGAGCAGGAGATGATCGGGGTGATGCAGGAGATTATGAGCGGCGAAGCCACCACTGCGCAGATCGGCTCGTTCATCACCGGCTTGCGCATGAAAGGCGAGACCATCGACGAGATTGTCGGCGCGGTCAAGGTGATGCGCGAGAAAGCCACCTTTATCGACACCGGCGTCAACACTGCCGGCGGCGAGGTGCTGATGGACATCGTCGGCACCGGCGGCGACGGTTCCGGCAGTTTTAACGTCTCCACCACCACCAGCTTTGTTGTCGCCGCAGCCGGCCTTCCCGTGGCCAAGCACGGCAACCGCGCCGTCTCCTCGCACTGCGGCGCCGCCGACGTGCTCGAGGCTCTGGGCGTTGATCTGAGCATGCCGCCGGAAAAGGTGGCCGCCTGTGTTCGCGAGGTGGGCATTGGTTTTCTTTTTGCCCCCATGCTGCACGGCGCCATGAAATACGCCATTGGCCCGCGTCGTGAAATTGGCATTCGCACCCTGTTTAACATCCTCGGCCCCATGACCAACCCGGCCGGAGCCAATGTGCAACTGACCGGCGTGTTCGCCCCGGAACTGACCGTCATCCTGGCTGAGGTGCTGGTCCGTCTGGGCATGAAGCGGGCGATCATTGTCTGGGGTGAAGGCAACCTCGACGAGATGACCGTCACCGGGGCCACCCACATTGCCGACGGCCACCAGGGCAAGGTGACCACCTCTGTTCTTACCCCTGAAGAGGTTGGTTTGCAGACCGCGCCGGTTTCCGCCATCAAGGGCGGGCGGACGGCCGAGGAATCAGCGGCCCAGGTGCGCGCGGTGCTGGGCGGCGAGCCCGGCGCCAAACTGGACATGGTGCTGCTCAACGCCGGCACGGCCCTGATGGCGGCAAACGTGGCCGACAGTATTGCCGGAGGCATCGCCGCCGCCAGGGAGCTGGTTGCGTCCGGCGCTGCCCTGAACAAGCTGGAACAGTTGATCCGTTTTAGCAAATCCTGAGAAAGACATGATTCTTGACACCATTGTTGCTCGAAAATATGAGGAAGTCGCGGCCCTGAAAGAGCGGGGATTGCCCCGTTTGGACCGCCCGGTTGAAGCGCCGCGCGGTTTTATCCGCGCTTTGACCACCGCCCCGGGGGTGGCTATCATCGCCGAGGCGAAAAAAGCCTCGCCCTCCAAAGGGGTGATTCAGCCGGATTTCGATCCGGTGCGCATTGCCCGCAACTACAAGCAAGGCGGTGCGCATTGCCTTTCGGTGCTCACCGACGTTGATTTTTTTCAAGGGTCGCTCGCCTACATCCCCCTGGTGCGCGAGGCGGTCAATTTGCCGGTGCTGCGCAAGGATTTCATCATCGATCCCCTGCAGATCGAGGAGGCCCGTGCGGTCGGCGCTGACGCCATTCTGCTGATCGCAGCCATCCTTGACGTTGAGCAACTGCGGGATTTTCGCCTCCTGGCCGAGTCGCTGGGCATGGACGCGCTAGTGGAAGTCCACGACGAGCGGGAATTGGACGCGGCATTGGCGGCGGAAAGCCGGTTGATCGGCGTCAACAACCGCAACCTCAACGACTTCACCGTCAGCCTGGAAACCACCTTCCGCCTGCTGAAAAAGATCCCCAAGACCACGCCGGTGGTCAGTGAATCCGGCATTGCCTCGGTTTCGGATATGTTGCGTTTGAAGGCGGCCGGGGTCAAGGCGGCCCTGATCGGCGAGAGTCTGATGCGGGCAGGGAAGCAGGATCAACTGCTGCGGGAGTTTTTGGCCATATGAACGGACCCCGGCGCATCCGGGTCAAGATCTGCGGCATGACCCGCCTTGCGGACGCACGTTGCGCGGCCGAGGCCGGAGTCGACGCCCTGGGGTTTATTTTTTATGCAAAAAGCCCGCGCGCCATTGAACCGCCGGCGGCGCGCGCGATCATTGCGGAGTTGCCGCCCTTTGTTGATGCAGTGGGGGTCTTTGTCGACGAAGCGTTGCAGCGGGTTGCGGAGATCGCGACCAGCTGCCGCCTTGATTATGTTCAACTGCACGGTGCAGAGTCGGCCGACTACTGCCGCCGCCTAGCCACTCTGATTCCCTGCTGTCGGCTGCTCAAGGCCGTTCGGGTGGGCGACCAGACCACCGCCGGAGAGGTCGCCCCTTATCAGGATTGCATCCAGGCCTACCTGCTCGACACCTACCAGAAAAGAGCCGTGGGCGGCACCGGGTTGACCTTTGATTGGGCCTTGATTGATCGCCTCCAGCTGAGCAAACCCTTTCTTCTCGCCGGCGGGCTTGACGTCGACAATATCGCCGCCGCCTTGGCCACGGTCTGGCCTTATGGCGTGGACGCCAATTCAGGCCTGGAGGATGCTCCGGGCCACAAGAATCACGACCTCGTTCGCCGCTTTATCGCCGCAGTCCGCGCCTTTGAGGCCGCCTGACGGCCTGTGCCGCTTTATCGGGCCAGCAGCAAGGCATGGCGGAACCCTTCAGCTTCCATCTGTTTTTCATAGATCTTCGCCTTGGCGAGTGAATTGCTGGCAAAGATCATCACCCGGTAGAGGTTCATGCCGGCTGCCGGATACTGCTGGATGATCACGTCGCGTCCCCGTTTGGCAAAGGCTTTGGCCAGGGTTCTGGCATTCTCGATTTTGACGAACGCTCCCACTTGCACATAAAAATTGCCTTTGTCGAAATCCGGTGTCGGCGGTGGCGCCTTGTGAGGCTTGGGCTTGGGTTTCGGCTGGCCCGGCGTTGACGGTTTTTCAGGACCTTGTGCCACCATCACTTCCTCTTCTTCCGGCACCTGTGCGCCCAGGGCGACAATCTCCACTTTGGCGGTTCCTTTGCCGACAACTCCCAGGGTCTTGGCCTTGGTGTAACTCAGGTCGATGATTCGCTCTTGCACAAAGGGGCCGCGATCATTGATGCGCACCACGGTGCTTTTGCCGTTTTCCAGATTTTTTACCAACAGCATGGTGTCCATGGGCAAGGTCTTGTGGGCGGCGGTGTCGCCGTACATGTCGTATGTCTCGCCGTTAGAGGTCTTTCTGCCGTGGAACGGCTCGCCGTACCAGGAGGCGAGCCCTTGCTCCATGTAACCCACGGCCGAAGGAATGGGGTAATAGGTGACGCCTTTGATCACATAAGGGCGTTGCGTCCCCGTTCCCTTGCTTTTGGATTTCTTTTTGCTCGACGTTCCGCCCTTTTCCTGCTGCGGGAATTTCGACGTTTTGGAAGCGCACCCGAAACTGACGCACAACAGCGCGATCAGCATTAGGGACAACGCGATTCGCACCCGCAGATTGGCGGCGTTCATGCGGAGGTTACTCGACGTTGGCAGGGAGGAGATGTTTGAACCGATCAAGGTAAAACATCCCGGCATGGCCGGTGGTGTGGGGCGTATAGGGCAGCAGGCCGGAACCCTGGCCGTTGACGTTGTCAAAAGGCGCCTGGCCGTCGGCATCAATCATGGACAGGCGGAGATCGAGAATAGGGCGGAACACCTTGATCACGCCGTCGCTGTCTTTGCCGATGATCATCTGTTCCCAGCGACGCTGGCCGTATCCTTGCAGCCAGACGCCTGGTCGGGACTCGCCGGTGAGGCCGTCGCGCATGGTGGGCGGCAATTCGTCGGAACGGTAGACATTGTGCTCCAGCAGGGCCTCGACCTCGGAGCTGCCCTGCACGATCAGCCGTTCCCAGGGATCATACTCGGCAAATGCGGAACGCAGCAAATGGGTGGGGGCGTCGTTGAAACTCCACTGGCCGTGGCAAACCTGACAGGCCACCTGCTGCCCGTATTGTTGGTGGGCCGGATGACGCAAACGCGGCGCCGCGTGTTGCTTGCCGTCGGTGCGTCCGGTCAGCGTCAGGGAATCGCCCCGCGCCTGGAGGTTGCCAAGCGCCGGAACCGGTTGTCCCGGCTTCCAGCCGTGACAGCTTCGGCAGGAGATTTCCTTGGCTTTGGCGTGGCCGCTGTCCCGGTGGCAATCAATGCAGAGCAGCCCGCGCTGCTGGTGGATGTCCGGCGCAAGGTCGTGAAACTCAAGCCCATAGGGCCGAGGCGCGGTCTTGTTGGTGGTTTGCGAGGTGTAGGGGGTGCGATATTCCCAGTTGTAGTCGTGTTCGTAGCGGCCGTGATAGTCGCTGCCCACATGGTTGCCGTAATGACAGCTCAGGCATTGCGTGTCCGTGGGCGCGACAAAGGCGTGGGACTGCATCTTGCCGTTTTTGAAAGCCAGATGACAGGCGCTGCAGCCCGTGCCGTGGGTGACGGCCGGATAGTCGTCGCCCTTGGCAAAGACGTGGCAGCGCAGGCAACGCCGCCGCAGCATGTCGTCGGCTAGGGCCAGTGGGGTGGAAATGGCGGCGTTTTCGGGGATTTTCGCAGGCTCGGACAGATGGTTTGACGCGCCAAAATGGCTGCGGATTGCGTTGATCTTGTTTTCCTGGGTGAAATGGAGGGAATGCGCGGCGTCCGCTGCCTGCTGTTGGTGGCATTTGCCGCAGGTTGCGGCCATATGCTGCGGATGGCTTGGTCGGGCGATCATGCCGGCGTGGGCTTTTTCGAGCTGCCCTTCATGGTCCGCGCCGCCGTGACAGGCGGTGCAGGCCAGTTGATGGGCCGAGTCGAGTTGGACTTCGTCGTGGCATCCCGCACACCCAATCTTTGCCGGCGCTATGCTCGCGGGTTGCTTCGGCGCCTCGGTTTTCGGCGGATCACTCCCCTCGGTTCGGCAACCGCCCAGCAACAGAAGAATTATGAGGATCGAGGGGAGAGAGCAATTCATAATCTTGACACTGTACCATAAAGTTGCTACATCAAGAAACCTCAAACCGCACCTGCGGAAGCCACAACACATCCCAAAAGCCGATATAGCTCAGTTTGGTAGAGCGGCTGATTCGTAATCAGTAGGTCAGCGGTTCAAGTCCGCTTATCGGCTCCAATAAAATCAAGCATTTGTGAAGATAGTGCGACCGGCGGCGGAAGCTGCTGGTCGCATACTGGTCGCAAAAAATTATTGCGCTGTGTTCCCTTTGAGGTAACTTTTTTCCCACTGCTCTACAATAGAAATCGGGTAAAGAACATGTTTCCCGAATTTTATGTACCTCGGGCCGAATCCTTTGGTCCGCCAATTTTGCAATGTGCCGGGTGACATTCGCAATCTTTCAGCCAATTCCTGAGACGTCAAATGTGTTCTTATTGAGAAATCCGTTTGATAATCAGCCTGTGGCTCTGTCTCTTGTTGTTCAATCATAACACACCAAGTCTAGGTTTATTTCAAAATCCCGGCAAGCGTTGTTGCCGTTTGTCGGCGGGCTGGTCCTGATCGCGGACGGCGGCTTTCATCCGGCGGGCGCGTTCGTTCACGGCGGGCATGTAGTCAGCGCCGAGCGGCTTGTTGCCAAGCCAGCCACGGCGAGGCGTCTTGAAGATACTGGTTTTCATGATCCTCCTTTCATGTCGAAA
>NZ_JAVBXR010000049.1 GCF_030824455.1 Desulfobulbus sp.
ACGGTCATTCATTTCCTCACCTTCAACAAGCTGCCGGCCTTGGACGACAAAGGCCGCCCGAAATTCGCCTACAGCCGCCTGATCCACGAAAATTGCGAACGTCGGCCGCATTTCGACGCCGGCCGCTTTGCCGAGGAATTCGGCGACGAAGGCCATCGCCAGGGATTCTGCCTCTACAAGCTGGGCTGCAAAGGTCCGGAAACGTACAACAACTGTTCCACGCTGCCCTTCAACGACACCCCCGGCTGCTGGCCGGTGGCCACTGGCTCGCCCTGCTTCGGTTGTTCTGAAGAGCATGTGGGGTTCCACAGCCCGCTGTTCTCCAAGGCCAAGGTTGTTTTCCCCACTCCGCCTGCCCAGCAGCCCGATGCGGTTCCGCCCAAGGGCGGCGGCGCGAAAGGCTTTGCATACGGCGTGGCCGGGGCGGCCATCGGTGCGGCGGCGGTAGCCCTGTCGCAGCGCGGCGGCAAGGAAGACTGATCACTCAGCTCGGGAGCAACGAATACCATGGCAATCAACAGACGGGATTTTCTCAAATTTTCGGCGGGAACCGGCCTGATGCTGACGGCGGGCGCCACCCCCGGTCAGGCGGCGCCCAAGGGGCAACTGCCGCCCGATGCGGTCGGCATCCTCTACGACGCCACCCTGTGCATCGGCTGCATGTCGTGCATGGTCAACTGCAAGAAGGCCAATTCGGAACCCGGCGGGGCCTTGTATCACAAGGAAACCGCCGGCCTGATTCCCTTTGAATATCCGGCGGACGACAAGATTTACGACGCGCCCGACGGCCTGTCCGACAAGACCCTGTGCGTGATCAAGGCCTATCGGGGCGGCGAACAGGCGGACAAGGCAAGCCAGGCCAGCAAGAGCGGCCCGGCCTTCTCGTTCATCAAGCAGCACTGTTTGCACTGCATCGAGCCGGCCTGCGTTTCGGTCTGCCCGGTGGCGGCCCTGCAGAAGCAGCCGGACACCGGCATTGTCACCTACAACAAAAACAAATGTTTCGGCTGCCGGTACTGTCAGGTGGCCTGTCCCTTTGGCATTCCCATGTACGAGTGGGAAAAGGCCTCGCCCTCGGTGGTGAAGTGCCAATTGTGCAATCATCGCTACGCGCAGGGCAAGTACTCGGCCTGTTGCGAATCCTGTCCCACCGGGGCCTCGATCTTCGGCAAGGTCAAGGATCTGCAAGAAGAAGCCAAACGGCGCCTGACCCTCAAGCCCGGCGACACCTACGCCTACCCGGTCAAACGGGTCGACGGCGCCGAGCGCACCGAGCAGGTGGTGTCGGAATACGTCAACCATGTCTACGGCCTCGAAGAAGCCGGCGGCACGCAGTATCTCTTTCTCGCCGGGGTGAGCTTCGACAAGCTCGGTTTCAACCCCAAGGTCACCAACCAAGTCTATCCGGAATTCACCTGGAGTTACGTCTCCCATGTGCCGGCCCTGATCGGCACCTTGCTGGTGGCCGGAACCGCGTTGCGGGTGGTGACCCAAAAAATCGAGAAAAAGAAGAACGCCGGCACAGGGGATGCGCCCTGATTTCATCGGGCAGTCTGTCCTCGCATACTTTGACACTTGTGACATTCACCCCCTAGCAACGGGAGCGTAAAGGAGAACATCATGGCCAGAAAAATCACCATTGATCCAGTAACCAGAATCGAGGGGCATCTGCGCATAGATTGCGAAGTCGACAACGGCAAGGTCACCAATGCCTGGTCGTCGGGGCAGATGTGGCGCGGCATCGAGATTATCCTCAAAGGCCGCGACCCCCGCGACGCCTGGGCCTACGCCCAGCGCATCTGCGGCGTCTGCACCACGGTCCACGCCATGGCCTCGGTCCGGGCGGTGGAAGACGCCCTCAAGCTGGAAATACCATTGAACGCCCAGTATATCCGCAACATGATCGTCGGCGCCCACGGCATCCACGACCACATGGTCCATTTCTATCAGTTGTGCGCCTTGGACTGGGTGGACATCGTCTCCGCCACCACCGCCGATCCGCAGGCCACCGCCGCCCTGGGGCAGAAGCTTTCCAACTGGAAGGGCAACAGTGTCCAGGAGATCAAGGCGGTTCAGGATCGGCTGAAAAAATTTATCGGCAGCGGCCAGTTGGGCCTCTTTGCCAGCGGCTACTGGGGCCATCCGGCGATGAAACTCACTCCGGAGGTCAACCTGCTGGCGGCCACCCACTACCTGCAGGCCCTGGACTACCAGCGCAGGATCAACACCGTGGTGGCGATCCTGGGCAGCAAGACGCCGCACATCCAGAATCTGGCGGTCGGCGGCGTCACCAACCCGATCAACCCCGACAGCCCGGCCAACCTGACGGTCGAAAAACTGTTCCACATCAAGACCCTGATTGACGAGGTCGGCGATTTCATCAATCAGGCCATGCTCACCGATGTGGCCGCCATTGGCGCCTATTACGCCGACTGGACCAAGTACGGGGCCGGCGTGCTCAACTATCTGTCCGTGCCCGACATGCCCATGGACAGCAAGGGCACGGTGTTTGCCCTGCCCGGCGGCTACATTCCCGGCGGCGACATCACCAAGTTTGCGCCCATTGCCAGCCACAAGGAGAAGGTGCTCTACGACTCGATCAAAGAATCGATCAAGCATTCCTGGTACAACGGCAACTGGGACCGGTCGCCCTACGAGGAGGACACGATCCCCAACTACACCGGCTACGACTACGACAAGAAATATTCCTGGGTCAAGGCGCCGACCTTCATGGGCCAGCCGGCGCAGGTCGGGCCGTTGCCGCACGTGGTGGCGATGTACCTTGCCGGGCACGCCGTCACCAAAAAATATGTCGACGCCACCCTGGCCAATGTTTCCGCCCTGGCCGGGGCCACGGTGGGCATTGACGCCCTCCATTCGACCATCGGCCGGATCGCGGCCCGGGTGGTGCGCTGCGCCGTGCTCCACGACACCATGAACGTCCAGTGGCAGGCCCTGATCGACAACATCGGCAAGGGCGACTTCGACACCTTCAACGCCCCGGTGTTTCCACGGGGCGAGCAGCGCGGCACGGGCTTCCACGAGGCCCCGCGCGGCACGCTTTCCCACTGGATTGTGATTGAAAACGGCAAAATCAAGAACTATCAGGCGGTGGTGCCTTCCACCTGGAACGCCGGCCCGCGCAACGGCGAAGACGCCCTTGGCCCCTACGAGGCCTCGCTGGTGGGCAATCCCGTTGCCGACGCCGAATTGCCGCTGGAGGTGCTGCGCACCATCCATTCCTTTGACCCCTGTCTGGCCTGCGCCATCCACCTGGTGGACGGCAAGAAAACGCCGATCAGCAAGGTCAAGGTGCTGTAATTATGGGAGAGGATGGCGTGAAAACGCTGGTGCTGGGCATCGGCAATCTGTTGATCGGCGACGAGGGGGTGGGCTGCAAGGCGGTTGAGGAACTGTCGCGCCGCTACACCCTGCCGGCTGCGGTCGAGTGCGTGGACGGGGGAACAGCCGGGTTTGAGCTGCTGTCCATGATCGACAGCAAGGAGCATCTCATTTTGATTGACGCCCTGCGCAATGATCGCCCGCCGGGGACTGTGGTGATGGTCGAGGACGAGCACGTGCCCAGGGCCTTTCTCGCCCGGACCACGCCCCACCAGTTGGGCATCTGCGACGTGCTCGCCGCCGCCCAGCTGTGCGACGCCATGCCCAAGCGCCTGACGTTGTACGGCATAGAACCCAAACAACTTGATGTCGGAATCGGCCTTTCTCCGGAAGTGGAGGCCGGAATGGAGAAAACCATCGGAGCCGTGGTCGAACAACTCCGTCACTTTGGATATGAGGTGAAACGCAATGGAATCAAATCCGAACATTAAAACCTGGACCCCGACGACCATCGTCATGGTCCTGCTGATTATCGCCGGGACCGTGATTGCCGTCTACCGGATGGTGATGGGCCTGGGGGCTTCCACCAACCTCAACGACGGCTACCCCTGGGGCTTCTGGCTGGGGCTGGACGTGCTCGGCGGCGTGGCCATGGCGGCTGGGGGCTTTATCATCGCCTGCGCCGTCTATCTGTTCAACTGGAAAAAATACCGGCCCATTGTCCGGCCGGCCATCCTCACCGCCTTTCTCGGGTATCTGATGGCGGTGGTGGCGCTCTTTCTCGATATCGGCCACCCCTTCCGGCTGCCGCATCCAGCATTTATGTGGCAATACCACTCGGTGATGTGGGTTGTGGCCATGCACGTTATCTTCTACACCACCACCCTGGCCCTGGAGTTCAGCCCCATGCTCTTTGAGCGGCTGGGCTGGGAAAAGGCGCGACAGGCAGTGGGCAAGGTGATGGTTGGCGCGGTTATCTTCGGCGTCATGCTCTCCACCCTGCACCAGTCGTCGCTGGGCGCGGTGTTTCTTATCTCGCCGTCCAAGATGTCGCCGCTGTGGTGGGACACCAAGCTGCCCTTTCATTTCCTGGTGTCCGCCGTGGCCATGGGCCTTTCCATGGTCAGTTTCGAGACCATGCTCAGCGGCAAGTTTCTCCAGCACAAGGTCGACAAGGAGATTTTTTACGGGCTGGCCCGGGGCAGTTTGATCGTGCTCAGTTTCTATCTGCTGCTGAAGGTGTACCAGTTGTTTGCCGTGGCCAGTCCCGGCATGGCCTTTGACGGCTCGGTGGAAGGCAACATGTATCTGCTGGAAATGCTGATCGGGGTGGTTGTGCCTATCGGCATCCTCAGCGTCAAGAAGATGCGCACCAACATCAACACCATTTTCTCGGTTAACATTATGGTTATTGTCGGCGTCATCCTCAACCGGCTGAACGTCTGTCTGTTCAGCATGGAAAGCTACAATGCCTGGCGCGGCTTTTCCTACTCGCCGTCCTGGAAGGAGTTTTTGGTGTCGTTGGGCGTGATTTCGCTGGGCGTTTTTCTCTATAAGATGTCGGCTAAGCATCTGCCGCTGTTTTCACACTGATTCAAAGGAACGGGGCGACGGGGGTTGGGGGAACAGCCATGCGGGCGGTGCGTGTCCCGCCCGCATGGCCGGTCGCTTCGTCATAAGGCTCATTCCATTTCAACCGTGAACACGCTGCCTTGTCATATACAGGCGAGATCTCTCCCTTCGGTCGAGATGACAAAAAAAGAACGTTGGCCAAGGGATAACATCTTAGTTTTTCAGGAGTTTCTTTGGGGCGGTCATTTCTCACTTCGTTCGAAAGGCACACCCGTTTGGACGAGGTGTTGCCGTGACCATCATGCTTGGCTTGATTTGGAAATGGAATAAGAAGGCTCACGAGGGACTGCTGCCAATATGCGCAATATGAAAGCAACAACGGCCCAAACGGCCAAAATGGCCCGAAACATGTTTTTTCTTGCCGGGATGGCGGCAGCCGCGGCTCTGCTGCAAGCCGCCCCGGCGCAGGCCAGCGAGGAATGTCACGAACTGGTGCGCAACAAATGCGGGTCCTGTCATTTCGTGACCTATGTCTGTCCGAGGATAGCAAAGGGCAAGGGCGCCATGTCCTGGAGTGGGGTGGTCAAGGATATGGTCAAGGAAGGGATGGCGGCCACGGAGCAGGAACAGGAGAAAATAGTGCGCTGTCTGGCTGAACCGGACGCCAAAGTCAAGGCGCTTTGCCCCGTGAAGTAGCAGCCAGAACCGGGCCAACCACAAAGGGGGCTGACGGCGCGCGCCGTCAGCCCCCTTTGTGGTTGTAACATTTTGTTGGGTGGGTTCCTGTGCGGTTTCTTGACTTTCGCCCTGTTTTCCACCACTATGGAAGACATGAAAAAGAAAGAGAAAATAAACGACAGCCCGCTCTTGGTGGTTGACGACAACCCGGTCATCGTCAAGCTGTTGGGGGCGATGCTTGCTCAGGCCGGCTACCCGGTGACTGCGGCAAACAGCGGTCAGCAGGCCTTGGCGCTGCTCGAGTCTTTCCTGCCGGATTTGATCCTTTTGGACATCGACATGCCCGGTCTCTCGGGGCTGGAAACCTGTCGGATTATTAAAGGCAATCCGCGCACCGCCGATATCCCGGTCATTTTCGTCACCGCCAACAACGACAAAAGCAACATCGTCGCCGGGTTTGAGGCCGGGGCCCACGACTACATCATCAAGCCGTCAACCAGAGAGGAACTGCTCGCCCGCGTCCGAACGCATCTGGCGCTGTGCAAGACCCAGCAAGCGCTCAAGGCCAGTCGAGCCCGCTACCGCGAACTTTCCTACATTGACGATCTCACCGGGTTATACAACACCCGCTACCTCTACCAGACCCTGCAGGCCCACCTCGATCAACATCCGCATCGCCCGCTCACCGTTGTTTTCATCGATATCGACCATTTCAAGCGGGTGGTCGACACCTATGGCCATCTCAACGGCAGTCGCGCCATTGCCGAACTGGCGGCGGTGGCCAAGGGGTTGCTGCCCAAGGGCTGTTACGGGGTGAGTTACGGTGGCGACGAGTTCGTGCTGGTGCTCGCCGGTCACGACGGCCGCACGGGCGGGCAGGTCGCCGAACAGATCCGCGCCGCGATTGCCGACAATCGCTTCCTGGTCTCGCAAGGCCTTGAGGTGCGCCTCACCGTCAGTTGCGGCATGGCCTCCTACCCCGAAGACGCCAACGATTTGGTGAACCTGCTGGGCAATGCCGATCACGCCCTGTTTGAAACCAAACGCAGGGGCAAAAACGCGGTTGTCGCCTACGCCGAGATGAAGGCCGCTCCGCAACAGGACGGCTTTTTGCCCGTCGATCCCCACTGAAGGCCGTTCTTCTCTGCCTTCGTCTCGTTTTATTCTCGGTTTCTTCCCGGTCTCGTCTCGTTTAGCGCCGATTTTTCTTGCGCGCCTTCTTGGCGGCCTTGTTCTTGGTGTCGCCGGATTTCTTCTTGTTCTCGGGTTTGATTTTCTTTTCCGGCTTCTCTGGCTGCTGCGGCGGTTGTTCGAGTTCTTCCTGGTGGAATTCGGCAAACCAGGAGATGTAGCCGTGGATGTCGGCCGGCATCCGCGCCTTGACCCAGGTCTGCAGCGATTCCTGCGTCGCCTCCCGGCTCAGTTCGCTCGCCACCTCGACATTCCCCCAACCGATAAAGCCGGGTTGCACAATCTTGTCGTCAAAGGCCTTGCGGATGATCTCCATCGAGTCCCCCGGATGAAGATCGCACAGGGTTGCCGCCAGGTTGCCCCAGAAATAGGATTCGCGATCGGCCTCTTCACCGGTGAACAGTCCCTGGAGAAACTGCACCACCTCGTCCCGCCGGCTTGGCTCAAAGGCCGCCACATAGGATAGGGCCTCCATGGCCGCGCAGCGCACATACTGGTCAATGGTCCGGTTGACGACCAGCTCTTTGATCGCCTCAATCGAGCCGTCGCAGGTGTTGTAGAGCAGGGTGGGCAGGGTTTCGGTGGTCATGTCGCCCCACAGGTCGGCCAGCGGCTCCGGAGCAACGGAGAAAGCGCGGACCAGCGGCAGGTGGGCGGCGGGCTCGCGGAAATGGGACAACAGCGTGGCGGCGTAGACGTGGGCGTTGTGTTCTTCCAGCACCTGGCGCAGCGGGTTTTCGGCAGCGTCCTCGATGATCCTGAGCAGATGCGGGGTCAGCGCCTCCTGATGGTTCAGGGCTTCGTCCACCTCGTCGCGCAGATAGGTGCTGCTCAACAGGTCGAACTTGGCAAGAAGGGTCTGGATTTCGGAATCGTTCATACCGGCGCACCTCAGGCATAGATGGGAAGAAGGGGCAAAAGTTGCGGCACTTTATATGCTTTTGCCCCTGCAGTCAACGGAATGTCGGCGTCGGAAAGGGGAGATTGGGTTACCGGGTCTGGAGGCTCAATCGGAGGCCTGCGGGGGTGTTGACCGCCTGGATTCCCAGGGGGAGCAGCAGTTGAAACAGGGGGCGGCCGAAGTAGAATAGTTCCTGGGCTACCGAAAGACGGAAGTTGACGGCCGCCTGGGAACGCAAGGCGAGATCGCGGGCAACGGCGGTTTCGAGCTCGGCCAGCCGGGGGGCGGTGAACGCGCCTTGTTCAATGTTCTGGCGGACGGTCAGCAAATCCGGACAGGGGCACTGCGCCTCATGTTCTCGCACCAGCGGCAGCAGCGGGTCGTCGTCGGCGATGCAGTCAAAGCGGGTCAGGAGGTCCTGTCCGGCTATGTCCAGCAGCGGCCCGGTGTTGGTGCAGTCGAGCAGGCCGCAGGCCATCGGCCGGCGCTCGTATCGGCCGCAACCTTTTGTTGCTTCGTCATAAAAGACGCACTGCCAGGAGCCGTTTCGCCCGGTCAGTTTCAGGAATTCGTGGGCGACAGGTTCGGGACTGGCGGCCAGCGGCTGGAAGGCCAACTCGCCCCGGCGCACGGTGATCAGGTCGTCCAGGCGGAGATGGCCGGAGCGCAGCAATTCGAGGTCCGGGCCGTGCAGGGCCGGGCCGCCTTGGCGGCAACAGG
>NZ_JAVBXR010000007.1 GCF_030824455.1 Desulfobulbus sp.
ATTTTCACCTGCCAAGTGAGTTTTCAGGACAGGCGGATATTGCAATATTTTTACTGAAATTTCAATATGTTGATTTTAATTTTACGTTGATTTTATAGATGTTTTTTCACTGAACCAGGGTTCAGATAAATTTAAAAAAAATAATAGACGGTTTCTGTAAATCAAATTTTCACAGTATGACACCAGGGAAATTGGTGTCTTTGTATGAGGAAATAAAGGCCCATCGGGGTTTAGATATTCCATATACAGAATTTTTGAATAAGTATTCGCCTGTCAAAGGATTCTACGAAAAAGGTCATCCAGAGTATAGTACCGTTTGTATTTCGCTATGGGGTTTGCAGTATCGATTTCCTGAGCATGACTTTTCAAATGATATGATCATTGCGATTGAACAACTAATCAAGTCCGACAACGAGCTAGATGAATATCGCAAAAAACAGCACAATCAGATTTTCAAATCAAGAAATAACATTTCTCTTTTAATAAGAAAAACCGAGTCATCAAAGAGGCATATCATGCAGACTGCATTCAGCCTATTAGAGTGCTACCTGAATGGTCTAGCATGGTCATACTTCAAAAAAAATAGCGCAGAATTGTCTAAGCGGAAAGTCGATACTCTTCAAGATAAATCAAATGTCACATTGCGTGATAAAATACGAAAATATCCATACATCATTTTCAATGAACATATCGATTAAAGTATTTATCAATTTATTTTAGACGAAGCCAAGCAATTTAGAGATTCACTTATGCATCCGTCACCATTTTATGCCCCTGAAAAGTTCGGCGGTTACGACAAGTTGGAAAAGCTTTACAAACTCGACATTGAAATTATTTCTGAATCAGTTAATGGGATTATAGAAGTGATTGAGAAGATTGAATCGATGAAAGGAAAAACAGCACCAATTCCAATCTGGTTGCCAAAAATCAAGGCAGCAGCCTGTAATCTCCTCCAGCGGACCGCAAGAAGCCGCAGTCGCTGAAGCGTACGTAAGCAAGTAGCCCGGATGGCGTGCAACGAAATCCTGGGCACAGCTCCCCCCCAAATTTTCTCACGAATCGCAGCGGCCTCCAGACGGCTCTAGACCTGAGGCCTGCACTTGGCCAGCCTTGACGGCAATTGCGTCGCTCAAGGGACGAGGCACCGAAACAAGTAAAATCAAATTTTCAAATACATACAGCCACGGGCAAATATGAAAGAAACGCATTGGAACATGAAACCGAACAGGGCAAAGGCGCTCATGCTCGCGAAACGCCAGTTGCCCGAATTTGTCTGTGATGCGGTGAATCTGGAGGGCATTCCTTTTACCCTTCCCGAAATCCAGACATTGCTGGATGGGATTACCGTTGGCGGACACAAAGTGGGCGACCAGCACATCGCCCTAAATCAAGCTGACGCGTGGCGGGCGCTGTTCCAATGGATAGAACAGGATCAATTTGCAATCACGGCGGAGCGCATTTGCGCTCTGCATGGAATAGCCGCCAAGGATGAAGCCTTGGAGTGGGGAAAATTCAGATCTGGCGGGGTGACGATTGCGGGAACAAACTATATTCCGCCCCGTGCAGATGCGCTGGCGGAGTTGTTTGTCCAAATGGCGGACGAAGCATCCGAAATTGAAGACGTTTATGATCGGGCCATCTATTTTTTCCTGACCATGGCAAGGCGTCAGTTTTTTTATGACGTCAACAAACGAATGGGCCGTTTCGTCATGAACGGGCTTTTGCTGAGTTGCGGATTTCCGGCGATTAATCTGCCAGCCAAGAGACAACTTGAGTTCAATCAATTGATGCTCGCTTTTTACGACACCGGCGATCAAAAAGAGATGAATGATTTCCTGCGCTCCTGCCTGGAAGAGAAAATCATCGCCATCATGAAAGAATAGCCGTTCCAACCAGTTCGCCGCGCACCCGGTTCGGCCTCGCAGCAAGCAGCGGGTGTTTTCCAGACCGAATCCCCCCTCTCCCCCTCCGTTTTATTCGCCGGTGCAGAAACGACGACTCCTGGAGGTCGGAGGTCGGCGAACAGGATGGGAGGCTACCGCTCAACCCGGTCTGCGGGTGTTTCAAAAAATCAGGGCGTATTCAGCGCAGCGCGGATAACCGGCGCCAGGTCGTGCAGAGACACCGGCTTCATCATGAACTCACGGATGCCGGCTTTGGTGACCCGCTCGGGCGAGAGGGCGGAACTGTAGCCCGAGCAGAGGATGATCGGCAGTTCGGGACGCAGGGCCAGCATGGTCCGCGCCACCTCGTAGCCGGTTTTTCCGGGCATGGTCTGATCGGTGATCACCAGATCAAACCCGGCGGGATTTTGTTCAAACACGGACAGGGCGCTGTTGCCGTCGTTGCAAACCGTCACCCGGTAGCCCAGCTGCTCCAGAAATCCTTTGAGATAATCGGCGACCATCTGCTCGTCGTCGACCACCAAAATCGATTCGTTGCCGCCGACCAGCGACTGCGCGCCCCGGCGGGATTGGGGCGCTTCAACCCCTGTGACCACCGGGAAGTAGACATGGAAGGTTGTTCCCTGCCCCGGTTTGCTTTCAACCTCAATCCGGCCGTCATGATTTTCGACAATGCCGTGCACCACGGCCAGCCCCATGCCGGTGCCTTTGCCGCTGGGCTTGGTTGTGAAATACGGTTCAAAGACGCGCTCCAGGACGCTGGCTTCAATGCCGCACCCGTTGTCGGCAACGCTGATTTTGATCCACTCCCGCTCCGCATCATGCGTCCACCCCTTTTGCTTGACCGGCTCCAGGCTCAACGTCATCTCGCCGCCCTGATCTTCCAGGGCGTGAAAGGCGTTGGTGCACAAATTCATGATCACCTGATGCAACTGGGTGGGGTTGGCAAGGATCATCCGGTCGGTCGCCGTTATCCGCTCCCGAATGGTGATGGTGGTGGGGATGGTGCCCCGCAGCAGTTTGATGGTCTCTTTGAGCAGCACGCCGGGCTGAAGCAGGATGCGCTTGGTGGTTTCCTTGCGACTGAAGGCCAAAATCTGATTGACCAACTCCGACGCCTTGCCGCCGGCCTTGAGGATCTGATGAAGTTCCCGCTGGAGGGTGGCGCCAGGCGGCAGCTTGAGCAGCGCCAACTCGGCATAGCCAAGGATGGCGGCGAGCAGGTTGTTAAAATCGTGGGCAATGCCGCCGGCCAGGGTGCCGATGGCCGCCATCTTCTGCGACTGGCGCAGTTGCTCTTCCAGTTGCCGTTGCTGGCGGAGGGTTGAAAGCCGTTCACTCAAATTGCGAATGAGCTCCAAGGAGCCAAGCAGCGCTCCCTGCTCGTCGCGAATCTCGCTGTCCATGGTTTCGCCGAGAAATGCGCGTCCGTCTTTGCAAACAAACCGGCGGCACCAAATGGCGGGAAAGTCGTCGTGACGAAAGATCTCGCAATGGTCTTCATAAAGCATCTCCGGCGATTGGCCGGCCAATTCTTCATTGCTGTAGCCGAACATACGGCACAGGGCAGGGTTGGCCTGCTTAATTTTCCCTGAGGCGTCCATCACCACCACGCCGTCGGGGATGCTGTTCAGGGTGGATTGAAAAAAAGAGCGCTGCTGATCAAGGTCCCTGATCTTGGCCTTGAGTTCGGGATAATAGCTCTTGCGGATGGATCGCTCGCCCAAGCCGACAATCGCGTCTTTGAGGTGATCCCACTGGTCTTCGCCATCAGTGCGCTTGGTCATGGCTCAGAAGGCCTCCTCATAGATTGCTTCGATATCGCGAAGCTGAACGCGGCGTGGATTGGTCACCAGGCAGGGATCGGCAAGGGCTTTGCGGGCAAGCAGGTCAATGTCTTCACGGCGCACGCCGCGGCTGGCGAGGCCGGATTGAAGCCCCAAACGCTCTTTAAAAGCGCGGATCGCCTCAAGCAGGGCCTGACGCCGCGCCTCTTCGGACAACCCTGCTGTTTGCAGGCCAAAAATTGCCCCGATGCGGTCGTAGCGTTCGCTTGCGGCGCTGTAGTTGAACGCGATCACGGGGTCAAGCAGCAGGGCGTTGCATTCGCCGTGCGGCAGATCGAGCAAACCGCCCAGACTATGAGCCATGGCGTGCACCGCGCCCAGGCTGGCGTTGGAAAAGGCCAGGCCTGCCTCCAGGCTGGCCAGCATCACCTTTTCGCGCAGGTGGATGTCGTCCAGCCGTTCCACAGCCTGGGGCAGGTAACGGTGCAACAGGCGAACGGCCTCCAGGGCGTGCAGATCGGTGAGCGGAGAACTGGCGGAACTGACGTAGGCCTCGACGGCGTGGACCAGCGCGTCTATCCCGGTGCACAGGGTCAGATGGCGGTCCATGGTCAAGGTGAGACCAGGATCGATCAGGGCCAAATCCGGCACCACCGCCTTGCTGATGATGGCGATTTTGACCTGGGCCTGGGTGTTGTTGATGATGGCGAACTGGGAAACATCGGCCGACGAGCCGGCGGTGGTGGGAACGCAGATCAGCGGCGGGCCGGGAATCGCGACGTTGTCCACGCCTTCAAACTCCAGCACGTGCTTGTCGTTGGCGGAAACAATGCTGACGCCCTTGGCGCAGTCCATGGGGCTGCCGCCGCCCAGGGCGATGATAATGTCGCAGTTTGATCGCCCAAACAGGTCCGCGGCCTCCATGACCTCATGGTCCCTGGGATTGGGACTGACCCGATCATAAACAACCGCGCGCATTCCCGAGGCCTCCAATATCTGCACCACCCGACTCAACAGGCCGGTCGCCGCCATCCCGGAATCGGTGACGACAAAAACCCCTTTGGCGTCGAAATTCAGGGCGTAACGCCCAAGTAATTCAACGGCGCCGTCTCCGAAAACAATTTCAGGAGCAAGGAATTTACAGATATTCAATTCGGTCAACATGGCGTCTCTCTCCCCCGATAAACATGCATTGGCCGTGATTGACTGAAAGGTCTGGGCTTTTATAGGCTGGATCTTTTTTATCGTATGCCAAAACGCGACACTCGTCAAACACCTTTCAATCCCTTATTTCTGCTGCAAAAACATCCGCCGGCCAATTGACCGACGAGCCTTCGACCGGCCCCGCGCAACGCCTTGCCCCATTGCGGCCAAGACGCCCACAGCGTGCCAGTTGCAGCGCAGTTCACTTGCCGGCCAGCGGCAGACCAAACCGATCCTGCCCCAGTAGATGAATGCTGTCGGCGCCAAACAGGTCCAGGAAACTCGAATCAGCCAGATTGCAACGGAAACCACGGCAGGCGCGCGGTCGGTGGTGATAAATGCGGCAGGCATGTTTGCCGTTGATTTTCTGCAGAAAAACGCAGCCTTTGTCGTCGGGATGAATCATAAAGACCTTGCCTGTTGCCTTGGCCTCGGCCTCCACCTGTTCTAGGGGGTTGTCGCGCAGTTGCGCTAAGCTGACGTTGACGCCGACATGGCCGCCCATTTTGCGGATGAAGTCGACCTCGTCCGGCTGCAAGGTTATTTTGCGGTACGACTTGCAGCAGGTGCCGCACTGACGGCACTCGGCAAAAATGGTGCGCAGGGCCGCCGAATCAACAGCAATGTTTTTTGTCATGACGCCTCAACGAAAAAAAGTCCGCCACGCCCGGCAGAGTCAAGCTCAGACCGTCCAAAAGGCGTGCAGCGGATGGTTGTCAAGAATCTTAGCGGCCCGCTCGGAATGGATCACTCCAGGCCGACGCCCCGCCGGCTGGAGCAGACTATCCACCGTGGCCAGCACCGAGGCTTCCAGGGACAGCGGATTGTATCCCCCTTCGAGCACGAACAGCAACCGGTCGTTGCAGGCTTCGTGCGCCAGGTGTTTCAGCAACTCGGTGACCGTGGCGTACCAGTGGGTGGTCAACAGGATCTTGCTGATGGAATCCTCGCAATGGCCGTCAAAACCAGCGGAAACAAGTATCATCTGGGGCAAATACTGCTCCACCACCCCGCCCAGCACCTTGCTCAACAGGTACAGATACTCCAAATCGGCAAACTGCTGATGTACCGGCAGGTTGATGGTGTACCCCCGGCCTTTGCCGCCGCCGACCTCCTGCCGTTCGCCGGTGAAGGGGAAAAGCTTTTCCTGATGGATCGAGATAAAAAACACCTGCTCGGTTTCGTAGAACACCGACTGGGTGCCGTTGCCGTGGTGGACGTCGAAATCAAGGATGAGAATCCGCTGCAGGCCATGCACCCGCCGCAGATGCTCAGCGGTGATCGCCACGTTGTTAAACACGCAGAATCCCATGCCCCTGCCGGGCTCGGCGTGATGTCCCGGCGGACGAATCAGGGCAAAGCCGTGATCAATCTCGCCTCCCATGATGCGGTCAGCCAGTTCCAAACACCCGCCGGCGGCCAAGGCCGCAGTAAAGATGCTTTGCTCCATCAGATAGGTGTCGCGGTCGTAGGAATAGGGGTCGGCGGTGTTAACGTGTTCGCGCAACTGTTCAAGATAGAAGGAAGAATGCACCGATTCCACCTCGGCGACCGAAGCCTCCCGGGGGTGGTAGGCGCGCAATCGGTCGCGGTATTTCGGTCCTTCCAGGGTGTGGTAGAGGCTGCGCACCCGGCCCGCGTTCTCCAAAGAGAGCTGCGGAATGCTGTGTTCGTAATATCTGCGGTCAAACAGAATCCCGGGCCGCTTATTCATAATGATGCTGGTAGATGGGCTGATTGACAAATTGCTGGCGACCCAACCGATAGAGGTAGCCGAGACGCTGGACCTGATGATCGGCGTAGGGCAGCGCCTGCACCTGGCTGAATCCGAGCTTTTGCAGACAGCGCTGTTGGGCGGCGTTGTTCACGTCGGTGTACATGTCGACCCGATGGATGCTGAGCCGGCTAAAGAGAAACAAAACCAAATACTTCTGCGCCTCAACGCCGTATCCCTTGCATCGCTCCTCGGGACGGGCGATCTTGATCGCCATGACCGCCGTCTCCGGTTCCTCTGCGCGAATCCAGTATTGCACCGTGCCGATGGGCGTCCCGTCGCGCAACTCAATCAGAAAGGTCTTGTGACGCTCGGACCAGAGAACCCCGGCCTGCAACTGGACGTTCAACTCCTCGACAGAATAGTTTTTCGGCGTCAGATGATCGCCATAGGCCAGGGGATCGTTGCTCCATTCGGCTAAAAGTTGCAGATCCTGCGCTTCGATGCGCCGGAGCTGCAAACGTATGGTGAACAACCTGTTGCCAAAGATGGTCATAGCTTCCCTGCTCTCCCCTCGTCCGATAAGGAGAAGCCCTGAAGGACAGGGCCTCTCCTGGTTGGCGTTCGCCTATTTGCACATATTGTTGACCGCTTCCTGCAGTGAACTGCTCGAGGCCATCAACCGATCCAGGGCCTGCACCGTGTCGCCCACCGAGCCCTGCACGGTTTCAGTGGTTTTCTGATTTTCGCCCGAGGTCTTGACCACCGTCTGGATCTGTTCCATCACCGTGTGACCCTGGTCGGCCAGGGTGGCGGCCCGGCCTCTGACGTCGTCAACCGAGGTGGAGATGGTCATGATGCCGCTGGAGATTTCTTCCATGGCGGAGAGCGCGGTGTTGATCACCTTGGAGCCGTCGTCAAGCATGTGCATGCCGTCCTGCATGGCGGCGATGGTCTGGCGACTGTCGCTCTCGACCATTTTAACGATATTGGAAATGTCCACCGCCGAGCGCGAGCTGTTCTCCGCCAGCTTGCGCACCTCGTCGGCAACCACCGCGAAGCCTCGGCCCGCGTCGCCGGCCCTGGCGGCCTCAATGGCGGCGTTGAAGGCCAGCAGATTGGTCTGCGAGGCGATCTCCTTGATGATGTCGACAAAACCGCCGATCTTTTCCACCTGGGAAACCAGGGTGCCCACCATATCGTTGTTCTGCTGCATCGAACGGTTGATCTGCTGCATCTTGTCGCCAGCCTCGGCCCCGGCTTTACGGCCGTTTTCCGCCTCCCGCGACATGGAACCGGCCAGTTGGTTGACCTTCTCGCTCACCGTCAGCATTTCGGTCGAAGATTCAAGCATCCGGCGGATGGTGGTTTCCGATTCGTCCAGGCGAACCACTTCCTGATCCAGCGATTCGTTCATGATATGCATGTTGCCGCGCACCTGCTCCATCTGCCGCTGGGAATCGGCCACCAATTCGGCCACCTCCTGACTGGCCCGGCTGACCAGTTGCTCGACCTCGGCCTCGGCGCTGACGTCAAGCGCAAACTCAAGCGCGCCCTTGATGTTGCCCTTGGCGTCTTTGATCGGCGCCCCGGTGTACTTGAAGGGAACATCGCGGCCGTTGACTCGGGCCACGGTCCTGGCCGAAACCACGCTGTCGGTCTTCATCGCCTGACTGCAGGCGCAGTGCTCGGTGTTGCAATGGGTGGTGT
>NZ_JAVBXR010000094.1 GCF_030824455.1 Desulfobulbus sp.
TTCCGACACCGCGAGCTGCAATTCGAACCATTGCCGCCCCCCCCCACAGCGAGGCCCCCTACGCACGAGCCGACTATTTGCCGCTGTAGAATGAGCAAACAACATCAACCCGCCGTCTTCGGGCGGGAACATTGGAGGCATGTATGCAACTTGGTTTTATAGGACTTGGGCGCCTGGGCAAGGCCATCGCCGGCCGGCTGATTGATTGCGGACACGAATTGACGGTCTGGAACCGCTCTGCGGGCAAGACCGACGGACTCAAGGCCACAGTGGCCGCGACGCCGGCCGATGTCGCCCGCAACACCGAGATCGTTTTCATCTGCCTGTTTGACAGCGCGGCCGTGCACACGGTGCTGAACCAGGAGCACGGTCTGCTGGCCGCCGATCTCACAGGCAAAATCGTGGTCGACCACACCACCAACCATTTCCGCGAAGTGCTGCCCTTCCACGATCTCTGCGCCCAGGCCGGGGCAATCTACCTGGAAGCCCCGGTGCTTGGCAGCGTTGTCCCCGCCGCTCAGGGCGCGCTGACCGTGCTGGTCAGCGGCAAGGAAGAGGGCTTCAGCCGGGCCAAGGCGGTGCTCGACAACGTGGGCAAGCATTTGTTCCACCTGCCCAAGCCCGGACAGGCCACCAAGATGAAGCTGATCAACAATCTGGCGCTTGGCAGCTTTATGGCCACCCTGGCCGAGGCCGTGGCCTTTGCCGAAAGCGTGGGCATCGACAAGGCCGAAGTTCTGGAAATTCTCAACGTCGGCGGCGGCCAATCCCTGGTGCTCAACGCCAAAAAGGCCAAGCTGCTGGCTGAGGATTTCTCGCCCCATTTTTCCAACGCGCTCATCTACAAGGACCTGCACTGCCTGCAGGATCTGGCTTATGAGAACAAACGGCCGCTGTTCACCGGGGCCGTGACCAAAGAACTCTATGCCCGCGCCATTGCCGACGGCATGGAGCATTTGGATTTCTCCTCGGTCTACGCCCTGTTTAAACAACGCTGACAACAGCCCGAACCACGCCTTGCCGCATCCGCCTTTGTGGAAAGTCCAGGGCCTTCCACAGAGGCTTTTTTGTCCCGGCTTCTGATTGCTCCGACCGACCCCGCCCCCGCAGCTGTCGGCAAATCTCCGACAGACGGGCCGAGTTTTTCCGCAACTTGCCTAAAACCTGAGCAGGGCCAAGGGGCGAGTGTCTGCAGTCAGGCGGCATCTTGCAGTTAATACAGTCGATTATTGAATTTTTTATTGACAGAGAGGGTACGGTATATTTCGATCAGGGAGCATTATTTAGGGCTGTCGCCCAAAACACAGGCTTTGGCGAGTCATGCCCCGCTGCCGGCGTCATCGAACACGCGGCGTCTCGCTCAATTGAAACAAATCCAACGTACATCTTAAGGCAGGATCATGGTTGATAGAGAAAATGATGAGGAAGAGAGCCAGATTGAGGAGTGCACAATCTGCGGCGGCGACATCATCGTTGACAGCTACTGCGAGGAAGACGATATCGTCTACTGCAACGACTGCGAAGCGGAATACCTGATCCGCTCGACCGACCCCATCCGTCTCAAACGGCTGGACGACGAAGACGTCGACGATGCGGAAGACTCGTATGACGAGGAGGATGAATGATTGAGGCTCGCTTGGGCACAAATGCACAGGCTTCCAGGCTTCACGCAACTTTAACCCCAAGGTGTTGACGCATGAACTTTCTTAATCTTTCATCCAAAAAACCTCCCTACGCCCAAGCAAAGGCCGTTATCCTCCCTATTCCCTACGGAGGAACGACCAAAGCCGCTCTGGCTATGGATAAAGGTCCCGAGGCCATACTGCTGGCCTCGCAGATGCTTTCCGCCTATGACGTGGAAACCAACACCGATCTCAACGAATTGAATCTGCATACCCTGGATCCGCTGGTCTGCCCGGAAGACCCGCGGGAAGCCACGGAGGAATTAGCCAATCAGACCGCGCCCCATTTCAAGAAAAGCAAGCTGGTGGCCTCCATCGGCGGCAGCCATCTGATCAGCGAAGGGCTGGTCAAGGCGGCGATGGCCCAGGAGAACAATCTCAGCGTGCTCCATCTGGGCGCGCATCCGCATCTGCTTGATCCCGCCGACGAAGAATCCGACGTCATGGCGCGGATCAAGGAAAAATGCATGGTCTCCCATGTCGGCATCCGCAGCATGGCCAAAGCGGAAAAGAGCAAAATCCACATCGACAATCTGGTTTTTGCCCGCGACATCTACAACAACGGCCTCAACGCGGCGGCCGACGCCATTGACGTGCTCAGCGACACCGTCTACCTCGCAATCAACCTTGACGTGCTCGACCCGGCCTGTATGCCCGCCGTGGTCAAACCCGAACCCGGCGGACTCGACTGGTACACGCTCAACAACCTGATTCGCATGGTGGCCCGGGAAAAATCGATTATCGGATTTGACGTCACCGGCCTTGCGCCCCAAAAAAACGGCCTCCACGCCCACCTGCTGGCGGCCAAACTGGTCTACAAAACCTTGATCTGCTGCCTGAAAAACAGTCGATAAAGGAACCAAACACGACTCGGGCGCTGCGGTTGGTTGTCTTGCCGCAGCGCCCGGCGTTTGCCTGTCCCCCCTTTCCCCGCAGTCTCGCACCTTTTTCTGGTGTTCAGCCTGTCCAAATTTCACCCTGCCGAGCGTTGAAAAAGCTGGCGCGCATCGTCTTTTGCCATTGATGCGCACGCCCTGTTCATTGTAGAAAACAGCATCCATTTTGCCGGGTTGGACTGTGGCCGGCAAATACAGACTGAAAAGCGGCGAAGTTCCTGCCGAATCGTTTTTTTTGGAGATATGCGGATTGAACAAGGCGGTTGTCGAACTGAATCGGGTGTGCAAGGACTACGGCGGCCAGCGTGCCCTGAGCGATATTTCCCTCACCGTGGCCGACGGTGAATTCCTCTCTCTGCTGGGCCCCTCGGGCTGCGGCAAAACCACCCTGCTCCGCCTGATTGGCGGTTTTGAAGACTGCACCCGAGGCAGCCTGCTGATTGACGGCCAGGCCGTGGATCAGTCGCCGCCGGAAAAACGGGCGGTCAACACCGTGTTCCAGAACTACGCCCTCTTCCCCCACATGACGGTGTTCGACAACGTCGCCTTTGGTTTGCGGATGGCGAAAAAGCCGGCGGCCGAAATCGAGCAATCCGTGGCCCAGGCCCTGGAACTGGTGCAACTCGCAGGCATGGAGCGGAGACGGCCGACCGAACTCTCCGGCGGCCAGCAGCAACGGGTGGCCATTGCCCGCGCCATTGTCAACAAACCCCGGGTGCTGCTGCTCGACGAACCGATGTCCGCCCTGGACCACCGTTTGCGAAAACAGATGCAGAAGGAACTCAAGCAGTTACAGCGCACCCTGGGCATTACCTTCATCCTCGTCACCCATGATCAGGACGAGGCCTTTGCCATGTCGGACCGGGTGGTGGTGATGCAGCATGGGCAGATCGAGCAGATCGGCACGCCCATGGAGATCTACGAAGAGCCGGTCAACCTCTACGTGGCCCGCTTTGTCGGCGACATCAACGTGCTGGACGGCGTGATCCGCGAACAGACCGGGCCGTCGACCTTCAAGGCCCTGGTCGAAGGCGCGGCGGTCAGCCTCAAAAGCATGCGCCCGCTCAGCCTGGGACAGCCCATCCACCTACTGCTGCGGCCGGAGGATTTTCGCCTGGAACTGGAGCAGGACATGGCTGAGTCGCAGGATCTGTCAGCCAAGTTCCAGCAGGCCCGCCTTAAAGGCACGGTGCGGCGCATCTTCTACCACGGCGCCACCTACGACGTGGAAGTCGCCCTGGAGAGCGGCGCCCGCGTTCAGGTGACCGAATTTTTCGACGACGACAGCGAAAACCTCTACTTCAAACCCGGCGACTCGGTGGCTCTGGGCTGGCACGAGGGATGGGAGGTGGTGCTGCCCCATGAAAAATAGCTCTTCATTTCGCCGCCTGCTGATTGGCTCCACCTATTTTTGGATGGCGGGGCTGGCCCTGGTCCCTTACCTAATCCTCCTGGGCGCCAGTTTCCTTGAGCGCGGCGAAGGCGCGCTGGTCAGCTCGCACGTCACCTCGGCCAACTACCTGCACCTGCTGTCGCCGACCGTGTTCAGCATGGCGCTCGATTCGATAGGCTTGGCGGGCATCGCCGCCCTGCTCTGCCTGCTGGCCGGCTACCCCTTTGCCTATGTCCTGGCGCAATCGTCGGCCAAGCTGCAGCCGCTGCTCCTGCTGCTGGTGATGATCCCCTTCTGGACCAACTCGCTGATTCGCACCTACGCCCTGGTGATGATGCTCAAGGCCGACGGGGTGGTCAACACCCTGCTGCTGGCTGCGGGCCTGATTGACGCGCCGCTGCAGTTGATGTACACGCCGCTGGCGGTCTTTATTGGCCTGGTCTACACCCTCTTGCCGTTCATGATCCTGCCGCTGTATGCGGCGCTGAAAGCGGTGGACCCCAGGCTGCTGGAGGCGGGCCGCGACCTGGGCGCCGGGCGCGTGCAGAATTTCATCAAAATCACCGTGCCCCTAACCATGCCGGGGATCATTGCCGGAACCATGCTGGTCTTCCTGCCGGCGCTGGGCATGTTCTACATCTCCGACATTCTCGGCGGCGCCCGCTCGATGCTCCTGGGCAACTACATCCGCGACCAGTTCCTGGTGTTCCGCGACATTCCCATGGGCTCTGCGGCCAGCGTCACCATGACGCTCGCCATGGGGTTGCTGCTGCTGCTCTACCATTTGGCCAGCCGCCGCCTGGGCAAGGAGATGCTGCAATGAGCCGCTGGCTGAAACGGCTCTATGCGGCCGTTGTGTACGGTTTTCTCTACCTGCCGCTGGTGATCGTCGCGATCTTTTCGTTTAACAGCTCCAAGTATTCGCTGGCCTGGAAGGGCTTCACCCTCGACTGGTACGCCAAATTGTGGCAGAACACCGGCCTGATGAGCGCAGCCGTCAACTCGCTGATTATTGCCGCCTGCGCCGCCACCCTGGCGACCCTGCTTGGCACGGTGGCCGCCTTCATCCTCCATCAATACCGATTCCCCGGCCGCCGGGTTCTCTTTGGCGGCTTGTTTGTGATGATGATGTCGCCGGACATCGTCATTGCCATCTCGCTGCTGCTGCTCTTTCTTGCCCTGGCGCTGCCGCTCGGTTTTTCCACCCTGCTGCTGGCCCACACCGTGCTCTGCGTGCCCTTTGTCGCCACCACGGTGTTCTCGCGGTTCCACGGCTTCCAGACCGACATTGTCGACGCGGCCAAAGATCTGGGCGCCGGCGAGTACCAGGTGTTCCGTCACATCGTGCTGCCGTTGACGGCGCCGGCGGTGATCGGCGGCTGGCTGCTCAGCTTCACCCTGTCGCTGGACGACGTCATCATCAGTTTTTTCACCACCGGCCCGGACTTTGAAGTCCTGCCGCTGCGAATCTATTCCATGGTCCGGCTCGGCATCAAACCCGACGTCAACGCCCTCTGCGTGGTGATGATGGGCATCACCATAACCGCTCTCGTTCTTTCCAGAACACTGCTCAAGGAGAAAAAATGAAAAGGATGCTGCACAGTGCAATCCTGGCGCTTCTGGCGCTGCTGGCCATGGTCTCGTCCGGTTTGGGCGCGGCCAAGACCGACAAGGTGGTCAACCTCTACATCTGGTCGGAATACATCCCCGAAGAGGTCATTGCCGCCTTTACCAAGGAAACCGGCATCAAGGTCAACATTTCCACCTACGACAGCAACGAGGCCATGTACGCCAAGGTTAAGCTGGTGGGCAAGGGCTACGACCTGGTGGTGCCCTCCTCCGACTACGTCGGCCTGATGCGCCGCGAGAATCTGCTGCTGCCGATCGACGTCAAAAAAATCCCCAACTTCGGCCTGATTGCGCCGCAGTTCACCAACCAGAGCTTTGATCCGGGCAACGGATTTTCGATACCGTATATGTGGGGTTCGACTTCGCTGGCGATCAACACCCAGGTCGTGCCTGCAGACACGGTGCAAAAAACCGCGGATCTGTGGAAGCCGGAACTCAAGGGCAAGCTGCTGCTGCCCAACGACCCCCGCGAAGTCATGGGCATCGGCCTGAAAGTGCTGGGATATTCTATCAACGAGAAGGATCCGGAACATCTGCGCCAGGCCTTTGAGAAGCTCAAGACCCTGATGCCGCAGGTGCGGGTGTTTGATTCCGACTCGCCCAAGCAGGCGCTGCTCTCCGGCGAGGTGGCCGCCGGTCTGGTCTGGAACGGCGAGGCCTACATCGCCAACGGCGAGAACAAAGCCATCCGCTACATCTACCCGCCGGAAGGGTTCAGCCTCTGGCTCGACAGCTTTTGCATGCCCAAGGGCGCCGAGCATGTGGAGGCGGCCTACCGCTTCATCGACTATGTGCTCCAGGCCAAGGTTTCCGCCGCCATCAGCGAGTCCATGGGCTATTCTTCGCCCAACGCCAAGGCCTTTGATTTCCTGCCGGCTGCGATGAAAAACAACGTCATCGTCAACCCGCCGGTCCAGGATGCGGCGCGGGGCGAGTTTCTCGACAGCCTGGATGAAAAAACCCTTAAAATCTACGAAGACTACTGGGTGAAACTCAAAACCAAGTGAACGCGAGTCGGCGCGGCCGGCACAAACAGGCGGCGTTTAACAACGGCGCACGCAACAATTAAAGGCGGTCTCCATTGAGGAGACCGCCTTTTTTGTTTGGACTCAGTTGGGAGTTTGGCTTGATCCTTTCCAGACGAAAGCCGTGGAAAAAGACGAGTGACGTTGAGGCAGCATGACAAGATTGCGCCCCTTGACGACGGAAGGACAAAAGGGGCGATTTATCGGGAATGGGGAGGAGTGAAAAAAGCTGACTGGATATATTTACTTATGGAAATTTAAGGAGTTTCGATTATTACCAATACCATGCCCAAGTGGCAGACAAAATCAGATTGTTTGTTGGATGGGTGTTCTGTTTCGAGTCAAGATACATTGGAAGAATGTTGACCGGTTGGAAAAAGATACTGCTTCTCAAATCACGATTACCATATCGTTTTTTGTATTTGTGTTTCAACTTTGTCTTTTTCATGGATCTAAACGCGGTACTTGTTTCAACATATTGAAATTAATATTTTTTTAATATGATTGATAGCTGGATATCTGGCGTAAAAATTGGCTTAATCATACTGTTCGCGTTAAAAAAAATGGCTCAATCGATACACTTTTTCGAAAAAATAGAAACTCCAATCGGATCACTGTCCTTTAGTGCACGTGCTGAGGAAGACGATTTAAGTAATTGCAACGTTACTATTCGCCGATTGGAACCGGGGATTCCAAAAGGTATGAATGTTGAGAAATGCATGACAATTCTCTTGCACTGTCTTCCAACCAAGGCTTTGAATAATTTTACTTTTCCCTGTGTATGGGACAATTTGCAAGCTGTTAACCAGAGAAATTCTGGAGAGGCATTGGATGCCTGGGGATGGGAGTCTAATGGTATATTGGTTATGATTGGCACGGAAGATTCGGATTGTCTCAATTCACGGTTAAATCCAAATAATGAATATTCAACCGTGAACTATTCAGTTAGAATGATTAATAATATAATTATTATACAAATTGATAACTTTGAAGAAGATAAGGTTCTATCACTCCATTATGTTATTGCATGGAACTCATTGCCCGAACTTTCGGATTGCTCTTGCTGGTATGCGGTGGACGTACCGCATGAAAAAATACTTAGATTACATAATTATTGATCAAACAAAATGTTCCATCTGAAGCCGCAAACAACGCAAATTCAGATGATATACACGTTAGGCAATTCGTTCATAAAACCAACAACCAGATCAATGACAAAGATCGAAAGTAATCAGTATGCCAAATCAGCAATTGAAAATATCTGGAGATTTATTCGAGGAGATATGTCAACTTCGAATTTTGAAAGTTGGGTTTACTCTAATCAAGCTTTAGAAAATTTATTTGGTAAAACATTACACCTTGAAATTATTTCTGCCAATTTTTCTTCTAAAGAAGTTGCGTTTCAACTCAAAGAGACACTCAAAAACTTTGTAGTTTCCACAGCCAATTATTCTTGCACATGCATCCAGTTAAGTAATACCTGAATCAGTGACAGTCTTGGCCGGATTTCCCTTTTATGGTTCGGTTAAGTCGTTTTTCAGGGAGTGACAACTCCCGAAGTTGGCATGACCCGCACGCTACGGCGACATTGGC
>NZ_JAVBXR010000100.1 GCF_030824455.1 Desulfobulbus sp.
ACGCTCTTGAAGACCACCTCGAGGCCTCGTTACGGACAATGGAATGTGATACGCCAAGAGTCCATTCCATCGTCGCATGGCCGTGGATCATGAATTCACTTTTGAATTAGAAAGGGAATTACTTGCTGTTTTTAAGAGGAAAAAACAGTTTTATGCGAAATCCACTGGTGATCGAGTCACCAAATTCACGTTCCCTGTCTTGTATCACGTACAATAAAGTCTTCGATAGCGAGGAGGGAGAAAAATGAAAAAGAGACTCATTGCAGGATTGGCTATTGGTATAACGATATTAGGAATTTCGTCGGCAAACGCTCTAGTAATTAGTTCAACTGATGCTTGGCAATACAGCAATATTTCCAACATTAGTGCTCCCACGATTCATTCGGATTCAAATGCTCTCAACATGTTCGGTAATATATCGGCCAATACCGAAAGCACCAATGCCGTGTTTAATGACAGCTCAATAAAAGGGTTTTGGCACACCATTGAATGGACATTGGATTCAGCCATTACCCTAGGCAGCTTCAATCTCGTTGCCTCGCATGATGGAACAGGGGCTCCCTATTATCGTGACCAAAATTTTCGTGGGTTTGGTGCATTCAAACTTGAGTACAAAGATAACAATGGTGTTTGGCAGGAATTGTATTCGAAGAATAGTATTGGGATAACGGCTACTCTTGGAGATGGCGCAACGCATCCAGTCTATGGAGGTGGTGTTAATTATACTCAACTTTGGATGTATGAACTTTACGATTCTGTAGCGCCCACAAACGCTACAACATGGCGAGCTTCTTTCCAACAGTATGGGGCTGCAAACTATCATGCCTCAGGCCCGCGCATTTTAGAATTGGATGGGTATGTTTATAACGGTGGCCCCCCCGTCCCGGAACCCTCCACAATCCTACTCCTCGGAACAGGTTTGGCAGGATTGGCAGCTATTGGCAGAAGGAAGAACAATTGATATTTTCAGAAATACCGGAAACGCGAAAGGCAGAGCTTAACGGCTCTGCCTTTTTATTGCCCCGACTGGGTCGCGCAGGTAATCACCCTATCCGTGGTATCCTAATTTGAGTAGTTCTAGCTTTATCGATTAAAAAATTGACGTTGCTGGCACTAATGCCCTTGTGACAATATCAGACAGACAACTGGTCTACCCGATGTTCGGATACACGATCTCCGGCACAGTATAGCCAGCAATATGGTCAATTCCGGCCGCTCGATCTATAAGGTGGCCAAGGTCTGGGCCACATTTAGTTGAAAACCACTCAACGATACGCTCATTTGAGCCAAGAGATGCTACTGGCCGCCGTGGACGCGGCAGCAGTCGCCACTGAAATGGGACAGAATCGATAAAAAGTACTCAGAGGTGGGCTCAGTTCGTTCGGACAGTTTTTTCTTTTTTAAGTGGAGTCTCTGTTTGTTGTTAGGCTGCCTGTTTAACCGTCGGCAACATCACGGCATATGCTTCGTCCGGGGTTCTTTTCTCTAATTTTGAATGGGGTCGGGATCTGTTGTACCAGTCCAGATATTGCATGATCGAAACTCTGGCATCGGTGACCGTGTCATCGGCATGCAAATACACCCATTCATATTTCACGGATTCCCATAATCGTTCAACAAAAACATTGTCCCGCCAGGCCCCGCGACCGTCAATGCTGATCTGGCAGCCTCTGGCTTCAAACGCTTTGACGAATTCGGCGGCGCTGAATTGGCTGCCTTGATCGGTGTTGACGATTGCAGGCGAACCATGGCGAGTGAACGCTTCCTGCAGCACATCAACCGCATGGCAGGCCTCCAGGGTTATCGCGACCTTGGCGGCCAACACTTTCCGACTGGCCCAATCAACCGGCCACAAGGTACACAAATCCTTTTGCCATCGGAATATAGGTCGTGTCTAGCGCCCAGACCTGATTGGCTCGGCCGATGGTCAAGCGCGCAGCAGATAGGGGTAAATCTTGTTGCCGGGGTGCTTTTTGTTGGCTCCTGGCTTTCGATACAAGGCCTCAATGCCCATGCGCTTCATCAGCGTGCCGACATGCGTGCGGCCCACCGTACAACCGGCACGGTTGAGTTGATCCCGAAGCATGCGGGAGTCAATGAAAGGGTGCTCCAGGTGCAGTTCGTCGATGCGCCGCATCAGTTCCAAATCGGCGACGCTGACGGGGTGGGCCTGATAATAGACGCTGCTGCGGCTGATGCCGACCAATTCGGCCTGGCGCTTGATCGAAAGGGGATGGCCACGGTCGATTATCGCTTTGCGCTCAGCAACCCCGCCTTGGTGAGCGCGTCATCTCAAAAAATCATTCTCCAGGGTCCATTGGCCGATCTTGGCGTGCATCGACTTGACGTTCACCGGTGGATCGGACGTACCGCTCGTGCCGAAAACATCGGCGGCTCGCTCGCAGAGTTGCCGTTGCCAGTCGGTTATCTGATTGGGATACACTTCAAATTGCTGCGCTAATTCGGCCAGCGTCTTGTCTCCGGCCAACGCCACTTTCGCTTTGAACGTCGCTGAATGTTTCCGTCTTGTTCCTTTTCCCATTGCCTGCTCCTTGGTTAGGCCCTTCATTGGGCGCTACTGGTAGCAGATTTTCCACTTAAGGGCGTGTCCGATTTTCCGGCACCACTTCTGTTTCAACAATAGGTGTCGTTAGCTATCCGCGTATACAGGATTTCATTATTTTCATTTTTGTAGAGTTCAAAATTCGTTTTATTCAAGACGAATTTTATGCCCCTGATGTCTCCATCTTTAATTCCATTAACAAACCTTTCTTCCGCAATTTCTCTACTTTTCCTGCCGAATAAAAACCATTCCTCACCAAAGAGTTCACGCAAGCACACATCCGCTCCTTGGTCGATCAATGGGAATCTTTTAATGATCTCGAAGAAAATCTCATCAGCGCTGTATCTCGCCAAACAATAAAGACCATCATTGTTATCGTTGTAGCGAATCCCATGAATCTCATGGCCATTAATTTTTTTCCTGAACTTCTTTTCCGCAACATCCCTGGATTCTTGATCGAGAGATTCCCACCCTTCACCAAACACTTCCCCGATGGAGCCACCCTCTCGTTTTTTCATGCTGGGGAATCTTTTCGTGAGTTCTATGAAGATTTGTTCAGAGTTCAGGTCCTTATATTTCAATCGTGATTCGCTCATATTATTTCTCATTTTCAAATTATAACTATCGGCATTGTTCAAGAACTACACACACCCCGACACAATATCAGGATAAACAACGCAAAAAAACGCACAGTATTCTGGAGCCATCCATAAGAAAATTTCGGTCGGCGCGGCGGAAGCCCGGGCAGGAAGATTTGAAGATACACGCTATGCGGAATACTTTCACCTCTCTCAATTGACCCGGAGGTGTGAGTTTATCAGCCTTCGCTTTCCTTGCCCCCAAAAAATTAAAAAAAAAGCCGCCCAAGAGGGCGGCTTTAATATTATCTACCCAAAAAAATCAATCAATGGCGGGCGAGTTCTGCAGTTCTGAGGCGAGCCATGGCTCGTTGCAGGGCTGCTTCAGCGCGGACGCGACTGATTTTTTCGGTGGCTTGTTGTGCTTGCGTCAAGCGTTTTTCAGCCCGATCCTTGGCGCGCATGGCGCGATCAACGTCGATGTCGTTGCCAAACTCAGCGCTTTCCACAAGAAAGGTGATTTTGTTGTTCGACACTTCGGCAAATCCGCCGGTCACCATAAGGAATTTGGACGTTCGATCTCTTTTAAAGCTCAACGTGCCGGTTTTAATCGTGCTTAAAAAAGGAGCGTGATTGGCAAGCACACCAAATTCACCGCCTACACCGGGGGCAGTGACGATATCCACCTCTTCACTGACCACCGCTCCGTTTGGTGTTACAACTTCCAACTGAATTTGCGCCATTGCTCTTACCTCGCTTCAGCGTAAAAGGAATCAGGCTTTAGCTCGTTGTGCAGCGGCCTTCTCAACAGCTTCATCAATGCCGCCAACCATGTAAAATGCACTTTCAGGCAGGTCGTCATGCTTGCCGTCAAGGATTTCCTTGAAACCACGAACGGTATCCTCAACCTTGCAGTATTTTCCAGGGGAACCGGTAAATACCTCAGCCACATGGAAGGGCTGGGACAGAAAACGCTGCACTTTGCGGGCGCGGGCTACGGTCAGCTGATCTTCCTCGGCCAACTCGTCCATACCCAGGATGGCAATAATGTCCTGCAGCTCTTTATATTTCTGAAGGGAAACCTGCACGCCGCGAGCGGTCGCATAGTGCTCCTGACCAACCACGTTGGGGTCAAGAATGCGGGAGGTGGAGTCCAGCGGATCAACCGCCGGATAAATGCCCAACTCTGCAATTTGACGGGAAAGAACAACGGTGCCGTCCAAGTGGGCAAAGGTGGTCGCCGGAGCCGGGTCGGTCAAGTCGTCGGCAGGAACGTAAACACACTGAACAGCGGTAATGGAGCCTTTGGTGGTTGAAGTAATACGCTCCTGCAAAGCGCCCAAGTCGGTGGCCAGAGTCGGCTGATAACCAACAGCCGAAGGAATACGACCAAGAAGAGCCGAAACCTCGGAACCAGCCTGGGTGAAACGGAAGATATTGTCAACGAAGAAGAGCACGTCCTGACCTTCCTCGTCACGGAAGTACTCCGCTGCGGTCAGACCGGTCAAAGCAACACGGGAACGGGCTCCTGGAGGTTCGGTCATCTGGCCGTACACCAAGGCTGCCTTGGGCAGAACGCCGGATTCCTTCATCTCATGGTACAAGTCGTTTCCTTCACGGGTCCGCTCGCCAACGCCGCAGAAAACGGAGATGCCGCCGTGCTGCATGGCGATGTTGTTAACCATTTCCATCATGATAACGGTCTTGCCGCAACCAGCGCCGCCAAACAGTCCCATCTTGCCGCCGCGTGGGAACGGCACCAGCAGGTCAATAACCTTGATGCCGGTTTCAAGCACGTTGACCTCGGTGTCCTGCTCAGTAAAAGCAGGCGCCGGGCGATGGATGGACATGTTCTTCTCGGAAACGATGGGACCCATGCCGTCAACCGGACGTCCGACCACGTTCATGATGCGGCCGAGTGCAGGCGCGCCGACAGGAATGGTGATGGGGTTTCCGGAATCCCTGGCAGCCATGCCGCGAACCAGACCGTCAGTCTGATCCATGGCGACGGTGCGGACGACGTTGTCGCCAAGATGCTGTGCAACTTCGCACACCAAGTTGTCGGCGTCGTCATTGATGGCAGGGTTGGTAATATACAGAGCGTTCATAATGTCGGGCAGATTGCCCGGCTCAAACTCGACGTCGACTACGGGTCCAATGACCTGTATGATTTTTCCTACGCGTGTCTCACCCATTTGAAATGGCCTCCTCTAAACTAGTAAAATACCGTTCGGTATCCGTATTATTACTTAAGCGCCTCAGCGCCGCCGACAATGTCCATCAACTCGCCGGTGACGGCTGCCTGGCGAGCCTTATTGTAGAGCTGCGTCAGTTCTTTGATCATGTCCTTACAGGCGTTGGTCGCGTTGTCCATGGCGGTCATCCGAGCGGCATGTTCACTGGCGCCTACTTCAAGCATGGCGTGATAGAGCTGAACGTTTAAGAAGAGAGGGAGAAGAACTTCCATGATTTCGTTGGGGTCTGGCTCATAGATATACGACCCGGTGATTTCAGCTTTGCCCTTTGAGTCGCCCTCTTCAGCAGTAACGGGTTTCACCGGTAAAAGATCTTCCGTCACCGGCCTTTGCACGCCGACAGAGAAAAATTTACCGTATACAACATCGACCTGATCGCTTTCTCCGCTGAGAAAGGCCTCGGTGATGCTCTGGGAAATTTCACGGGCGTTGAACATCTGAAACGAACCCATGATGTCGTTAAAGGCGACGCGCAGTTTCCCTGTTTTCTTGAGGGCCTGGGTGCCTTTCTTTCCCACTGTTACGAAGCTCACCGTTTTGCCGGCCGCCTCATATTGTTTTCTCAACTTTTCAGCTGATTTAATGATATTGGCGTTAAAGCTGCCGCAGAGTCCGCGGTCGGAGGTGACAACGACAATCTCCACCGTTTTTACTTCACGGACTTCCATCAGGGGAAGGTCGCTGCTTTCCATTCCACCGGAAAGATCGCGCATGGCTTCAGCGAATTTCCCGGCATACGGGCGAAAACGCTCCATCTTCTCCTGGGCGCCGCGCAGTTTAGCCGAGGCCACCATGTTCATGGCCTTGGTAATCTGCGCGGTTTTCTTCACACTGCCGATTTTATCTTTAACATCCTTTAATCCAGGCATGAGAGTCTACCCTTGTGCTCAGTTCAGGCCCTTTGTCGCCTTGAAGGTATCACCAAAGGTTGCCAGTGTCTTTTTCATTTTCTCTTCCAGTTCGGGAGAAATCGCTTGTTTCTCCTGGAGTTCCGCGAAAATGGAGGGTTCGTTGGCCTCAATGTAGCCGTAGAGCTCTTTCTCGTAATCGGCAAGGGTGTTGACCGGGAATTTATCCAGGAAGCCCTTGGTGCCGGCAAAAATGATGGTGACCTGCTTCTCCATCGGCAGCGGCTGATACTGCGGCTGCTTAAGAATTTCAACCAAACGCTCGCCGCGGGTCAACTGGGCCTGGGTGGCGGCGTCAAGATCTGAACCGAAACCGGCAAAGGCCGCCAACTCGCGATACTGGGCCAAGTCGAGGCGGAGCGTTCCGGCAACCTGCTTCATGGCTTTTACCTGAGCGGAACCGCCAACGCGGGAAACAGAGAGACCAACGTTGATGGCCGGACGAACGCCGGCAAAGAACAAGCTTGGCTCAAGATACACCTGACCGTCGGTGATGGAGATAACGTTGGTCGGGATGAAGGCGGAAACGTCGCCGGCCTGAGTCTCGATGATCGGCAGAGCGGTCAAAGAACCGGCGCCAAGTGCGTCGCTGACTTTGGCGGCGCGCTCAAGCAGACGGGAGTGGTTGAAGAAAATGTCGCCAGGATACGCCTCGCGTCCCGGAGGACGGCGGAGCAACAGGGAGAGTTCGCGGTAGGAAACAGCCTGCTTGGAAAGATCGTCATAGATAATCAGGGCGTGCTGGCCGTTGTCGCGGAAATATTCGCCCATGGCGCATCCGGCAAAGGCGGAAACATACTGCATCGGCGCTGGATCAGAGGCGCAGGCGGCAACAACCGTGGTGTACTCCATGGCGCCGTGTTTGCGCAGATTTTCCACAACCAGGGCAACGGTGGATTTCTTCTGACCGATGGCCACGTAGATGCAGTGCACGTCGGTGTTCTTCTGGGCGATGATGGCGTCGACGCACAGGGCGGTCTTGCCGATCTGACGGTCGCCGATGACCAGCTCGCGCTGTCCCTTGCCGACCGGGGTCATGGCGTCTACCGCCTTGGCTCCAGTGTAGCACGGCTCGTGCACGCCCTTTCTGGCGATAACGCCGGGGGCGATCACTTCCATCTTGCGGGTCAGCTTGGCGGTAATCGGACCCTTGCCGTCAATGGGCTGGCCAATGCCGTCAACAACCCGGCCTTCCATTTCAGGACCAACCGGAACCTCGGCAATCTTGCCGGTCCGCTTGACGATGTCGCCTTCCTTGATGTCGCGAACGTCGCCAAGAACTGCACAGCCAACGTTGTCTTCTTCCAGGTTCAAGGCCAGTCCAAAGATGTTGCCGGGAAACTCAAGCAATTCCATGGCCTGGCAATTTTCTACGCCGTAAACGCGGGCGATGCCGTCACCGACGGACAGTACGGTTCCGGTTTCCTTCAGGTCGATATCGTTTTTATAACCAGCAATCTGATCTTTTATAATCTGGCTGATTTCTTCGGCTTTGATCTGCATTGATTACTCTCTCCCCTTGATAGATTCCTTTAATCCATTAAGTTGCGTCTTTATACTTCCGTCCAGCACCAAGTCACCTACCTTGGCAATAACACCGCCTATAATGGACGGATCGACCTGGGTTTCAAGTATAACCTTATTACCTGTCAATTTTTCTAATGTACCCTGGATCTTATCCAGTATTGCCTGATCCAGCTCAATGGCCGAGACAATGGAACCATGACTGATGTTCTGGTCCTTGTCCACCATGACCTGCATTTCCAGAGCAATGTCGGGTAAGATGCCGGCTCTTTTTTTCTCAATCAGCAGATTCAGAAAGCTGGTCATAATGGCGTCGGCCTGAACGGATTCCGCAATCTTGGCCATGACCTTCTGCCGAACATCAAGCGGATACAGCGGATTGGCAACGGCGTCTCCAATCCCGCACTCGGCCTCGCCGTACAAACCGGCGATGCCGTTCAGCGTTGCGCTGTATTCTTCAGTTTTCCCCTGCTCTTTCCCCAGTGAAAAGAGCGCTTTTGCATATCGACGAGCTAGTATTGTATGTCTCACTGTACCGCACCCACTCTTTCAAGATACTGTTCAGTGATCGCAATCTGATCCGCCGGGGTCAGATTTTTCACGATCAACGCTTCAGCCATGGCGGCAGCCTGCTCGGCGACCTCTTCCCGGAGACTCCGCTTGGCGTCTTCCAGCTCGGCCTGCACGGCGGCTTCCGCCTGACGCTTGATATCTTCCGCGGCCTTTTCAGCATCCGCCAGAATTCGTTCTTTTTCGACCTGCGCCTGGGCGATCGCCTTCTCGACGATCAGCTCCATCTCTCGTTCCATGCCAGCCAACTTGGCTTCAAATTCCTTGTAGGACTTCTCAGCTTCGTCGCGCCGGGCGGCAAGATCGTCAAGCTCTTCCCGAATGCGCTGCTGTCGGCCGCTCAACCCAGAGATAACGGGCTTGGCGCCAAACTTGACCAGAATGACCACCAGCGCCAGGAAGTTGACCGTCCGCCAGAACAGATCCTTCAACTTCGCAGGGGCCAGCGAACCGCCGCGCGCCGCGCCGTGACCAGCGGACTCAGCATTGGCTCCATGCGCGTCAGCAACAACCGCTTGCCCCGCCGCCGGCGCCGCGCCGTGGGCGTCCGCCTTCACTTCCTGATGCGCGCCCGCAGCCGGCGCATCGCTTGCCCAAACAAGCGCAGGCGGCATCGCGCCAATCAGAATCGCCAGCAAAGCCGGCCGTAGTACTGCTGTGATACAAGCTCTCATGCGTCCAGACTCCTTCCAAGTATCTTTCCTGCCATTGCCTGGGCAAAGCCCGCGGCATTTCCCTGAAGCTCCTTTCTGGCCACCTCGATCTGCGATCTCAGGTCGGTCAGTTGCTTTTCCTTTACACTGTCGGATTCCTTGCGGATAACGGCCAGCTTCTCGGCGCCGGCAGCCTGAGCCTGGAAGCGCGCGCCGTCCAAGGCCTTTTTCGCCTTGCTGCTTGCTTCCCGCATTTTTTGATCGAGCTCCGCCTGACGCTGGCGGGCGTTTTGCTCAAATTGAGCCACATCGCCATTCAGGGATTCGATTCTCTGCGCCCTTTTCTCCAAAATACCAAGAACAGGCTTGTACAGAATTGCATTGAGAACGAGCATCAACACAATCATGTTGATAATGTGCATTAACAGCGTAACATCAATCGAAATCATACCAACTACCCCTCATTACTGAAAATATGGCAATTACCCGCCAAATCAAGTGAATGGCGGTTCATCTTCCGCTACGGATACCTACTGAAAAATGCCTCCCCTGTCAAATCTTTTTAAATAATATTTATAGGATTTTTCAGTTATGCTTGTTGGAGACGATTAAACCCACACGCGAGTTGGAACAATCGGCCCAATCGTCGACCATAATTGCTTTTCGCAGGCTAAACCGGTGCAAAAATAGCGTACCGACGACGAATTGCCAAATAATATTTTGGCTGCGCCAAGGCTTTGCGCGCTTTATTGCCCATACTCTACGCCTGCGTGTCCTTGAGCCAGTTGACCAACCTGTTCAGCCCGGTTTCCGTATCAACCAGTTGCCGATATCCGAGCAGCGTCTTTGCCTTGTTGTGGCTGAACCAGTGGGATTGGGCCAACTGATGGGCAAGGAATCGGGTCATCCTCGGCTCCTCGGTTTTTCCAAACGCGGCGTATGCTGCTTCCATCGCGCCGCCAACGGCGTAGGCCAGAGGAAAGGGCGCCGTTCGCGTCACCGGCGGAATGTCCATGCGGGCGAACAGCTCGTTGATCCACGCCCATAGAACAACCGGTTGGTCCTGGCCGATGAAAAAAGCCTGCCCGGCCGCGCTGCCGCTGGTCTCCAGGTTTTCCGCCGCCAGGATATGGGCGTGCGCCACATTGTCTATATAGGCGATGTCAACCCGGTTGGCGCCGGCGCCGACGATCTTAAGCGCCCCCGCCCGGCCCCGCTCCAGTAGGCGCGGAATGAGCTGCCGATCCCCTGGCCCCCACACTAAATGCGGGCGAATGGCCGCCGTGCGCAAACCGCCTGCATTGGCCCCCAACACCGCTTGCTCGGCCTGAATTTTGGTGGCGGCGTAATGACACAGCGGCCGGGGCGCATAGGGCGCGGATTCGTCAGCGCCTTCGAGGCTGTGGCCGGCAAAAACCACCGAGGGAGTGGAGGTGTGCACTAATCTGGCCACGCGGTTGTTGCGGCAGGCGGCGACGACGTTTGCAGTCCCGACCACGTTGATGGCCTCATACTCGCGCTTCGGCCCCCAGATGCCGGCCTTGGCCGCCACGTGAAAAACGGTGTCGCATCCGGCCAGGGCCTGATTCAGGAAGGCCGGGTCGCAGATGTCGCCCTGAAAGCAGCGCACCCCCATGGCCACCAGCTCTGGATACGGATTGCGCCCGAGCGCCAGGGTCTCGACGCCCCGCCCCACCAACTCCCGCACCAGGGCTTTGCCGATAAATCCGCCGCCGCCGGTCACCATCACTTTGTTCATTGCCGCTCCGCCTGCTCTCGCGCTCTTGCCCCTGCAGCGCCAACCTGTGTCGCCGCGTTTTTCTTGCCCTGCCATCCGAACCGAATGGACCGCCTGGTTATCACCCGCAGGGCAACTGCACCCGCTTGGCCGCCCAATCCGCCAGTTTCTCCCGGAAAATTTTGGCGTTATGGCGAATGTCGACCGGAAATGAAGGATGGACCAGGAAATGCTCAATCGAGGCGGTCAGCGGATTGGCCAACGCCAGTCCCCGCAGTTCGTGAAAAAGCTGTTCCTGATTGGCGACCCGCCCCACGGGTTCAACAACGATCACCGGGGTTTGCAACGCACTGTCTCCCAAACCGACCAGGGCTGAACGGCGCACCAGTGGATGCTCGTTGAATATGGCCTCGCAGCAGACTGTGTGCATCACGCCCTTGGCCGTATGTACCCGATGGGCCTTGCGGCCGCAAAACCAGAGCCGGCCATGCTCGTCGACATAGCCCATGTCGCCCATGCGATGCCGAAATCCTGCCTCGTCGACGATCTTGGCCCGTTCGGTTTCCTCCCGGTTGTTGGCGTAGGCCCTGGTGACCACCGGCCCCCGGACAACGATCTCGCCGATTTCGCCCGGCTGCAACTCGCGCGCCTCCTGCCAGGCGCCAATCAGCCCCTCCACCGGCTCAACAATCCGAATCTCGATTCCGGGAAACGCCCGGCCGACGCAGGCGCCGCGACCGATGCGGGTCAGGGGCCAGGTCTGCTCCACGATCTCCCGCCCCTCGATTGAGGCGACGGGCAGGCTTTCGGTTGCACCGTAGGGCGTGAATATTTGCGCGTCCTTGGGCAGAATTCGTTGCACCCGCTCAACCAGTTCGCCCGACACCGGAGCGCCGGCCATCAGCACCTTGCGCACCGGCAACACAATGCCCCTGTCGAGGCAATGGCGGCTAACCACGTTCCAGATCGCCGGCGAACCAAAGGAATAGGTAACGCCATGTTCCAGCAGGGTGCGGACGAATTTCACAGGATCAACCTGGGCCGGCCGAGTCGGGTCCATGTCCGGGATCACCGCCTTGGCGCCCAGGGCGGCGGCAAACAGGCCAAACAGGGGAAAACCAGGTTGATCGACGTCGCCCGGGCCAATGCCGTAATACTCGCGGATCAGTTGCAGCTGGGCGTGAAAGATGCCGTGGGTGTACTCCACTCCCTTGGGTGGGCCGGTGGAACCGGTGGTGAAGATAATGGCGGCCAGATCGGTTTCCCGCGCCTGGTATGCCGGCAGATTGTCTCGGTGTTCGCGGCTGTGTTCGCAGCTGGGCGCAAGCCCCTTGCCGCCGCCCCACGGCCAGCCGCCAACGCGGATGCGCCGGCGAACTGTGGCAAAAGGCGGCCGGAACAGCCGGCTGAACAAAATCGCCTTGGGAATGCCGATGAGAATGTCCGGTCGAACCGAACCAATGCAGCGCAACAGGTTCCGGTAGCCCATGCCCGGATCAATCAGAATCACCACCGCGCCCAGTTGAAAGAGGGCAAAGGTCAGGCAGAAAAACTCCATCGAAGGCCGCACCATCAGCATCACCCGGTCGCCCTGCCGCACGCCTTCGCCATGGAGGGCTGCGGCAAAACCGTCGCTGTTGCGGCGAAGTTCGGCAAACGTCCACTGCCGCCATTGCCGGCCCTGCAGCGCCGTTAAGGCAACCGTCTCGCCCAGAGCCTCCGCTGAGTGGCGCAGGGATGTTGCAATATTATAATCCGCCATGCCCGGCCTCTGTTTGGCCAACAATTCGCTCAAGAAACCGTTCAATCAACGGCTGGATCTCGGCCAGGGCGTCCTCAAGCACATAATGGCCGGCACCGGCAAAGTAATGGCCTTCGGCCTGGGGAAACCGACGTCGCCACTCGTTGTAGAACCAATCGTTGAAACAGAAATCCTGTCCGCCCCAGCAGAGCAGCAGCGGGTGATCGGCAAGACCGGCAAGCGAGTGTTCGACGGCGGTTAGCGTTGCCCAGGAAGGATGGGACTCGTCCATGGGGATGTCCTCGACAAAGCGAAGCACCGCAATCCGGTTTTGCCAACTGTAGTAGGGGGCTAAAAATCCCTGGGCGATCTCGGGCCGCATCCGGCGGGCAACGGCCATAAAAATCGCGGCCCGGGCAAAGCCGTTCAGACCGCGCACCAGCATCGGGCCAAGCACCGGCCAGCGGCACACGGCAATCCGCAGGGGGATGCGGCTGGATCGAAAAGCGGCGGTGTTGAGCGCCACGATCCCGCGCACCCGCTCGGGATATTTGCCGGCCCAGCCCATACCGATGGCCCCGCCCCAGTCGTGAACCACCAAGGTGCAGCGGTCGACGCCGAGGCTGTCGAGCAACCGCTCCAGATGGTCGATATGGTTAGCAAGGCGATACGAGGCGTCCTGCGGTTTGGCGGAGAATCCGCAGCCGAGATGATCCGGGACAATGCAGCGATAGCGGTCGCGCAACCCGCTGACCAGATTGCGATACAGATAGGACCAGGAGGGGTTGCCGTGGACCATGACCACCACCGGCCCCTGCCCTTCGTCGAGATAGGCCAGCTGATGGCCGTCGGCCTCAAAAAAACGGGGTTGAAACGGATATTCCGCCAAGGCTTGGGTGGTCATCACCAGTCCACGCCCAGCATAAGCGAATTGATGCCCGAGCCGATCCCCAGGATCGCGGCCCGCTGACCGTGCGCCAACGCCCCCTGCTCAATGCCGAGGGCCATGGTGATCGGCGCGGAAACCGAACCGACGTTGCCCAGACTGGGCAGGGTCTCAAAATTTTTGGCCGGATCAAGCTTCAGGGTCTCAAACAGCAACTGGGCGTGGGCCTTGCCGACCTGATGGCAGAAAAACCGATCAATGCTGGCCTTGGGCCAGGCCAATTCGGTTTCAAACGACTGCCAGCAGGCGGCGGCGGTTTCAATTCCCTTCTCCAGCAACTGTTCGGAATCGGTGGACATCAGGGTGCCCTGTTCGGCGTTCTGCCCGCCCTGGCAGAGATCGTTGTGGGCGGTGTTCGCCCGGCAGGCGGCGCCGCGCAGATAATGCCCGGTGTCGTTGCAGTCCCGGCGGCTCATCACCAGGGCCACGGCCCCGGAGCCGATGGTCAGCGAGGCAAAGAGCGGCTTGATCGATTTGCGGGTCAGCGACGCGTCGGCAAGCAGGTGGTTGAGGGTGGAGGCAATCAGATTTTCGGCAGTTTCACCGGCCACCAGGAGCCCGGACCTGATCTGGCCCAGCTCAAGCATGTTGGCCAGCATGATCATGCCGTCGAGAAATCCGAGACAGGCGTTGGAAACGTCAAACAACAGGCAGGAAGGCGGCAGACCAAGACTGCGATGGACAAAGGAAGCGGTCGAGGGCTCCATCATGTCGCGGCTCACCGAGGTGAACAGCAAACACTCCAGATCGCCCACCGGCACGCCGGCCTTGGCAACGGCAGCTCGGCCGGCGGCGGCCGCGCCGGTGCTGGGCAGGGTTCCCGGCGACCACAGGCGGCGGGTCTTGATGCCGGTCATCAGCTCCAGACGACCGGTCGGCAGTTTCAACCGCTCGTACAGCGGCTGCAGCCGTTCTTCAATCGCGGTCGAGGAAAGTTCGACCGGCGGCAGTTCGTAGCCGAAATCGTGCAGGCAGACATTGGTGTACCGCATTACGCAAGCACCGCTCCTTTCATTGCCGCGCCGTGAACGCACATCTGCCTGTGGCGTGCATTGGCCGCGATTCTGATGGTTTATTTCTGGATTTTGAAACTGTTGGCCCAGGCGATCAACAGGGCAGCCAGGGCCAGATCGTCCATGACGCCCAGGACCGGAACCCATTCGGGAATCAAATCATAGGGCGACACGGCATAAAGCAGGCCAAGAGCGAGGACAACTTTCACCGGCAAGGGAGTGGTTGGCGACACAAACACGTCCTTGGCGTGTAGGAGCATCTGCCACAACCGGGCGAGCATCGGCCACTGCTGCATCGCCTGGCCGCTCAACCAACGGCCGGGGAAACGATCCCGGCGTCAAAGTAGTTCATGCCCATGCCGGCGTCCACCACCAAACACTGACCGGTCATCCCCGACGAGCGCGGCGAGAGCAGAAAGGCGGCAACATTGGCGGCCTCTTCAGTCTGCACCGCCTTTTTGCGCAGGGTGGCCTTCTCGGCGAACAGGTAACTCTCGATATAGCCGGGGATGCCGGCGGAGGCGGAGGTTTTCAACAGGCCTGGGCAGACCGCGTTGCAGCGAATCTCGGAGAAGGCGGAAAAGCTCTTAGCCAAGAAACAGAGCGAAGATTCCAGCGCCGCCTTGACCGGCCCCATGTAGCCGTAATTTTCGGCGGCCATGCGGGTGGAGGAGATGGAGACGGTCACCAGCGAGGCTTGCCGGGCGAGCAATTCCTTAAAATGGTTGGCAATGCTGATGAACGAAAAGCACGAGACGTCCATGGCCTGGAGAAAATCCCGTTTCGGGGTCTGATGAAATGGTCGCATCCCTTCGGAATAGTTGGCAAAGGCGATGGAATGGACAATGCCGTCGAGCGGCTCGTTGATCTGGCCGGCGATTTCGTCCCGAACCCGGATGATGTTGGCCTCGTCCTCGACGTCGCAGCAAAACACCGGGCTGGCCGGGAACAGCTTTGCCGCTGTTTCCGCCCGCTGCTCGCTGCGCACCACATGGATCACCCTGGCCCCGGCCTCAACCAGCACCCGCCCGACCGCGCAGGCCACGGATTTCTTGTTGGCCAGGCCAAACACCACAATATTCTTTCCTTCAAGCCGCAAAAAATCCACTCACGCCCCCTTGCGCGCGCAGGCAAATTCGACCTGCACCGCTATTTTACCGCCGACCCGAACAGAACCTTTCAGAATCCAGGCCGGTCCCATGCGCTCCACCAGGGTTGCCGTAACCTCTAGGACATCGCCGGGCCGCACCTCCCGTTTGAACTTGGCCCCGAGGATGCGGGTCAGGACCGGCATTCTGCCGGATTCGGCGATTCCCTCAGCTTCCCCAGTTTCGCAGCGCGACAATTCGCCGATTAAAAGCGCCCCGGCCTGAAACACCGCCTCGCAGAGCAGCACGCCGGGCATCAGCGGATATTGAGGATAATGGCCCTGGAAGAGATCCAAATCCGTTGGCACTGTTTTTTCGGCACGGATGGTCTCCCCGGTGATTTCCACCACCCGGTCGAGCCAGAGAAAGGGCGGTCGATGCGGGATGCGATCCAGGATGAAGGGATCGGCCATGGTCCGACTCATAACCCGCCGGTGATTTCAAGCACCGCGCCGTTGATGTAGGCGGCCCGGCCGCTGAGCAGAAACAGCGTCGCCTCCGCCACCTCGGCCGGGGTTCCGAACCGACCCGCAGGCACCATCTTCTTGTATTCCTTCATCTGGGCCTCGGGCAGATCGTCGATGAAATCGGTGGCGATAAAACCGGGCGACACGCAGTTGACCGTGATCTTGCGCTTGGCCACCTCTTTGGAAAGCGACTTCATCAATCCAACCTGCCCGGCCTTGGAGGCCGAGTAGTTGCTCTGGCCGACAAAGCCGAGATGCCCCATGGGCGAGGTAATAAAAACAATGCGGCCGTACTTCTGTTTCATCATCAGCGGCACCGCGAATTTGGACATAATGTAGCCGCCGGTGAGATTGACGTCGAGTACCCGCCGCCAGTCTTCTTCCTTCATCATGGCAAGCACCGCATCCCGACGGATGCCGGCGTTGTTCACCAGGATGTCCAGAGTGTCGAACTCGGCCTCCAACTCGGCAAAAAAGGCGGATGCCGCCGCATAGTCGCTGACGTTGAGTTGCCGGAGCCGCAGACGCTCGCCGTGCTCGGCGCATTCGCCGGCCATGGCTTCGGCCGCCGCCCGGTTGCCGCCGTAGACGCCGACCACGGTCGCGCCCTGGGCCAGCAGCGCCTCGGTGATCGCCCGACCGATGCCGCGGGTCGCGCCGGTGACTACGGCTGTTTTTCCTTCAAATTCGAGCATGGATTTTTTATCACCGTTTAACTAATTATTTTGCTTTTGAGCTAACACTCCAAAAACGCAGGATTTCCGACAACCCAAACTCCAAAAAGAGGAATTTTTGACATAACGCTTAATCTTTGCAGTGATCCGACAACGGCTTCAACGTCAAACAAGCTCACAAATCTTTTATAATCGGACCATCCTGCAAGCTCTCGACTGAACGAATGAACCATCATCACCGCAGCTACAGCCCGAAATTGCTCCGCCGTGACTAGAGCAGAGACTGCGCGATGAAGTAGTTGATACCTAATCGAATCGTCAACCAAGGCAGTCAATCCCAGAGAATTTAAAAGGAATTCTAGCCGTTTCCTCTTTCCCTCAGAAGCATTTTTCAACCAATCCGTCACTCTTGGCCCCAAAGACTCGCTGACTTTACCTTCCACCATGATGCAGACAGGGCCAGCTAGGGATCGGGACAAGATAAAAATATCGTTTTGCGAACTCTTTTTTCCACCAGGTAGAGGAACCTTGAATTCGGGGATGCCAATGACAGGCTGGAGATCAGCCAAGAGCGGCTCCATGCTTCGTGCAAAGGGTTGCGCTACCTCTTCCGGTAGTCCCTCCGACGACTCCCAACAATATGCTAATGTCCGCGCGGAATATCCTTTTCGCCAATGTTTATCTGGATCAGTCAACAAAGCCTGCCAATCTTTAACTCCGTTCGTCAAAGGAAATAGGCGCGATTTCTTTTCCATAGCCCCTATCTAGCTCCTCAAATACCCATCCACATCATTGGCCACAATCACCCCGTAGTTGATCGCCCCCAGCCAGCCGCTCATGATGATGCCCACCGAGCCGACGTGAAACAGGCCGCCAATCTCCTTATGCAGGGAGCGGGAGATGTCGAGGCCCTCGAACTTGGTGCCGAACGAGGAGCCCTTGGTGTGCAGGGTGTAGCGGTGGAAGGTACGCGGCGTGGCCGATTCGATGGTGTCCACCTTGGCGCGGACGCCGGGGATGTAGCGTTCCAGGTCGTTGAAACAGCGTTCGATCATCGCCTCCTTGGCTGCGCGGTAGGCAGTTTTGTCGAGCCCGGCCCAGTCGTCGAAGTTGGCGTTCATCGAGGCGACGATGGTGTAGTCGGGCGGGCTCTGGGGCCGGGTTCGGGGATAGTAGAGGGAAAAGGTGCGGCTTTTGGTGTCCATCCGCCGCATCTCTTCCGAGGAAAATTCGTCGGCGGTCGAGGTGAACAACAGGTCGCCGATGTCGGCGATGGTTTCGCCCTTGCGGATGCCGAAATAAACCTGACAGCTGGAGTTGTTGACCTGCACCTGATTGAAACGACTGAGGAAATCCTCGGCAAACCGTTCCGGACCGACGAGATGGTCGATGGTGTTGGTGATGCCCGCATTGGAGATCACCGCCTTGGCCCTGATCTCCCGGCCCCGAACCGCCACGCCGACGGCGACGCCGTCTTCCACCAGGATGCGGTCGACCCGCGCCCCGGTGCAGATGTCCACCCCTTTGGCCAGCAGCTCCTCCGCCATCAGGCCAATCAGCTTGTCGGTGCCGCCTTCAAAGGTGAACACGCCCCGATTCATGAAGTTGGAGAAGACAATGCCGTAGGTGATGGCCGGTTCGTCCAGGGTCGAGCCGTTGGCGTAGGTGATCGGCTCCATCAGCAACCGGTGGATGTCGCTGCGGCCAGGAAAAAATCGGGCGAACAGCTCACGGGTGGTCAGGGACTGATCGTCGTAGAAATTCATCGCGTCAACCGCGGCGAAGAAAGCCTCGACCACGGCCTGGTCGACCCCGAAACGTTCATGGAGGATGCGGATGAAATCCTCCTTGCTGAAGGTGGTGGTCAGGGAAAACTGGGGGTTGTCAAAAACGATGTGCTGCAACTGGACGATGGAATCGCGGATGGCCTTGCCCCAATATTTCTTGCAGGTTTTGACCATGCCGTAGGGAAAGCCGTGCAGGCTGACGTCGAAGATGTGGCCGCCGCGCTTGAACCAGGTGGCAAGCCCTCCGAGTTGGGTGTGGTGCTCCAGAAGCAGCACCGAATGCCCGGCCGCAGCCAGCCGGTTGGCGCTGGTCAGGCCGCCCAGACCGGAGCCGACCACGATGACGTCATACTGGGATTGCGCCCTGTCCAAAGGTGTGTAGTGCATGGTTCTCCACTTCGTTGACTCTGTCGACCGTCAGTTTGCCAAGGCGCGCAGGGCGTATTTCAAGACAACAGCGCTGCGGGCAGTCCCGCCGCGTTCGGCGCGGGTCAGCGCAGGATGTGCTGATTGACCACGGTTATGCCGCTGAGCATGGCGCCGACAATGCCCAGATAGCCCTGATCCGTGCCGGCGACAAACAGATTGGGCCACGGGGTCCGGCCGTCCTTGATCTTTTTGCCGCTGCCGTAGACCGCGCCCTCGGCCTTGCGGGTGAACCGCTCGATGGTCACCGGCGTAAAGCTGTCCTGATATACAATGGACGAACGATAATTCCCAATTATTTCCTCGCTGGCCACAGTGGCGGCCTGGGTCCACTGCGCTTTGGCCGGGCCGTAGGCCGCAGCGGGCAACGCCTTCCACAGCGGATAGCTGGCCGCGTTGGTCACCCGGATCTGCGCGGTTTCAACCGGCGGCATGCCGGCAAAATGTTCGGGAAAGCAGATCACGCCCCAGGAGGTGTCGAGCAGATCGTCGGGCCGGCGGTAGTCGAGCCGGGGGTTGTTGTGGTAAAAAATGATGGTCCGGTCACGGCCAAGCGAGGCAGCGTGCGCCTGCGGCAGAAGCGAGATGGTCTCCATGAAACTCATCCGCCCGGTAAAGGCGTCCTGATCTGCATCCCAGCCGGAAAGGCGGATGGTTTCAGGAACCCCGGCGGTGGACAGCACCACGTCGGCGCTCAATGTTTCGCCGCCGGGCAGGCGCACGCCGGCAATCCGCCCGTCCTCAACCAAGATTTCCTCGACCGGACTGCGGTAGCGCAGTTCGCCGCCAAACTCCCGGTACTGGTTGACCAGCAGATCGAGAAATTCGCGGATCACGCCGGCCGGGCGAAAAAAACCTTCCTCAAACACGGCCCGGAACATGATTGCGAACTGGCCCAGGTCCATGTCGCGCTCCTCCGCGTTGCCGTAGACCATCAGCGGCAGGAGCAGCATGTCCTCGAGGCGCGAATGCTGCAACTGTTCGCTTAGGAACTGGCGGGCGGAACGCCAGGGCGCGGGGGCAAAGGGATCGTAGCCGGCCAGGGCGCTCTTGAGTCGGCGGAACCGATCAATGCAGTCGGGAAAGGCGGCGGCAATCGACGTCTCCAACAGATTCGGGTCGTTGGAAAAAAGCAGGGATTGGCCGGCAAAGCGGATTTCCGAGGCGATCTGTTCGTGGAGGGCGAAGTGTTTGCGGGAAAGGCGCAGCTGGCGGAACAGCCGGTTGAGCGGGGCGTGCTTGTCGCCCGGGGCCGCGCAGTTGGTCATGGCGTGCAGGCCGGTTTCCAGCAGCCGCCCCTGGCGGACGTAATAGGAATTGAGCCCGCCAGGGAGACTGTGCTGCTCGAGAATCAGCGTTTTCTGGCCAAAGCGGGCGGCGCGAATGCCGGCCGCAAGCCCCGACAGGCCGCCCCCGATGATAATGAGCTGGTAGTCAGCCATGGATGCGGGGAAAACCGGCGAATCGACGCGGTCGCAGGGAGCGCGCAAAGGCCGGTTGGAGAATCAGACGTCTTTCAGTTTCGGTTCCAGGTAGTTGACGCAACTGGTCAGGGTGGCGAGCTGCGGATACTCTTCTTCCGGTATCTGCATCTTGTAGCGTTTGCGCAACTCCATGACAATATCCAAAAAATCCATGGAATCCAGATCCAACTGGTCCCGCAGGGGGGCGTCGGCGTCCAGTTGGGCAAAATCAGCTTCTTCGTCAATATCTGCTATGATTTCAAGGATAACGTCCTTGATTTCCTCACGGGTCATGCTTCGGTTCCTCTATATATAAAAAAAACGGTTAAACGTGTTTCGTAGGCGCGAAATTGGAGAGAATTACCACACCCCCCTCTAGTTCGCCACAAATCTCTCGACAATCACCACCGAATTTATCCCCAACATACCGAAAGAATTGTTGAGAATGACGTCGACGCGCGGCAGTTGTTGAGGAGTGTTGGCCACCAGACCGGGCAGAGCGCATTCCGGGTCCAGGTTGTCCAGATTGATGGTCGGATGAACCATATTGTCGGTGAACGAAGGCAGGTTGCCGGCCAGTTCGAGCACCCCGGCCGCGCCCATGGCGTGCCCGATGCTCGACTTGGTGTTGTTGATCCAGGTGTTTTCGCACCCGGCAAAGGTCTCGCGGATGGCGTTGCACTCCTCAATGTCGCCCTGCTTAGTGCCGGTGGCGTGGGCGTTGAGGATGGTGACGTCGGCGGGTTGCAGCCCCGCCCGCTTCAAGGCCATCTCCATGCACTGCCGTTGCCGGGGGCCGTAGGGCAGGACGAAATCGCGGGCGTCGGAGTTCATGCCGTAGCCAGTGATCTCGCCGTAGATTTTGGCCCCGCGCGCCAGCGCCCGATCCAGTCGCTCCAGGGTGAACACGCAGCCGCCCTCGGAGATGACGATGCCGTTGCGGTCCAGGTCAAAGGGCCGGCTGGCCTTGGTGGGGTCCTCGTGCTCGGCCAGCGCGCCCTGGGCGCGAAAAGAGGCAAAGATGCCAAAGGAGCCGACGCACTCGGAGATGCCGCCGCACAAGGCCAGGTCCACCTCGCCCAACCGCAGCATCTGCACGCCCTGGATCAGGGCGGCGTTGCCGGCGGCGCAGGCGGCGCCAATGGCGTAGTGCGGCCCGGTGATTCCCAGATTCATGGTAATCTCGCCGGCTGGGTTGTTCAGCACGGTGCGGGGATTGTGGTGATGGGTCCAGTAGTTGACGTCATTGGCGTATTGGCCGACGTTGTAGACCTCGTTTTCGGTCTCCACCGTGCCGTGCTCGGTCAAACCGATATAGACGCCGGTGGCGGCGCGGTCATATTCGGAAAAATCGACGCCCGCGTCAACCAGGGCCTCATTGGCGCAGTAAACGCCGATGCAGCCGGCGCGGGTGCCCCGGCTGTTCTCCCGTTTTTTGCGGTACCGGGTTTCGGCAAAGGTGCAAAGACCCGCCGGATGGACGCCCATATAGCGCAGATCAATGGTGGAGATCCCGCTTTTTCCGGCCAGGAGATTGGCGCGAAAATCGGTCAGGTTGGCGGCGCCGGGCGCGGTCAGGCCGACGCCGGTAATAACAATTCGTTGGTGTTCGGTGTGTTGATTCATCATGCTCTGCAAGGGGTTCAGACGCGCCCGATCCCCTTGATAATGCTTGCGACGCTGCCCATGGCCTCGTCCAATTTGTCGGGCATGGGCCCGCCGGCCTGGGCCATGTCCGGCCGCCCGCCGCCTTTGCCGCCGACGATCATCGCCACCCGGTTGACCAGCTCGCCGGCCTTGACCCGGTCGGTCAGCTCCTTGCTGACCATGGCCAGCAGCGCCGCCTTGCCGTCGAATTCGCCGCCAAGGACAATGATGCCGCTGGGCATTTTGTCGCGGATCTTGTCGCCGATTTCGCGCAGGGTCTTGGGCGAATCGAGCGGCACTCGGCTGGCAACCACCCGCATGCCGTCGATCTCAACGCTGGCGGCCAACAGCTGATCCAGGTCGGACAGGGCCATGGAAGCGTTGAGGGCGGCGATCTGCTTCTCCAGATCCTTCTGCCGTTTAAGCAGGGCCTGAATCTTGTCGACCGCGCCTTCGATCGGCCCGGAGATTGCGGCGCCAATAGCTGAGGCCTGTCGGGCCAGTTCCTGCAGCCAGTGGATCGCGCCGGCGCCGGTGACCGCCTCGATGCGGCGCACGCCGGCGGCAACGCCGGTTTCCATCACAATCTTGAACAGACCGATGTCGCCGGTCCGGCGGGCGTGGGTGCCGCCGCAGAGTTCCTTGCTGAACTCGCCGATGCTGACCACCCGCACCTCGTCGCCGTACTTCTCGCCAAACAGGGCGGTGGCGCCGGCGGCAATGGCCTGCTCGCGCCCGAGCACGTCGGTGGCCACCGGGGTGTTCCTGCGGATCTGGGCGTTGACCAGCTGCTCGATGGTGCAGATTTCGCCGTGGCTCAGGGGCGAGAAATGGGTGAAGTCAAAACGCAGCCGGTTGTGATCAACCGCGGAACCCGCCTGCTTGACGTGGTCGCCCAGCACCTTTTTCATCGCCGCCTGAAGCAGATGGGTGGCGGTGTGGTTGAGGGCGGTGTCGTTGCGCCGCTCCGCCACCTGCAACTCCACCCGGTCGCCGACGCGCACGCTCCCTTGGGCGAGTTGGCCCTCGTGGAGAATCAGACCGTCCACCGGGGCTAGGGTTCTGGTCACCACAAAACGGCCGCCGGGCCAGGTAATCTCGCCCTGATCGCCGATCTGTCCGCCCGATTCGGCGTAAAACGGGGTCTGCCCGCAGCACAGCCGCACGGTCTCCCCCGCCTTGGCCTCAGCCGCTAACTGGCCGGCCTCGTTGACTATGCCCTCAACGATTGAGACGCCCTGGGTGCTTCCGTAGCCGATGAAGTCCACCTTTTTGCCCTGGGCGGCCAGTGCAATGATCCCAGCCTCAAGATGGTCGACGTCGCTGCCTTTCCACGATTTGCGCGACTGTTCGCGCTGCTGCTCCATGGCGGCGGCAAAGCCGGGCTCGTCAAAGGAAACGCCCCGCTCGATGGCGATGTCGCGCACGATGTCCACCGGAAAACCGTAGGTGTCGTAGAGCTTGAAAATAAAGTCGCCCTGAATCACGGCCCGGTCGCCCTGTTCTTTGATCAGATGTCTGATTTCCTGGTCCAGCTTGTTCAAGCCGTGGTCCAGGGTCTCGCCGAAACGCTGCTCCTCGTTGGTGACCACCTTGGCCAACAGCTCGCGGGTGTCGTTGAGATGGGGGTAGGCGGCGTGCATCTCCTCGGCGACCAGGGCGCAAACGCCCGGAAAAAAAGAGCTCAAACCCAGGGCGCGACCGTAGCGGATGGCGCGGCGCATGATCCGGCGCAGCACGTAGCCCCGGCCCTCGTTGGAGGGCAGAACGCCGTCGGCGACCAGGAAGGTGGTGGCGCGGGCGTGGTCGGCAATGACCCGCATGGAGACGTCGTCCGCCTTGTTGTCGTGATATTTTTTCCCGGCCAGCATTGCTACGTGGTTGATGATCGGGGTGAACAGGTCGCAGTCAAAGTTGTTGAATTTGCCCTGAAGCACCGCAGCCACCCGTTCCAGACCCATGCCGGTGTCGATGGAAGGCTTGGGCAGGGGGGTCATCTTGCCGGTCTCGTCGCGATAATACTGCATGAACACCAGGTTCCACAGCTCCAGGAACCGATCGCAATCGCAGCCCAGAGCGCAGTCGGCACGGCCGCAGCCGACCGATGCCCCTTGGTCGATGTGGATCTCCGAACACGGCCCGCAGGGACCGGTGTCGCCCATGGCCCAGAAGTTGTCCTTCTCGCCCATGCGGACAATGCGCCCCTTGGGCAGGGTTTCGATCTGCTCCCACAGCTGGTGGGCCTCGTCGTCGTCGTCGTACACCGACACCCACAGTTTCTGGGGATCAATCCCCAGCTTGACGGTGAGGAACTCCCAGGCAAAGGCAATGGCGTCCTTCTTGAAATAATCGCCAAAGGAAAAGTTGCCCAGCATCTCGAAAAAGGTGTGGTGACGCGCGGTGTAGCCGACGTTTTCCAGATCGTTGTGTTTGCCGCCGGCCCGGACGCTGCACTGCGCCGTGGTGGCGCGCACATAGGGCCGGGTTTCCTCGCCCATGAACACCTTTTTGAACTGCACCATGCCGGAATTGACAAACAGCAGGGTGGGGTCGTCGTGGGGCACCAGCGAAGAGGCGGCCACCCTGGCGTGGCCCTTGCTCTCAAAATAATCGAGGAAGCTTTTTCGTATGTCGTTACCGGTCATTGCGTCGTGATGGCGTTAGTTTTACAGGGATGTTCCACTCTGGAAGATCAGCGGATGCAACGCCTCCGACGTCCTTTTCGAGACGGGCGGCAGGGGCGATAAAAAACGCGGGGCCATGAAAGGCACACAGCAGAGCTGTGCATGATACCATGAATTGAAATGTTGCAAAGAAAAAATGACACAGGCCAGCGCTGATAAAAAAACAGGCGGGATGCAATGCATCCCGCCTGGCTGTTTGCGGTCAAGCCGCGCGACGGGTCAGGCCCGCGCGCACTTGGATTTCAGGTTTTCGCTGTTCAACCCATCTGCTTCTTGGCGTCGACCAGCTGATCGACCACCGACGGATCGGCCAGGGTGGAGGTGTCGCCGAAATCGGCAAAGTCGTTGGCCGCGATCTTGCGCAGAATGCGGCGCATGATCTTACCGGACCGGGTCTTGGGCAGGCCCGGCGCCCACTGGATTGCGTCCGGGGTGGCGATGGGTCCGATTTCCTTGCGCACGTGCTGCCGCAATTCGGCCCGCAACTCCTCGCTCTCCTCGGCCCAGGACATCAGGGTGACGTAGGCGAAAATCGCCTGTCCCTTGATTGGGTGCGGCATGCCGACCGCCGCAGCCTCGGCCACCGCTTCGTGGGCGACTAGGGCGGACTCGATCTCCGCCGTGCCCAGGCGATGCCCGGAGACATTGATCACGTCGTCGAGCCGGCCCATGATCCAGAAATAACCGTCCTCGTCTTTGCGGGCGCCGTCTTCAGGGTCGTAGGTGTCGGGATAGCGGTTGAAGTAAGCTTTTTTGTACCGCTCCGGGTTGCCGAAGACGCCGCGCAGCATGCCCGGCCAGGGTTTGCGGATGACCAGATGGCCGCCTTCGTTGGGGCTGGCCTCCTTGCCTTCCTCGTTAAAGATGGCCGCGTCGATGCCGGGCAGCGGCAGGGTGGCCGAACCAGGCTTGAGCGGGGTGACGTAGGGCAGCGCCGAAATCATGATGCCGCCGGTCTCGGTCTGCCACCAGGTGTCGACAATGGGCAGCTTTTCCTTGCCGATGTTGATGTAGTACCACATCCAGGCCTCGGGGTTGATCGGCTCGCCCACCGAACCCAAAATCCGCAGACTCGACATGTCCCACTTTTGGGTGGGCTCGACCCCTTCCCGCATCAAGGCGCGGATGGCGGTGGGCGCGGTGTAGAAGATGTTGACCTTGAACTTCTCGACGATCTTCCAGAAACGATCCGGCGCCGGGTAGTTGGGCACGCCCTCGAACATCAGCGTGGTCGCCCCCAGACCCAGCGGGCCGTAGAGGATGTAGCTGTGGCCGGTAATCCAGCCGAGGTCGGCGGTGCACCAGTAGACGTCGTCGTCCTTTAAGTCAAACACCCACTGCGAGGTGTGCATGGCGTAGGTCAGGTAGCCGCCGGTGGTGTGGACCACGCCTTTGGGCTTACCGGTGGAGCCGGAGGTGTAGAGGATGAACAGCATGTCCTCGGAATCCATGGATTCGGGCTCGCAGAACGAGGCGATGTCCTTGGCGTTGACCTCTTTGTGCCACCAGTAGTCGCGGCCGTCCTTCATCTCAATCTCGTTGCCGGCCCGGCGGACCACGATGCAGGCCTCGACGGAGGGGCAGGTTTCCATGGCCTCGTCAGCGTTGGGCTTGAGCGGAATCGCCTTGCCGCCGCGCAACACGGCGTCGGCGGTGATCAGCACCTTGGCGTGGCAATCTTCAATGCGGCTCTGCAGGGCCACCGACGAGAACCCGCCGAAAACTACGGAATGCACGGCGCCAAGACGGGCGCAGGCCAATAGCGAAATCGCCAGCTCAGGCACCATCGGCAGATAGATGGCCACCCGGTCGCCTTTTTTGACGCCTTTCTTGCGCAATACATTGGCAAAGCGGCAAACCTCGTCGTGCAACATCTGATAGGTATAGACCTTGACGTCCTCTTCCGGCTCCCCCTGCCAGATGATGGCGGCTTTGTTGCGCCGTCCGTCGGTCAGATGCCGGTCAAGGCAGTTGGTGGAGATGTTGAGCTTGCCGCCGACGAACCATTTGATTTCGGGGGTGGAAAGATCGCACTCCATGACCTTGTCCCATTTTTTATCCCAGGTGACCAGTTCTTCGGCGCGGCCCGCCCAAAAACCCTCGGGATCGTCCATGGAGTGGGCGTAGGCCTTTTTGTACTCCTCCATTGACTTGACCCAGGCCTGCTCGCGCCCCTTTTCCGGCGGCTGAAACACCTTCCCCTCGGCCAACAAACTGGTGATTTTATCTTCCATTGCACTCATAGGACTTCCCCCTCAACGAAAAACCGCTTGTTACAAGTTACCCATGCCGCCCGGCGCCGCGCAACCAACCCCGGCAGACATGACCAGCCAACTCAGAACGCTTCCCTTTCGCCTTCGTCGCGCCTTCAACGCGCCGCGCGGGCAGGCCGCAGCTCTTGACTCCAGTATGTACAGGAGTTTTTCAAAAAAAGAAAACGGATTCCCGCACTCACAGCCGCTCCAGCCTATTTTCTTGCGAAAAATACTCACTCCTGAGAAAAAATCACCCTCCTATCAAAATAATCGCGAGGCGCGATCAAATTCATTGTTGTTTTAACAAGATAGCCGCAAGCGTTTTGCCCATCTCCGGCACAAGACGCACAGGCCGCGCCACTGCGTGCGCCCAAGGGATTGACGCCGGCCGCAGTGGTGATTAAGCATATCCTTAAATACCGAACCACCAACGCGGCTCCTCATGCAAAAAACGGAAATCAACGACACCGCCGCCCTGCTCAAGGCCATGGCCCACCCGATCCGCCTGGAAATTCTCTGCCGGCTTCAGGGCGGAGAATTGTCGGTCGGCGAATTGCAGGCAACCGTGCAGACAACCAACGGCAACATCTCCCAGCATCTGGCGATTCTCCGCAACCAGGGGATCATTGCCTGCCGCAGGGAGGCCAATTTCATCTACAACCGGATCAGCGATCCGCGGGTGGTTGCCTTGATGGCCAGCCTGCAAGCGCTCTTTTGCCGCAACACGCCCTGAACCCGAACCTATCGCAAATCAACCAAAAATCGTCATCCTCAACCATGGAGAACGCCATGATCATTTCCGACTGGATTCATGTTTTTGCCGGCTCCTTCATCCTGCTTAGCCTGGCGCTGGGCGTGGACATCCCGAGCAATCCCCTGTTTGTCAGCCGCCTGTGGCTGCTGCTCGCCGCCTTTGTCGGCGCCAACCTGCTGCAGTTCGGCTTCACCAAGTTCTGCCCGCTCGCGTTGATCCTCAAAAAACTGGGTGTTCCCGAAAGCAGATAAGCGCTACAAAAAATGCGCTGGTCTTGCTTGCCCCTGACCTCACGCTCCTGTTCGGCCGCGCAGGAGCCGGGGCAGGCAAACCAGGGCAACCAACACCAAGCCAAGCCCCAAATACCAGGGGAAATAACCCATGCTGACGCGGAAGGCCTGATCTTCGATAAAGGCGGCTGAACCGTCGGGATGCAACAACCCCTGGGACAACCTGGATCGGTGGATTAGCGCCGCAAAGGCCAGGCCGATAAAACCATAGGCCGCGTTGAAGGCCAGGCCTTTGAAGCTGAGCACCGTGGCCCGCTGGTGCGAAGCGGTGATTTCATTGAGGTAATGGCTGATAAAAAAGCTGGTCAGCATCAGGCCGATGAACACCGCCATCATCGGCAGCGCCCCCAGGTAGGGGACGAACAGGCCAAGCGCAAACAGCGTCGCCAGCATGGCGACGGCCAGCAGCGCGGCGTTGCCGCCGGGCGAAAACCGCTCGACCATCCGCCGGGCAAGCCTGGGCACGAACAATCCGAGCACCGCCACCGCCGAGCCCAACAGGCCGAAGCTCGCCTCCGGCAGATGGATCAGGCGATAGTATTGGCTGGTCAGGGTGACGATCATCCGCAGGGTGTGGTCAAAGGTCATGGCAACCAGGATAATCGCCAAGGCCAGAGGGGTGCGCAGAATCCAGCCGCCGGCGCGCAGGGTCAGCCGGCCGACCTCCCAGAGGGTGACCGCCTCGGAGGATCGTGCCAGAGGCCAATGCAGAGCCTGCGGATCACGCATCCGCAGGGTTGCCGCCAGGGCCAGCACCCCAAAAAACAAGGTCAGATAGATAGGATAGCGCATGCTCAGCTGCTGTGTGACGGTTCCCGCGACGCCCAGCCAACCGAGCACCCGGTTGATCAGACCGGGATCATACACCGCCGCCCCCAGGGTCATGGCAAAGATATAGCCGACGTTCTGGGCCCGCATCTGCATCTCCAGCACACGGGGCCACTCGGCGGCCCGACCGTGCGCGACCAGGGTGTCGTAGGCCAGGGCCTCGTCGGCTCCGCTGGCCATGGCCTCGGCCAGCCCGCTGATCACCCGGTTGACCAGGAAGGCGGCAAACACCCAGGACGGATTGCCCAGCGGCACAAAGGCCAGGAGGGACATCTCGGCGATCATCAGCAGCGAGGTGGTCACCAGCAGCCGCTTGCGCCCCAGCAGGTCGGCCAGGGCCCCGGAAGGAACCTCCGCCAGGACAATGGTCAGCGCCCAGACGGCGTTCAGCAGCGCGAACTGCTCCAGACTCAGGCCAAAATCCAAAAAGAGCACGGTGAAAACCGGGTAATAGAACCGAGCGTTGAACACCACCCGGAAGGCCACGAACAGGCGGATGTTCGGCAGGCTGGAGAGCGAAGCGACCGCGCTTGGCGGCTCCTTCCCGGCCGGTTCTTCAACAGATTGCACAGCCATCGGCGCCTCTCCTTAAAACGTCGCACGCAAGGCCCGCCGCAAACGGGCCGCCCCTCCCGGAACTTCCCTGCACGCGACGTGTAATTGCGTGGACTATTAATGATTTCTTTTATATAGTTCTGAAAATTTCGTCCTGGCGACGGGATTGCCCTGCCCTTCCTGCAACCAGCGCCCTTGGGCGCAACGCAGCGCCGGGAACTGCGCGGTCGGCTGTATACGAGTCATGACACTACAATCCAACATTTTTCGCACTTATACACTGTTTCTCCTGGTTCCGCTATTCGCGGTCATGGGGGGCGGCGGCTATCTGGCCGCGACCGCGATGCGACAGGGGCTCGAGCAGGAGGCCGCCGCCGGCGCAACCGCCGTCCGCCAGATGACGGAAACCGCCGTCGAGGCGGCCCTGGTTCAAACCCTGCGAACCGTTGCCGAGCGCAACCTGACCCTGTTGCACACCCTGCAGCAGAAAAGCCAGTCCGGCGCGTTGACCCTGGACGAGGCCCAATGGCTGGCCCTCGACGCCCTGGCCGCCCAAGGCGGCGGCCAACAGGGCCAACTGTTCTGCATCAACCAACAAGGGCTCATCCTCAGCCATCCCAACAAGGCCCTGGTGAACACCCATCTGGCCGGCGACCTCCTGACACGGCTTCAACAACTCCAGCCCCTGAGTCATGGGGAATATGCAGGGCTTGACCAGCAGCCTGCGGTCCTCTACCGGGCAGACTTTCCGGCCTGGAATTGGACCCTGGCCATCACCTGCTCTCAGAACGAACAACGCAGCCTGCTGCCCCTGGCCGTGATTGCCAAGAAAATCGACGAAGCCCGTTTTGCCGACGGCCGGCGCCCCTTTCTCCTCGATCAGTCCGACCTCTTTTGGGCGCCGCCCGTGGACGCCCGCGAAGCCGCGGCCGACCGCGTCGCCCTGACTGATCTGGCTGACCTTGCCGCGGCCCTGCGCCGCGACAAAACCGGCCGCATCCTCTGGACGCCCCAGGAGAGGCCCAAAGAAGAACAAACCCTCTTTTTCCATCAGCTGCCCCACTATGGATTGATTGTCGGCATTGCCGCTCCCAGCGCGGCTCTGGCCAAACCGATCACCCTGTTCCAGCGGGGAGTGCTCTTCGGCCTGCTGCCCCTGGCGGCCCTCGCCCTGGCCTTGGTCTCCTTGCTGGCCCGCCGCCTGTCCGACCCACTGCGCCAGCTGGCCGACGAGCTGGCCGCCATTGACGAACACCACGCCGAGCCGATCCGCTCCTGCGCCGACACCGAAGAACTGACCGCCATTGCCGCGCAGTACAATCGTCTGCTGACCACTTTTCAGGAACACCATCGCCGGCTCATGGCCGAACAAACCGCCAGCGAGCACATCCAGCGGCAGCTGCGCCTGGAAATCGCCGGCAGGACCGAAACCCAACACAAACTGGCGGCCGAAAACGCCACCCGCAAAAGCGCGGAAAATTATCTACTGCTGTTCAAAGGCATTTTCGACAACGCCATCGAAGGCATTTACATCACCGACCCCGAGGCCCGCATCCTGACCGTTAACCAGTCGTTCGCCAAAATCACCGGCTACCAGCCGGCGGAGGTCATCGGCCACAATCCGAGCATGCTCGGCGCCGGTCGCCGGGGACAGGATTTTTACCAGGGATTGTGGCAGGGGTTACGCTCCAGCGGCTCCTGGTCGGGCGAAATCTGGAACCAGAAGAAGGACGGAACCGTCTGCCCGCAGTGGCTCTCGATCAGCGTCATTAAAAACGAACAGCAGCAAATCACCCATTATTTCGCCTTTTTCCACGACATTACCGAACTCAAGCGCAAGGAAAAACAGATCTCGATCATGGCCTACAGCGACGCCCTGACCAAACTGCCCAACCGGGCGGCGCTGGAACACCGTTTGGCCCAGGCCATTGCCCGCGCCTCCCGTGACCGGCTGACCCTGGCAGTGTTTTTTATTGATCTCGACAACTTCAAAAACATCAACGATTCCCTGGGCCACGACAAGGGCGACCAGGTGCTGATCGAGGTGGCTGCCCGTCTCTCGAAAACCATCCGCAGCGAAGACACCCTGTCGCGTCTTGGCGGCGACGAATTCATCCTGCTTAGCGAGAGCATCGAAAACGAACAATCCATCTACAATCTGGCCACCCGCATTCTCGCCGCGCTCAAGGAACCGATTGCGCTATCCCCCAACACCATCTACATCAACGCCAGCATCGGCGTCTCGATCTTCCCCGAAGACGGAAAAACCACCCAGGAACTGATTAAAAACGCCGACATGGCCATGTACAAGGCCAAGAGCGAAGGCAAAAACAAGTTCGTCATGTTCACCCGGGAGATGAACGAAAAGCTGCTCAACCGCATCCGCACCGAAAGCGCGATCCGCACCGGCCTCAAACAACGGGAGTTCACCGTCTTCTATCAACCCAAAATTGATTTGACGGACGACCAGATCACCTCGTTTGAGGCCTTGATTCGCTGGCGCAAAAACGGCGCCCTCATCGGCCCGGACAGCTTCATCCCGATTGCCGAGGAGTCCGGCCTGATCGACGAGATGAGCTTGTACGTTCTCGACGAGGTCTGTATATTTCTCGAGAGAATGCAGCGACAGAACTTCCGGACGCTGCCAATCAGCGTCAACATGTCGCCCCGCACCTTTAACAACCTGCACATCGTTGAAACCATTGACGCCATTTTGGCAAAGCACCGCATCGATCATCAACTGATCGAATTCGAGATCACCGAAACCACGGCCATGAAAGACGTCCAACACACCCTGGCGGTCATGCAGCGCTTTCGCCAGCGCGGCATCCGTTTTTCGATCGACGACTTCGGCACCGGCTATTCCTCACTCAGCTACCTCAGCGAGATGCCGGTTTCGACCCTGAAGATCGACAAGCGGTTCATCAGCGCCGACGACGCCAACAGCCGCAGCATCGTCTCCACCATCACCGCCATGTCCAAACAGATGCAGCTCAAAGTGGTGGCCGAGGGCGTTGAAACCCTGCCCCAACTGCAATGGCTGCGCGGCATCGGCTGCAACGAGGTCCAGGGGTTCTATTTTTCCCGGCCCATGCCCGATCAGGACGCGCTACGCTACATGCAATCCCCCATCATTGCCGCTCTGCCGCTGGACGCCTCCCACCACGCACTTGTTCATTGATGTAATGCCGCGCCCAGAAAACCACCCCATCGACCCGCCCGCCGTCACGGTCTGTCCGGACTGCAATCTTCTCCTCCAGCCGCCAACGCTGCAACCGCGTCAGGTGGCGGTCTGCCCGCGCTGTTCCCAGCAGCTGCGCCGCTACAAGCACAACCCGGTGCAGAAGGGGTTGGCCCTGAGCCTGACCGGCCTGCTGCTCTACCTGCCGGCCAACCTGCTGCCGCTGATGACCTTCTCGGTGCTCGGCATTGACACCCACAGCTCCATTGTCCAGGCCTGCCTGCACATGTTCGGGACGGGCCAGCAGTTCGTCGGCCTGATCGTGGCCCTGACCACCCTGGTCTTTCCGCTGGCGCTGCTGTCCGGCCTGCTGCTGATTACCCTGGGGCTGACGCGCAAACGCAAAGGGGCCTGGATGCCGCCCCTGTTCCGCAGCTATCGCCATTTGAGCGAATGGGCGATGACCGACGTTTTCCTGGTGGGGGTGCTGGTCACCATCATCAAGATGTCGCACATGGCGGCCGTCACCCTGGGGCCTGGATTTTTCTGCCTGATCGGGCTGGTGGTCACCACCGTCGCCGCCCAGACCGCCATTGATCCGCACCTGTTCTGGTCGCTGATGGAAGAGTCTCCGGCGCCTTCGCCGTTGTCCCCGCCGCCCGCGCCTGAGGCGGAAATCCAGCCCGAAGACTATCTGCTCTGCCACGACTGCCACAAGCTGCTGCCCGCCGATTATGTGCGCGCCTCGGGCCGCGACCGCTGCCCACGCTGCGGCCACGCCCTGCACTCGCGCAAGCAAAACAGCGTCAACCGCACCTGGGCGCTGCTGGTCACCGCAGTTCTCCTCACCGTGCCGGCCAACCTGCTGCCGATCATGGAGGTCGATTATTTCGGCGTGCCCGACCGCTCGACCATCATGGACGGCATCATTTACTTTTTCAAAGACGGTTCCTACGGCATCGGCCTAGTGATCTTCATCGCCTCGGTGCTGGTGCCGCTGTTCAAGATCGTCGGCCTGGCGATCATCCTGCTGTCGATCCATTTCCGCTGGCAAAGCTGGCTGCGGCACAAGGCGATCATGTTCCGCTACATCGAATTCATCGGCCGCTGGTCGATGCTCGACATCTTTGTCATCACCCTGCTCTGCTCGCTGGCGCAGTTCGGTTTTCTCTCAACCATCAGCGCCGCGCCGGCGTCCCTCTATTTCACCGGCGTTGTCCTCTCCACCATGTTCGCAGCGTTGAGCTTTGACCCCCGACTGCTCTGGGACGCAGTCGCCGCCGCCGACACCCCACGTTAAACCATGGAAAAAGCACTCATTCGTCAACGCCGCAGTTTCTCGCCCATCTGGATTCTACCCCTCGTCGCCCTGTGCATCGGCGGCTGGCTGTTCTACACCAGCATGCGCGACGCCGGCGTCGAAATCACCGTCCATTTTGAAGACGCCACCGGCATCACGCCGGGCAAAACCAAGGTCATCGTGCGCGGCATTCCGGTCGGCACGGTCAAAAAACTCAACATTGCCGAGGGGATGAAGGGCGTCTACCTGGTGATCACCATGGAGAATCAGGCCCGCTCCGCCCTGGTGGAAGACACCACCTTCTGGATCGTCAAACCCGAGGTCTCGGCCGGGCGAATCAGTGGCCTGGACACCCTGTTCGGCGGCTCCTACATCGGCATGCGCCAGGGCAAATCTAGCGTCTATGCCGACCATTTCACCGGGCTGCCCGGGCAGCCCTCGATTGACAACACCACCCCCGGCCTCCACATCACCCTGGAAAGCGACACCCTCTATTCGCTCCAGCGCGGCTCCAACATCTACGCCAAAAACCTGCAGATTGGCTATCTCGAAGACTACGCCCTCCAGGACAACGGCAAAATCCAGCTCAAGGCATTTATCGAGGCCCGGTTCACCCACCTGATCCACACCGGCACCCGCTTCTGGAACGCCAGCGGCCTCAGCCTGACCGGCGACGTCCAGAGCGGCCTGACCGTCAGCGTCGAATCCCTGGCCTCACTGATTTACGGTGGCATCACCTGCGACACTCCGTCCTCGCTGGCAACCAGCGAACAGGCCACCAACGACAGCGCCTTCAAGCTGTACAAGGATTTTGAAGACGCCGAATACGGGGTCGAGATGGCCCTACAACTGGCCACGGGCGAGGGCATCGTCGCCGGCAAGACCAAGGTGATGTATCGGGGCTTGAAAACCGGGGTGGTCAAGAGCATCGACATCAACAACGACCAATTCCACACCGTCACCGCCAAACTGCTGCTTGACCCGCGGGCCGAGGTCATCCTCAAGGAAAACACCCGGTTCTGGATCGTCCGGCCCCAGGTGGAGATCACCGGCGTCAAAAACCTGGAAACCGTGCTCACTGGCCCGTACATCACCTTTGAAGTCGGCGAGGGCAAACGGCGGGACGCCTTTGTGGAAGAGACCAACCCCATGCCCGCCTCGGCCTCGCGCCCCGGCGCAGCCTTCACCCTGGTCGCCCCGGACAGCGGCGGGTTGACGGTGGGCGCGCCGGTGCTCTACAAGCAGATTGCGGTGGGCGAGATCACTGGGCTTACGCTGGCCCCAAAGGGCGACAACGTGCTGGTCCGGGTGCTGATCTACGATCCCCACACCGAACTGATTACCAAAAAAACTGTTTTCTGGAACGCGGGCGGAGTCAAGATCGACGCCAGCCTCAGCCGGCTTCAGGTCAACATGGGCTCGGTCCAGTCCCTGTTGGCCGGCGGCGTGGCCTTTGCCAATCCGCCGCTCAAGAACCGGCCGCCGGCGGCCGAGGCCGGAAGCCGCTTCAACCTCCACGCCTCGTATGGCGAGGCGGTCAAGGCCACGCCCGAGCTGGAGCTCAAAGGGCTGCGACTGCGACTGCTCACCGCCAAGGCGCCGCCGCTCAGCGTTGGCGCGCCGGTGCTGTACAACAACATCCGGGTGGGCGAGATTCTCGGTTTCGATCTCGACCAGAACCGGCGGGACACGGTGATCCAGCTCCTGATCAAGGACAGCTACCGCGATCTCGCGACCGGGGCCTCGCGCTTCTATACCTACTCCGGGGTCAAGGTCAACGCCTCGCTCCAGGGCGTCAACCTGGAGACCGCGCCCTTTGACGCCCTGATCAACGGCGGCGTCGCCTTTTTCACCGAGGCCGGCGGCGAACCGGCCCGTGCGGACCAGTCCTTTCCGCTCTTTGCCTCCCGGCAGGAGGCGCTCAACGCCGACGCCCTGCGCCTGAGTCTCCACTTCCGCAGCGGCGAAGGCCTTGCCAAGACCACCGAAATCCGCTACCAGGGCATCAGCATCGGCCAGGTCAGCGGCCTCAGCCTGGATCCGGTCAGCGGCGACATCCGCGCCGAGGCCCAGGTCAACCAGGAGATGGCCCAACTGTTCCGCAAGGGCACTACCCTGCGCTTGGTGCGGCCCGAGGTCAGCCTCGCCGGCGTCCGCCATCTGGAGGCCATGATCACCGGGGCCTTCATCGACGTGCGAGCCGGTTCGGGCCGGGCCCAGACCGAGTTCACCGTCCTGCCCCTGGCCGACGACCTCGCACTGCCCGCCACCGGGCTCAACATCGTGCTTGAAACCGGCGCGCTCGGTTCGCTCAAGCAGGGCAGCCCGGTGTACTACCGCCAGGTCAAGGTCGGCCAGATCACCGGTTTTCGCCTCTCGCCCACGGCCCAGCAGGTGTGGATGGATGTCAACATCGAACCTCCCTACGTCAAGCTGATCTACTCCGGCACCCGGTTCTGGAACGCCAGCGGCGTCAAGGTCAGCGGCGGCGTGCTCAGCGGCATGACCGTGCGCGCCGAATCGATGGAATCCCTGCTCACCGGGGGCATCGGCCTGGCCACCCCGGAAGCGGCGGAGATGGGCGCGCCGGCCTATCCCGGCGAACATTTTCAGGTCAGCGAAACCGTTGACGAGGCCTGGCTCAAATGGCAGCCCAAGCTGTCGGCTCAGACGGAAAAACAGGATAAAACGCCGGAACCGGCGAAGAAAAAATCGTGAATCGACATGCGACTCGCCAACCTGCTGCTTGACCTCGACGGCACCCTGACCGACCCCAAGCTCGGCATCAGCCGCTGCATCCAGCACGCCCTGACCCAGTTGGGCGTTGACGCGCCCCATGCCGACGCGCTGGAGTGGTGCATCGGCCCGCCCCTGAGACAGTCCTTTGGCCGGTTGCTGGCCACCACCGACCCCGAGTTGATCGAACAGGCGGCGAGCCTCTACCGACAGCGCTTCGCCGAAATCGGCCTGTTCGAAAACAGGGTCTACGACGGCATTCCCGAGGCGTTGACCGCCTTGCAGGCGCAGGGCTTCCGCCTCTTCCTCGCCACCTCCAAACCCCGCATTTTTGCCGAACAGATCCTCGACCATTTTTCCCTGGCCGACGCCTTCGACGGCGTCCACGGCAGCGAGCTGAGCGGCCGGCTCACCGACAAGCCCTCGCTGGTGGCCCACATCCTCGCCAGCGAAGGCCTACGGCCCGAGCAGACCATGATCATCGGCGACCGCAAATACGACATCCTCGGCGGCAGAGCCAACGGCGTCAGGGCCGGCGCCGTCACCTACGGCTATGGCTCAATGGAAGAACTGCAGGCGGAAAACCCCGACAGGTTCTTTGACTCGCCGGAACAACTGGCCGGTTGGGGCGGCGGGTTATTGTGACCTGAAATTGCCTGATCTGAATACTGCCCAGCCATGTTCGGGGCTACACCTGTAACAACTCGGTCGTCAGCTGCGGAACCAGTCAAACAGTTTCATCCTCAGACCACGCCTCAATGCATGTGAGTGCGGCGATCATACGGTAGGCAAGACTCAGCGGCGCAAATTTCGAGAGAGTGGGAAGAATGGGTGGGGACAACCGTGAACAACAAAAAACCCGCTTTCCAGGGGCAGGAAAGCGGGTTAGTATGTAAAGCCGAAAGGTCTCGGACTTTGAAGTGGTGGCGATGCAGGGACTTGAACCCCGGACAACACGGATATGAGCCGTGTGCTCTAACCAACTGAGCTACATCGCCGTATCTGAAAAAGCCAGCAGGCTTGAACCGAGCCAATATTCAAGATTTTTCACTCTTTGTCAAGCACAAATCACACGAGGGCAACCTTTCCGCCCTTGTTGCCGGTACAAAAAAGGCCCTTTCCCGAAGCAACACACCGGGAAAGGGCCTGAGTCCAACAAAAATCAGCGCTGAACAGCGGGGCGGATTACATCATGCCGCCCATGCCGCCCATACCGCCCATGCCGCCAGGAGGCATGCCGCCCATGCCGCCGCCCTTGTCCTCATCGGGCAGCTCGGCGATCATGCACTCGGTGGTCAGCAACAGGCCGGAAACAGAGGCCGCGTTCTGCAGTGCAGAGCGGGTAACCTTGGCCGGGTCGATGACGCCGGCTTCGATCAGATCCTCGTATTTCTCGGAGGCTGCGTTGAAGCCCATGGGGCCTTCCAGGTTCTTGACGTGCTCAACGATGACCGAACCCTCGCGACCGGCGTTGGCTGCGATCTGGCGTACCGGCTCCTCAAGAGCGCGACGGATGATGTTGATGCCCAGAGCCTGCTCGCCTTCGAGCTGCAGAGTGTCCAGCACCTTGAGGCAACGCAGGTAGGCAACGCCGCCGCCGGGAACCACGCCCTCTTCAACCGCTGCGCGGGTGGCGTTGAGCGCATCCTCAACGCGGGCTTTCTTCTCTTTCATCTCCACTTCGGTGGCTGCGCCGACATTGATCACGGCAACGCCGCCGATCAGTTTGGCCAGACGCTCCTGCAGTTTCTCACGATCATAGTCAGAGGTGGTGTCCTCGACCTGAGCGCGAATCTGCTTGACGCGGGCGGCCAATTTCTCTTTGTCGCCGGCGCCGTCGATGACGGTGGTGTTGTCCTTGTCAACAATGATGCGCTTAGCGGTGCCCAGATCATTGATGGTGACGTTCTCCAGCTTGATGCCGAGGTCTTCGGTGATGACCTGTCCACCGGTCAGGGTGGCGATGTCCTCGAGCATGGCCTTGCGGCGATCGCCAAAGCCAGGAGCCTTGACTGCAGCCACGTTGAGGGTGCCGCGCAGCTTGTTGACAACCAGGGTTGCCAGAGCCTCGCCGTCGACGTCCTCAGCGATGATGAACAGCGGTTTGCCCATCTTGGCAACGGACTCGAGGATCGGCAGCAGGTCTTTCATGCTGGAGATCTTCTTCTCGTTGATCAGGATCAGCGGCTCGTCCATGCTGACTTCCATCCGCTCGGGATCAGTCACGAAATAGGGAGAAAGGTAGCCGCGATCAAACTGCATGCCCTCAACCACGTCCAGCGAGGTCTCCATGGATTTTGCTTCTTCCACGGTGATGACGCCTTCTTTGCCGACCTTGTCCATGGCCTCGGCAATGATGTTGCCGATGGTCTCGTCGTTGTTGGCAGAAATGGTGCCGACCTGAGCGATTTCCTTCTGCTCTTTGGTGGGGCTGGCGATTTTGCCAAGCTCGGCGACCACGGCGGCCACGGAAGCGTCAATGCCGCGCTTGATCTCCATCGGATTGGAACCGGCGGCAACCAGCTTGGCGCCTTCGGTGTAGATGGCCTGGGCCAGCACGGTGGCGGTGGTGGTGCCGTCGCCGGCCACGTCGGAGGTCTTGGAAGCAACTTCCTTGACCATCTGAGCGCCCATGTTCTCGAATTTGTCCTTCAGTTCGATCTCTTTGGCAACAGTCACACCGTCTTTGGTGATGACCGGGGCGCCAAAGGATTTCTCGATCAGCACGTTGCGGCCCTTGGGTCCAAGGGTCACTTTTACAGCATTTGCAAGGGTGTTCACGCCGGCCAGCATTTTCTCGCGGGCCTTGTCGCCGTATTTCAACTCTTTTGAAGCCATATTTCTATCTCCTGATAAACGAATGGATTGATATCTTTTCTTTACGCCTGAATCACACCAAGGATATCATCCTCGCGCATAATGAGAAAATCCTCGCCGTCCAGCTTCACTTCAGTGCCGCCGTATTTAGAGAAAAGCACGCGGTCGCCGACTGCAACATCCATGGCGACGCGCTCGGCGTTGTCGTTCAACTTGCCCGGACCAACGGCCACGATCTCACCCTCAGCCGGTTTCTCCTTGGCTGAATCGGGAATGATGATGCCGCCGGCAGTTTTTTCCTCTCCTTCCAGTCTCTTGACCAAAATGCGGTCATTCAGTGGACGAATTTTCATGAACCTTCCTCCTGTTTGTTTTTTTATAGGTGATAAACTAAAAACGTTTGGGCCGATGGGGGTAGTTTGCTTGTCCGACGGTCGGCTCAAACCGCATTTATTGGACGAAAACGAAGCTTCTGTCTTCAAACTGCGCAAAACAATAGGTTCGTAATTTGAAAAATCAAGGGCGGGTTGAGCGAAAAAATTAATCGCTCAACCCGTTGAAATGATGGGGCTTACTCGAGGAATGGGGATTTTTTCGTCTCTTCTTCAACCTACCCGGACGCGCCACTTGTGGGCGTCGTCCAGGTAGCCAAACTGGATGGCCTGCAGCTCTTCAAACAACCGCTTAGCCAAGGCCCCGGTTGCGCCGCCGTTGATTTTGACGTGCTGCTCGCGGTAGCACAATTCGCCGACCGGAGAGATGACCGCCGCCGTGCCGGTGCCGAAACTCTCTTTGAGCGATCCGTCTTTGCCGGCGGCCACGACCTCGTCGATGGTGATGCGGCGTTCGCTCACCTGATACCCCCAGTCGCGGGCCAGCTGCAGCACCGAATCCCTGGTGATGCCGGGCAGGATCGAACCTTCCAGCGGCGGGGTGATCAACTCGTTGTTGATCAGGAAAAAGATGTTGGAGGTGCCGACCTCCTCGACATAGCGACGCTCGACCGCATCCAGCCACAGCACCTGGGTGTAGCCCTTGTCGTGGGCCTCAACCTGGGCTTTGACGCTGGCCGCGTAGTTGCCGGCGGTCTTGGCGTTGCCGACCCCGCCCGGCACCGCCCGCACGTACTTGTCTTCAACGTAAATCCTGGTGGGGGCAAAACCCTCGGCGTAATAGGCCCCGACCGGGCAGCTGATGATGAAAAACAGATACTCCTCAGCCGGACGCAGTCCCAGCGCCGGTTCGACCGCGATCATGGTCGGCCGGATGTAGAGGGTCGATCCCGGCGCCCGCGGCACCCATTCCTGATCGAGATAGACCATTGCGCGGAGGGCCTGAAGCACCCGCTCCTGGGGAAACCGGGGCATGCACATCCGCACCGCCGACTGGTTCATGCGGGTGAAATTGTCGGCCGGCCGGAACAGAAAAATCTGATCGTCCTTGCCCCGATAGGCTTTCATGCCCTCAAAGATGGCCTGCCCGTAATGGAACACCATGGCCGCCGGGTCCATGGCAAAGGAATGATAGGGTTCGATGGCGGCGTCGTGCCAGCCGTTGTTCCGGTTCCAGCGCATGGTGAACATGTGGTCGGTAAAGAACTGGCCAAATCCCAGACTGTTTTGATCCGGCTTCGGTTTCACCTGATCGGCCGAGGCCTTGTGCAGCGTTACTTCAAGCTCTTTTTTGAACATCGTGTCACCTGTGCTCGCCGGTTTCATTCAACCGGTTTCCTTTTATCGTGAGAGGACGGACCCGCGACGGGGCTTGAAAGCGCCATAAAAAACCATTTTTTCGGCCACTTGCAGCGCCGACGCCTCCAACTCCATTCGCAACAGTTTCGGGAGAATAATATATCGCCCCCACAGACACAAGCAGTACTCAACCATTGCAGAGTAAATTTCGCCGCCAAGGCGTTGTCGCCGCGCGAATGCGAGCGGTTGGCAGACCGCCCCCTTGGCGTGATCATAGTCAAGGTGCGACAGCAATTCGCGGACTCTTGGCCGGCATACAGGGTTCTCAATGCAGAACCGGTGGAATCTCATTTTGACGGTAGGCAACCTTTTGTCTGTGGGTGCGATAATCAGGCAGCACGGCTTTTTGCCGGTCGGCATCGGCAAACACCTTCCAACCGCCGCCGAGCGCTTTATTAAGACTGATAAACGAAGTCAAGACCTCGGCGTTGGTTGCACTCAAGCTGTTTTGCGCGGTGTACAGGGAACGTTGCGCGTCAAGGACATCAAGAAAACTGGTCAACCCTTTGCGATACTGTTCTTCGGCAAGCATCAGGGTTTCCTTGTAAGCCTGAACGGATTTGGTGAGAGTCTGCCGCTTCGTCTGCGCGGAGGCATAGCTGACCAAGGCGTTTTCAACGTCCTCCAGCGCTTTGAGAAAGGTGGAGTGGTACGCGGCCAGGGCTTCTTCATAAACCGCTTCATTTTTTTCCACCCCCGCCTTGGTTTTGCCGCCGTCAAAAAGGAGTGCCGAAACCTGGGGAACCAGGGACCAGTAGCCGCTGGAGAGCGAGCTCAATCGTGAAATGGTGTCACTATTGAGTCCCAAACCCAGCGTCAGGTCAAATTTGGGGTACAGTTCTGCTGTGGCCACGCCGATATCGGCCGAGGCCGCCGCGAGCGTTCGTTCCGCCTCGCGCAAATCAGGCCTGCGGACCAGCAGTTCCGAGGGTAACCCGGTGGCGGTGACCCCGCCGCAATCAGGCAGCGAACGCGTGACGCCGAGTTGTTTCTTCAGAAAAGCTGGAGGCTGACCAATGAGAATGCTCAGGCGGTGGATGGATTGTTTGATCGTCGTTTCATATGCAGGAATGTCTGCGGCGGTGGTGGTCGTCTCCGCTTCGGCCTGGCTCACGTCGAGATAGCTTGTCAGGCCGTTTTGATAACGCACCCGGGTGACCTCGGCGGTTTCGGATTGAGATTTCAAGGTGCGTTCAGTAATGGCCAGTTGCTCCTGTGCGGCACGGAGTTGCACGTAGGCGTTGGCCACGTCGCCCAGCAAGGTCAACTGCGTGGCGTGCAGGTCCTCGATTTTGGCCCCGACGCGGGCCTCGGCGGCCTCAACGCTTCTGCGGACTGAACCGAACACATCCACCTCCCAGGTGGCGTCGAAGCCGGGAGTGTACAAGGTGGTTGTCTCTCCACTGGCGTCACTGACGTTTTTGCTGTCCTTGCTTCGGGTGACCGAACCCGTGCCGTTGACGTTCGGTTTACTGCCCGCTGCGGCGGCCTTGAATTCAGCCCGCGCCTGTCGTATCCTGGCCCGCGCCTGATCGACATCGAGATTGCCTGCCATGGCGGCATTCATGAGTTGGTCCAGCTCGGGATCATTCAATGCCTTCCACCAGGCGACCGCCTCAAGTCCCGGGGCCGGTTCGGCCTCTGGGGCCTCTTTGGCGTCTTCGGTCCATTGGGGAGGCGCGTTCAGATTCGGCGCGGTGTAATTCGGACCAACCGGGGCGCAGCCGCAGAGAAACAGGGCGAGACAAGCGGACGTCAACACTCCGATTTTCATGGTTTTTCTCCGTTGACCGCAGCCAACGCCTCGACTTTCCCCCTTCCATGGCTGATGCCCTCTTCCGGCGTTTCAATGAACACATCCATCTGCTGCCCGACATAGGCAGGGAGAGCGTTGCGGTCAAATCCGTAAATCACCTGGAGCACCCGGGTGTCGATTCGTTCGGTGCTGTCCCCAGTCAATGACTCTTTGGGGGTGATATAGGGTTCGGTGCGAACAAACTTGATCGCGCAATTCAGTTTGCTGTTGCCGCGCATGAACGCCATGGCCTGTGAACCTGGCTTGAACCGCCAGGCGTCGTTTTCGTCGATGTCTATCCGGATATGCAACAGGTTGTTGTCGCCGAGCAGCATCAACGGGTCGTCGAGCACTCCGGTTTGGGCGTATTCACCTGGCCGTATATTCACTTGCAGCACCATGCAATCGACAGGCGCCCGCACCAGAAGGCGATCCAGATCGGTTCGCGCCGCTTGCAGCGCGGCCTGAGCAGCAAGTATCTCCGCCTTGGCGCTCACCAATTTAGCCTTGTACAAGAGAACAGCGTTTTTCCGCTGTTCAAAGTCGTCCACGCTTAGGGCTCTGCGGTCGGTGACGTTTTGCACCAGCTTGAACCGGGTCTCGTAATCCTGCAGAGAGGCTTTTGCTTCTTCAAGCGCCCCCTCGGCCTGGACCAGACTCGCCTCCTTGACCAGCAGATTGGCCTCGAGTTCGCGGTCGTCGATCAAAAACAACTTGTCCCCCTGCCGCACAGTGTCGCCGACCTTGACGAACACGGTTTTGACGATGCCCGCGATCGATGTGCCGAGTTGAATGTTTTCCGTGCTCGCCTCAACAATGCCTGCTCCGCCGATGTACGATGCATACGGCGCTTGAGCGGGTTGAGCCACTGGTTCGGCGGGAGGATTTTTTTTCTGTGATCGCACGGCAACCACGATAGCGACGACCAGGCCGATGACGGCCAAGGCGGGGAGTATTTTGTTTTTCAGGGTCATGGCAGCTTTCCTTGCTATTTCAGAGATTGTTTTCGATGCGTTCAATGGCGCCGTCGTTCATATGGGCGATACGGTCGGCGAATGAGAAAATCCGGGCGTCGTGGGTGACGATCACCAAGGCTCGATCATTGTTGACGGCAAGTTTTTTCAACCCTTCCATCACCCGGATACCGGTGACCTGATCAAGCGCGCTGGTCGGTTCGTCGCAGACCACCAGTCGAGGCGAATGCACCAGAGCCCGGGCCACAGCCACCCGTTGCTGTTGGCCGCCAGAGAGCTGCGAAGGCAGCGCATGTTCCCGCCCTTCCAAGCCGACGCTGGCCAGCAAGAGCGCGGCTTTTTGTACCGCCTCGTCCATGGGTATGCCGTTGATCAGGAGCGGGATTGCTGCGTTTTCCGCAGCCGTGAGCGAGGGAATCAGGTTGAAGGCCTGGAAGACGAAACCGATGTGCTCACCCCGGTAGCGGACCCGTTCATGCTGGGGCAATAGGGACAGGTTCTGGCCAAAGAGCAGGCATTCACCCTCGTCCTGATCAAGGATGCCGGCAACCACGGAAATAAGCGTGGTCTTGCCGCAACCCGAAGGACCAACCAGCATGAGGAGTTCACCTGGACGCACTTCCAGATCGACCCCACGCAGCGCTTTTACCTGGGTTTCGCCGCTGCCGTAGGACTTGGTAATGCCGCGACAGAGCACCGCCGCATCTTTGGGGTCGTTGGGCGTCATGATAGGGCGCGTCGCGACCTCTTGTTGCTGTTCCATTTGTTTTTCCGCCTTTTCCGCTTATCCTTTAAAAACCACGGCTGCTTCCAGCTTCAGCACTTTGCGGATGCAGACCAGAGCCGACATCAACACGATCAGGAGAATGGCGCAACCGCTTGTCAGCAGGAGTTGCCAACTGAGGTTGACCGAAGGACCGTTGCTGTTGCCCATTATCATTGCGAATAACGCTATGGCGCCGGCGCCAATACCATAGCCGACAAATCCGACTAACAATGCTTGGAGCAAGATCATCCTTCGCAGGGTTTGGTCTGTTGTTCCCATGGCCTTGAACACCGCAAAGTAGCGGAGATTATCGAGAGTGAAGTTGTAGAACATCTGCCCGGTCACCGCCGCGCCAATAACAAAACCGACCAGGACAACAAAACCGAAATTGATAATGATGCTGGTGTTATAGATCATATAATTAAGCGATTTCTTTTTGAATTCCTCCGCAGTCCAGGCAGCGAGTCTGGTGTTTTGGGTGATGCGCCGCGCGATGGTTTCCCGTGGTTCGTTGTCCTTGGCCTTGACCAGGATGTAGGTGAGCATTTTTCGTTCGCTGTTGGCGTAGACCTTGGCGCGGGTGTAGGTGGTGTAAATGATGGGTTGCGACTGGAAGGTCTTCTGTGCCCGGGCGATGCCCACCACCAGCGCCCGTTTTTCATTGAGTTCGAGAACGTCGCCGACCTTGAGCGGCGTGGCGTGCTCGCCTGGAGCGGCGGCCGGTTTGGCCAACCTTCCGTTGGCCCCGGCCTCGTCGACAATGACCGAATCGGGAATGCGCAAATCAGAAAGTTTGCCCTTGATCATCACGGCCGGCCCGCCGATCAAGGTGGCGTCATCGAGGCCGAGCAGGTTGCTCATGACGGTTTCACCGTTGGAGAGTCGCACTTTCTGACTGCCCTTGTAGAGCGGCACCGCCCATTCCACGCCACGAACACCGCGCACCCGATACAGTTGGGTGTCGAGCAGCGGTTTGGAGTCGTCGATCTGCTGGACCTTGGCATCCATGACCCAAATGTTCGGCAAAGAGACATCGGTGATGAAGCTGTAGGTCATGGTAAAAATCGAAACCAACATGCCCGGCTGCTGGATCATCAGGATTGAGGCCAGGGTGATGCCGGTGATGATGCCGAGGTATTTGCCTCGGTCGCCGAACAGCATTTTCAAAGCGATGCGATTCATAATCGGAATATATTCTAAAGGTTTACTGAAGAATTAAGGAAGGACAGCGTCCCACCACAAGGCTCATTCACGGAAACGCCGCTGCCGTGCTGGGCTTTCATGCCGGCTGCAGCGTACGCAATCAGGCGTTCCACCACAGTCTGGGCGTCTGCCGATTCTGACGGGCAGAAGGGCAGGTGGTGCAAATGGCTGAGCACATGCAGGGTGTGGTGCATGATGCCAAGGGTAAAGTGAACCCCCCAGAAAATCTCATTGGGGGAATGGTCCGGTAAAGCGCGGGAGAAGGCAGCGTGGAATCGGTTCATAAGCGCATCGAAATGATGTTCGAATTGTTCAAGATGGGTGGGCGGTTCGTTCAAGCAACGACTCATCAGGCGCATGAATGCGTCGTTGGCGCCGTGTTCCGCCAAGTCATGCATGACTACCGGCCGGATAAAAGCCTCCAGCACCAATTCAATGGCCGGGGATCCCTCGCCGACCTGCTCCTCAACCCTGTCGAGCAACGCGATCCTGGCCGCGTTCATTGGCCCAAGGTGGCGGGCAAAAACGGCCTCAATGAGCCCGTTTTTGGACCCAAAATGATAGCTCACGGACGCGAGGTTGACACCAGCGGCCGTGGTGATGTCCCGCAAGGACGAACCATCAAATCCTTTGTCGGCAAATATGCATTCCGCGGCATTGAGAATGCGGTCTTTCGTTGTCTGCTTGTCATTCACGCGAGGGATGCCCCTATCGTTGTGGTCGGGAGAATGCAAAAAGGTGAACCTAAGCAACTTGATTAAACGTTCGTTTGAATTTTATCGACGAATTCTTTGTTGAAGAAGTGTAACAACCAGGTTGCATGATGGGGTAAGAGTCCTTTCGCGACAGCAACTTACGGACACCTTGAACCGGTTGTCCCTGGCGCTTTGGCCGCGTTGCCAGAGACGTGACATTGGAGCGGGATGGCCCTCATGCCAGAAGATGTTGAAAAAATATTTTGAGACCATTCCTTACCTTGCCGCCGCGCGAATGCGAGCGGTTGGCGGGCCGCCCCTGGCGCGATCATCTTGATGCAATCTTGAGGCGTTCGCCCCGCATCTTGACACTTTCTTGATTTCCGCAGCGCTATCTTGCCACTAACAGCAGCAGGCGCCGCGAAAGCAGCGCAACCCATCAACCATCACGTTGTTTCACGAGACATTTCCATGCGACAAGCAAACCCGCTCCAGCCCGCCGCCGGCAAAGACCTCCCGCTGCTGGCCATGGGCGCTTTGGGGATTATTTACGGCGACATTGGCACCAGCCCCCTGTACACCATCAAAGAGTGTTTTTCCGGGGTGCACGGCGTCGCGCCGACCGTCGACAACATCCTCGGCGTCCTGTCGCTGATCTTCTGGTCGCTGATGCTGGTTGTTGGTCTGAAATACGTGGTGTTTATCATGCGGGCCGACAACAAGGGTGAGGGCGGCATCTTCTCGCTGCTGTCCATGCTGCAGGGCCGAACGCGGGGCGGCAGAGAGTGGGCTACCCTCACCTTCCTCGCCGCCCTGGGCGCGGCCCTGCTCTATGGCGACGGCGTGATCACCCCGGCCATTTCCGTGCTCTCGGCCATCGAAGGGTTGAACATGGCCACGGACGCCGCCGCCGGGTATGTCGTGCCGCTCACCTGCCTGGTGCTGTGTTGCCTGTTTTTCCTCCAACGACGCGGAACCGCAAGCATCGGCGCCATGTTCGGCCCGATCATGGTGGTCTGGTTTCTGGTGCTCGGCGGCCTTGGCCTGCGCGCCATTGTTCATAACCCGGCCATCCTGGCCGCATTGAACCCCGGGCAGGCGCTCCATTTCTTTGCCGTCAATCACCTCCACGGCTTTGTGGTGCTGGGCGGGGTGGTGCTCTGCATCACCGGCGGCGAAGCGCTCTACGCCGACATGGGCCATTTCGGCCGCCTGCCGATCCGTCTGAGCTGGTACGGCGCGGTGCTGCCCGGCCTGGTGCTCAACTACTACGGCCAGGGCGCGCTGTTGCTGCACAATCCCGAACTGATCAACGTCAATCCGTTTTACGCCCTGGCGCCTAAATCTCTGCTCTATCCCCTGGTGGCCCTGGCGACCATGGCCACCATCATCGCCTCGCAGGCCATGATCTCTGGCGTTTACTCGCTGACCCAGCAGGCCATTCAGCTGGGATTCACGCCGCGCATGCACATCATCCACACCTCTGAACGGGCCAGGGGGCAGATCTACATGCCAACGGTCAACTGGATGCTGATGCTCGCCTGCCTGTCGCTGGTGCTGGCCTTCAGGGAATCCACCCGGCTGGCGGCCGCCTACGGCATTGCCGTCACCGCGACCATGGCCATCACCTCCTTTCTCTATTTTCAGGTGACCCGCTACCGGTGGCGCTGGCCGCTGTGGCAGGGCGCCTTGCTGCTGGCCCTTTTTCTTTTGCTCGATTGTTCCTTCCTGGGGGCCAACCTGCTCAAGATTGTCGACGGCGGCTGGATCACCCTGGTGATCGCCGGTTGCATATTGGCGGCGATGATCACCTGGCGCGATGGCCGGGCCCTGCTGGCCAAACACTACAGCCTGATGAAGATCCCGGCCGATATTTTCCTCAAGGATCTGACTGGCTACAAACCGCAGCGGATAGCGGGCACAGCGGTGTTCATGTCGATTTCCGCCGAAGGCGTCCCGCATACCTTGCTGCACCATTTCAAACACAACGAGGCCCTGCACGAACGGGTGCTGCTGCTTTCCATCCTTCCGGCGGAAATGCCGACTGTTGCGGCGGAAGACCGGGTGCGGGTCGAGGACCTTGGCTTGGGTTTCTATCGAATCCTGGCCGCCTACGGCTTCATGGAAAGCCCGAACGTGCCGGAAATATTACAGTTGGCGGCCGACCAAGGACTGGCGGTCGACATCTACTCCACCTCGTTTTACCTCGGGCGCGAGACCCTCTCCGCCACCGGAACGGCCCCCATGGCCCAATGGCGCAAGCATTTGTTCATCTTCATGTCGCGCAACGCCTGGAACGCCACCTCGTTTTTTAAACTGCCGCCGGATCGGGTGGTCGAACTGGGTAATCAGGTGGAGTTGTAAACGCCCGACATCGGCCGTCGTCGCCTGTCATCGCCTGTCATCACCATATCGCCCGTCGCCTGCCTTCAACCGCGGCGCCTCCGCACGGGGAGGCGCCGCTGATTTCCTGCTTGCCGGCACACTAGGTCCGGTCAAGCCGGCCAATCCGGTCAACGAACTCCCGCTCAACCCATCCCATCCCAGCTCTTGACAATTCATTGATGCATTTCGCTGAGTCCTTGATCTTATCTTGACGCCAAACACAGTATACTCATCAACAAGAGGCAGGAAACCGATGAAAACGTCCGCCATCCAAGACGAGCATACATCAAGATGAACACTCTCACTGGAGCATCCCTATGAACGCCTACGATTGGCAGCAAATGCTGCTCCTTTTTGCAGCCCTGCTGCTCTTGGTCAAGCCCTTGGGCGCCTACATGGCCAAGGTCTATCAAGGAGAAACAACCTTTGCCGCCCCACTGCTGCGGCCCTGCGAGAACCTGCTGTATATGCTGGGGAGAATCAACAAGGCTGACGACATGGATTGGAAGCAATACGCCGGGGCCCTGCTGCTGTTTAACCTGGTCTGTTGCGCAGCGCTCATGGCCATGTTGCTCACCCAACACCTGTTGCCGCTCAATCCGCAGCAATTGCCGGCCTTCCCCTGGCAGCTGGCGCTGAACACCGCCGTCAGCTTTGTGACCAACACCAATTGGCAGAATTACGGCGGAGAATCAACCGCCAGTTATTTCACCCAGACGGCGGGAATGACGGTGCACAATTTTGTCTCCGCCGCCACCGGCATGACGGTGGCCATCGCCCTGATCAGAGGTTTTGTCCGCCGGAAAACAGCGCTGCTGGGCAATTTCTGGGTTGATCTGGTCAGGACCGTTCTCTACATCCTTCTCCCGATTTCCTGTGTTGCCGCCTTGTTCCTTGCCTCCCAGGGCGTCATCCAGAATTTTGCCGCCTACAAAACGGCGGCGCCGCTCCAGGCCGGCGGGTTGGCGATGCAGATTCCCATGGGGCCGGTCGCCTCCCAGGAGGCAATCAAGGAATTGGGCACAAACGGCGGCGGCTTTTTTAACGCCAACTCTGCGCATCCCTTTGAAAACCCGACCCCGCTCACCAATTTTGCGGAGATTTTTTTAATCCTGCTCATCCCCGCCAGCCTGACCTACACCTTCGGGGTGATGGCGGGAAACACCCGGCAGGGATGGGGGCTGTTTATCGCCATGCTGCTCCTGCTCACTGCGGCCTTTGCGGTCTTGCAATGGGCGGAGAGCAGCGGCAATCCGGCAATCAGCGGGCTGGGCGTCCAAAGCGGCAACATGGAAGGCAAGGAGGTCCGTTTCGGGCTGGTCGGCAGCAACCTCTTTGCGGTGGTCACCACCGCCACCTCCTGCGGCGCGGTCAACGCCATGCACGATTCCCTCACTCCCCTTGGCGGGCTGGCGACGCTGAGTTTGATCCTGACGGGCGAGGTGGTGTTCGGCGGCGTGGGTTCCGGTCTCTACACCATGCTCGCCTTTGCGGTCATCGCGGTGTTTGTGTCCGGCCTGATGATCGGCAGGACTCCCGAATATCTGGGCAAAAAGATTGAGGTGCGAGAAATATGGATGTCCATCCTGACCGTCCTCACCGCCGGCGTCGTGGTCCTGGTCTTTTCGGGGGCGGCGCTGCTCGTGCCGTCGGCGGTCACGTCGATGTCGAACCCCGGCGCCCACGGGTTGTCGGAGGTGTTGTACGCCTTTGCCTCCATGGCCAACAACAACGGCAGCGCCTTTGCCGGACTGAACGGCAACATCCCCTTCTACAACCTGCTCGGCGCCGCAGCCATGCTGATCGGTCGCTATGTCCCGGTGGTTGCGGTCCTGGCTATGGCGGGCTCTCTGGCTGAGAAAAAATACATCCCGCCCAGCCTGGGCACCCTGCCCACCGACCGTGCGCCCTTTGTCCTTTGGCTGATTCTGGTCATTGTCGTCGTCGGCGCCCTGACCTTCTTTCCGGCCCTGGCAATGGGGCCGATCGCCGAGCACCTGCTCATGACCGGAGGCAAGTGAATCATGGCAAAACATCCACAATCTTCACCATCGGCCTTTGACGGCCAACTGCTCCGAGGAGCCCTGGCGGATTCCTTCAAAAAACTTGACCCGCGCTCGCTCTGGCGCAACCCGGTCATGTTTGCGGTTGAAATCGCCAGCGCCGTCACCCTGTTCACCTTTCTCCAATCGTTGGTCGGCGCAGCCGCCGAACCCGTCTGGTTCACCGGTTCGGTGTCGCTGTGTCTCTGGGCGACAGTTCTTTTTGCCGCCTTTGCCGAGGCCCTGGCCGAGGGCCGGGGCAAGGCCCGCGCCGCCTCGCTGCGCAAGTCGCGGACCAACATCATGGCCAAACGGCTGGCCGCCCCGGCGTTCGGCGCCGAGTACACCCTGGTGGAGGCCAACCAACTCAGAAAAGGAGACCATATCCTGGTTGAAACCAACGACCTTGTCGCCGGCGACGGCGAGGTGGTGGCCGGCGCGGCGCTGGTGAACGAATCGGCGGTCACCGGCGAATCGGCGCCGGTCATCCGGGAATCGGGAGGCGATCGCAGCGCGGTCACCGGCGGCACCACGGTTATTGCCAATGCCGTTGTCGTCAGGATTACCACCGACCCTGGCGAAACCTTTCTGGATCGGATGATTGCCCTGATCGAAGGGGCAAAGCGGCGCAAAACCCCCAACGAGGTCGCCCTGGAGGTGCTGTTGATCGCCCTGACCCTGGTGTTTTTTCTGGTCTGCGTCAACATCAGCCCGCTCTCGGTCTTCAGCGTCAAGGCGATCAGCCACGGTCAACCGGTCTCCCTGACCATATTGGCGGCGCTTTTCGTCTGCCTGGCGCCGACAACCATCGCCGCACTGCTCCCGGCCATCGGCATTGCCGGCATGAACCGCCTGTTCCAAAAAAACGTGATCGCCCTGTCCGGCCGGGCTATCGAGGCCGCAGGCGACGTCAACGTCATGTTGCTCGACAAAACCGGCACCATCACCCTGGGCAACCGGGAAGCGGCGGCATTGATACCGGTTGGCGGCCATACCGAGCGGGATCTGGCGGCGGCGGCGCTGACGGCCTCCATCACCGACGAAACCCCGGAAGGACGCAGCATTGTGCTGCTGGCGGAGAAACACTACGGCTTGACGCCGCAACCGCTGCCGCCGGACGCCGTGAGCATCGGCTTCAACGCCGAGACCCGTCTTTCCGGCGTTGATCTCGCCGGACGCCGGTATCGCAAAGGCGCGGCCGACAGCGTGGTTGCCTTTGTCAAACAGCAGGGCGGAAAGATTCCCAAGAATCTCGATCAACTGGTCAACGGCATTGCCCACGCCGGCTCCACGCCGCTGGTGGTCTGCCGCGACGCCGAGATCCTGGGCGTCGTCAACCTGAAGGACATCGTCAAGCCGGGCATCCAGGAACGATTCGCCCAACTGCGAAGCATAGGCATCAAGACGGTGATGATCACCGGCGACAACCCGCTGACTGCGGCGGCCATCGCGGCAGAGGCGCAGGTCGACGATTTCCTCGCCCACGCCCGGCCGGAGGACAAACTCAACATGATCCGCGAGTATCAGGAACAGGGGTACATGGTGGCGATGACCGGAGACGGCACCAACGACGCGCCGGCCCTGGCCCAGGCCGACGTGGCGGTGGCCATGAACACCGGCACCCAGCCCGCTCGGGAGGCGGCCAACATCATCGATCTTGACAGCAATCCCACCAAGTTGCTGGACATTGTCGAAATCGGCAAACAGATCCTGATGACCCGCGGCAACCTGACCACCTTCAGCATCGCCAACGACGTGGCCAAATATTTCGCCATCATTCCGGCGTCGCTGGCGTCGATCTATCCGCAACTGGAAGCGCTCAACATCATGCACCTGGCCAGCCCGCACAGCGCGATCCTTTCGGCGGTGATTTTCAACGCCGTCATCATCCCGCTGTTGATCCCCCTGGCGCTCAAGGGCGCCAAGTATCGGCCGATGCCCGCCGAAAAACTCCTGATGTTCAACCTGCTGATTTACGGGGTGGGCGGGATGATTGTTCCCTTTATCGGGATCAAGGCCATTGACAGTGTTATAGGTTTGTTTATCTGACCCATACGGAGAAGGAATATGAACAATGTAAAATCAGCAGTGCTGCTGTTCCTCGGCCTGACCCTCCTGCTCGGAGGCGCCTATCCGGCGGCGATGACGGTTGCCGCCAACCTCCTTTTCCCGCAGAAAGCGCAGGGAAGCCTTGTCGTCGCGCCCGACGGCAAGGTTATTGGTTCGTTGCTGCTCGGCCAGTCGTTCACCGAGCCCCGTTTCTTCTGGCCGCGCCCTTCCGCAACCGCAGGGTTCGGTTATAATCCGCTGGCCTCGGGCGGCTCCAATTTCGGCCCCACCCATCCTGAATTGCTGCGGCAGACAGAGGAGCGGGTCAGGCAATGGCGGCTGACCGGGGCCACCGGAGAGATCCCGGCCGACCTGGTGTACGCCTCGGCCAGCGGCCTGGACCCTCATATTTCCCCGGCTGCCGCCCTGTTGCAGGTCGAGCGGGTGGCCAGGGCGCGAAATATGAACGCGGAAAAAGTCCACGCCCTCGTCCTCAGCCTGACGGAAGGCCGCCAGGCAGGCCTGTTCGGCGAGCCCAGAGTCAATGTCCTGGCGCTCAACCTGGCCCTGGAGCAGCTGGCGCCATGAGCCGGCAGGCGGGGAATCCACACTCAAAGGAGACTCCCGCTCGGACCAACCTGCCAATGACCGGCGCCTTGCACCGGAATTATCCGCCACCGGAATTACCCGCAGCGCGCATCCCGCTCTGCATCATCACCTGAAACAAGGGAGGAAGGTCATGCAGCATCCCAAGGATAAAGAACGAAACGCCGTTATCTGGGGCCTGGGAATAACCATCGCGCTCTTGGCGACATTTGCCTGTATTGCCAAATATTACAGCAATCCGACGTCCCTGGTGGACACCTATGGAAACGTCGCCGAGAAGAAGGCGATACTTTCCGAAATGCGCATTCGTCTCTATGAATCGGTTGAAATGGAAAAAAACGCCGTCATGGCGCTCACCGACGAACAATCCCGGCAGTTTGCCGACCAATCGCGCCAAGCCTCGGCCGGAGTGGAACAGCAGCTGCAGAAACTTCGCGCGCTGGTGGATGCGGTCCCCTTGCGCGACGAGAAAAATCTCCTGGTTGAATTTGACCGTTGCTGGACGGAATTTGGCAAACTCGACCAAGACATCCTGGCGGTTGCGGTGCAGAACACCAATTTGAAGGCGGCGGCGCTTTCCCGAGAACAAGGCGGATACGCCATGCAACGCTTTGAGCAGGCCCTGGGGGCGATACCGCCGCTGTTTGCAGGAACCCCGGAAGAAGGCCGCGCAACCTCGCCGGCGAACCGCGCCCTGATCGCCGGGCTGAAAATATACGCCCTGCACAGCCCCCACATAGCCGAGGCAAACGATGGCAAAATGGATCAGCTGGAGGCGCAGATGCAAGCAGAGGAGCGCTTGGCGGTGCAATCGCTGGCCGAACTGGCTGAACTGGCCGGATCGGCGGAAGGAACGCGGCGGGACGCAGTGTTGCAGGCCAAAACGGCGTTCGCTGATTTTATCCAGGTGACCGCCGAGGTGGTCGCGTTGTCTCGACAAAACAGCAACATCAGATCACTTGAGCTTTCCTTAGGCAGAAAACGCAACCTCACCGCTCAATGCGACGAAACCCTGGCGGCTTTCCAAAAGGTGGTGCAAAGCAGAACTTTCAAGGCAACCCGGTAAGTTGTAGTATCGTGGATGCGCGTCTTCTTGAAAAACTGCGCGCGCGGATGTTTTCGCTTTCAATATGACCAAGATGCGGGGTGTTGCTGTATGCCATTCAATCCGAGTTTTCACGCAACCATAACGGCAGGACGTCAACCAGCGCTGGAGCAGCCGTCGCCATGAGCCTGCCGCAGGAAGACATGCGCCCTACGCCGGAAGCGATGCTCAAAACCGCCCACGCCGAAGAACGGGCAACCCGGCAGGGAAAACTGAAAATATTTTTAGGCTACGCGGCCGGGGTCGGCAAAACCTACACCATGCTGGAGGCCGCCCGTCAGCTCAAAGCGGAAGGGTGCGAGGTGGTCGCCGCCTATGTCGAATCCCACGGCCGGGTGGAAACCGATGGACTGCTGGCGGGCATTGAGGCGCTGCCCAAGGCCCGGCACGAACACCAGGGGGTGACGCTTGCCGAACTGGACCTTGACGCCGTCCTGGCGAGAAAACCTGCGCTGGCCCTGGTCGATGAACTGGCCCACACCAACGCGCCCGGCTGCCGCCATGAAAAACGCTGGCAGGACATCGAGGAGATGCTCGCCGCCGGGATAGACGTCTACACCACGGTCAACGTCCAGCATTTTGAAAGTTTAAACGACGTTGTTCAGCAGATTACCGGCATTCCGGTGCGGGAAACCGTTCCCGACAGCCTCCTTGATCTAGCGGCGGAAATCATGCTGGTGGACATCCCGCCCGAGGCCTTGCTGCAACGGCTGCGTCAAGGCAAGGTGTACATCCCCGAGCAGGCGAACTGGGCCGCGCAAAAATTCTTCCGGCCCGGCAATCTGATTGCCCTGCGCGAGCTGGCCCTGCGACGGACCGCCGCCCGGGTGGACGACGAGATGCGGACCTATATGGAAACCCGCTCCATCGCCGGTCCCTGGCCCGCCACCGAGCGGTTGCTGGTCTGCGCCAGCGGCAGTCCCTTCAGCGAGCAATTGATCCGCACCACCCGGCGCCTGGCGGACGAGCTGAAGGCCCAATGGTTCACCGTCTACATCGAAACCCCCGGTCTGGCCAAGGAACAGCAGGAAAACCGGGGACGGGTCTGGCGCGACCTGCGTCTGGCCGAAAGCCTGGGCTCCGAGGTGGCGACCATCACCGCCTCGTCGGTCGCCGAAGCCTTGATCGAGTACGCCGTCCGTCACAACGTCACCCGGATTGTGGTCGGCAAGCCCGCCAAATCCCGTTGGCGCGAACTGCTGCGCCCTCCCATCGTCGATCAGATCATCCGCCTCAGCGGCTCGATCCATGTCCACGTCGTCAGCTTCAAACAGGGCCCGGCGCAACCCAAACCCCTGGGGTCGCGCCCGGCGCCGGTTGGCTCCTGGTTCGAGTATCTGATCAGCCTGACCCTGGTTGCGGCGGCGAGCGGTTTTTCCTTCCTGGTCCGCCCTTACCTCTCGCCGACCAACATGGTGATGGTCTATTTGCTGGCCGTGGTCCTGGCGGCGGTGCGGTTTGGCCGCAAGCCGGCCATGCTGACCGCCGGGCTGGGGGTGCTGGCCTTTGATTTTTTCTTTATCATGCCCCGGTGGAGCTTTACGGTGGCGGACACCGAGTATCTGTTCACCTTTTTGGGGCTATTCGTGGTCGGGGTGGTCATCAGCTCGCTGGTGGCCCAGGCCAAGGAACGGGCGGAGGCCCTGCGCGAGCGGGAACTGCAGACGGAAAGTCTGTACTACCTGAGCCGCGACCTGGCCGCCGCCATTGACATGGAATCGATTCTGGCGGCGGTGGTCAAGCAGGTCAGCGAAACCATGCAGGCCGAACTGGCGGTGCTGGTCATGGAGGAAGAGCAGATGCGGATTGCGGCGAGCAGCAAGGGGCTGGCGCTTGAAGAGAAGGAACTGGCGGTGGCCGACTGGGCCTTGCGCAATCGGCGGCCCGCAGGAAACGGCACCGAGACGCTTGGTTCGGCGGCGCTGCTCTATCTGCCGCTGCACACTCCAAGCGCCGTCTTCGGGGTTCTGGGGGTCAAACTGAGCCGCCCCGCCGATTACCGCTCGCCCCATAGCCGTCGCCTGCTCGATGCCTTTGTCGCCCAGATCTCGCTGGCCATGGAACGGGTGCGTCTAGCGGAGCAGGCGGAACAGGCGCAGGTGCTGCAGGCCCGGGAGAGCCTGGAGCGGGCCCTGTTGAACTCGATCTCCCACGACCTGCGCACGCCGCTGGTCACCATCATCGGGGCGCTGAGCAGCCTGCAGGACAAGGATCTCCCCTTGACCGAGGCCAACAAGCAGGCGCTGCTCGACGGCGCCTGGGAAGAGGCCGAACGGCTGAACCGGTTTGTCGGCAATCTGCTCGACATGACCCGGCTGGAGGCCGGAGAGCTCGGACTCAACCAGGAGCCCTGCGACGTGCAGGACCTGATCGGATGCGCCTTGAACGCGCTCGATCACCGCCTGGAGGGGCGGGATGTGAGCGTGCAACTGGCCGACGGCCTGCCCCTGGTCAGCATGGACATGGTGCTGATGACCCAGGTGGTGATCAATCTGCTGGATAATGCCTTGAAATATTCTTCGGCGGATGGTCCGATAGAGATTCGCGTCCAAACCGACGCCCAGGCCCTGACCCTGGAGATTATGGATCGCGGCCCTGGAATCCCCGAGCAGGACCTCAAACGGGTGTTCGAAAAATTCTACCGCCTGCCGGTTCCCGAAGGGGCAAGCGGAACAGGCCTGGGGCTTTCCATCTGCAAGGGCATTGTCGAGGCCCACCAGGGAACCATCCGAGCTGAAAATCGAAGCGGCGGCGGCCTGCGCATGACCTGCCGCCTGCCTTTGGCAATGGACGTGCAATGAGCAAGGAAACCAATCTCCCCCGGATACTGATTGTCGACGACGAGCCGGCGATTCAGCGCTTCCTGGCCACCGCCCTTGCCGGCGGCGAATTTGCCGTTTTTCAGGCGGAAAACGGCCACGCCGCGCTGGCGGCGGCGGTGACGGTCAAGCCGGACGTGGTGCTGCTTGATCTGGGGCTTCCGGACATGGATGGGGTGGAGGTTATCGGGCGGATACGCCAGTGGTCGCAGACGCCAATCATCGTGCTGTCGGTCCGGGATCGCGAGGCCGACAAGGTGCGCGCCCTGGACGCCGGCGCCGACGATTACCTCACCAAGCCCTTTGGCGTTGGCGAATTGCTCGCACGCATCCGGGTGATGCTGCGGCGATCCCTGCAGCAGGCCCCGGAACCGGTGATCCGGATCGACGAATTGGAGCTCGACCTTGCCCGCCGTCTGGTGACCCTGGCCGGCCACCCCCTGGCGCTCACCCCCACCGAATACGAACTGCTCCGCCTGCTGGCGACCAACGCCGGCAAGGTGCTCACCCATCGCCAGATCCTCAAGCAGATCTGGGGGGGTGGCTATGTGGAGCAGCCGCACGTGCTCCGGGTCAACATCAGCAATCTCCGCCACAAACTGGAAAAAGACGCCTCCCGGCCGCGCTACATCCTCACCGAATCCGGCGTGGGCTATCGCTTTCGCGGCGAGGGCTGAGGGTTGCCATAGTGGATTTTTGAAAAGATCCCTTGGGGTTGCGGTTAGAGGGTGAGCGCGGCGAACCTCGGATTCGATGAGAATAAAAACCTGAGACAGTAACTCTGCGAGTGGGAAACGGCACGCTGCAACATCTGCCGCTTTATGCGGAACGCACAAGCCCTGACCGCCGCTGTCGTGCGTGCCCGGAGTGGTTGGGCTTCAAGGAGAGACAGCTGTTGGTTTCAGGAGGAGCTTTCTCAAGCCTGCATCCCCTTGCCGAGCAAGCTCAACCTTCCTGCGGCCAGAGGCCAGAGATGCAGAACTCAACAGTTACAGCCAAGGTTTCTCCGGTAGGTTATGACTGATTGGAAAAGTCTTGACCGGTTGGAAAAAGACACTGCTTTTTAACTCACGATTATTCTATCGCTTTTTGTCTTTGTGTTTTGACTTTGTCTTTTTCATGAATCTAACCTGGGTTATAATTTTAAAATATTGAAATTAAACAAATATTTAACATGCTTGACGGTTGAATATCTGACGTAAAAATTGGCCTAATCATACTGTTAGGGATTAAGATGAAAAAGCAACAAATTGTAT
>NZ_JAVBXR010000008.1 GCF_030824455.1 Desulfobulbus sp.
TCTGCAGACCTCCAAGGCGTGGCGAATCAAGGAAATGCTCCGCTGGGTGCGCCAAGCGCCTACCGTCAGAGGCGCCAAATGGCGGTTGACCACGTTTCTCAATGTCGCCCGATCACTGACCGCCGACATTGATCTGCTCAAACCAGTCCGCAAGGCCCTGCGAACAGTCGAAAAACACCGCGAGGCCATTTGCGCCCGTTGGATCTCGGGGCACAACAACGCCCGAATCGAAGCGCTCAACGGTATCTTCCAGGCGGCCAAATGCAGGGCCAGGGGATATAGAAACGACGACCCCTTCATCAGCATCATCTACCTGCTGGCCGCACCGATACAGAATTTACTCAAATCCACTTGATTCGTCGAAGAGCCGGAAGAATCTTCAGTGCTTGATTTGGATAATCAACTTTTTTCAATGCCGGGAGATATCTTTGCCAACGTGGGGGCTAACTTCCTGCGATCACTGAGCAACCTATGAAAAGAACGCCAACTTCTGCAGGACCGGCGTATCGGATTGTTCGAAAATCACTCAGACCTGTGCCAGTAGTAAAACGTCGCGTGGATTCCTTCTGATTGAGCTGTTTGATAACTCGACGATTCATCAGCTCCCAGTCCATCTACCTGCTCTTGAGTCGCTAAATAAGCATCCTTTTCCTCGGTTACCTCCCAACGGTCGGACGAAAGAAAACGAATTGCGGTATCTCTTGCTTCCTGTATATCGGTTGATAACACCCAGATATGAACCGCTGCCCTAGAAACGTGGGCAATCAAAGGATTTTCAAGCTGCGGTTCAACTTCAAAAATAAAGTGATACGAATTCATACGAGACCTCAAATATATATTTATCTCCCCTTGTATAAAGGAGGCGTCATCCATTCAGACTATGATGAAGACTCATTTGGTGACTATAACCATAAAATCAGCAATTCAGCCGATGGATTGCTTGGTACGAATCAATTAATATGCCCCTGACTCGATTTACATTATTCGCTCTTTTTCACATCTGAAAAAAGATGGGAAAAATCAACGGGCTCTTCAATATCTTCATTATCTGGAACCCGCGCCTCTCTCTTTTTCCGCTCAATTTCCTCGCGTGCTTCCTTAAAACGACGTTTGAAATAACATTCGGGAAAATCAGGAGCAGCGAGATAGCCGAAGATATTTTTTCGGGTCCGGCTGATTATTTCGGCAATTAACACCTCCTTTTCCTCCGCTGAAATAAAATTCCGCTCATTGACATTGGTAAGGACAATCTCTGTCCCTAAGACGGCGCGAATCTCCTCAATCAGTTCCGACTCTCCACTCACTAGGCTCCAAAAGGTTTCCGGGACCGAGACCACTGCATCGTAGCGCACTGTAACCTGCCAGCGATCACCAGCCACCCTGCGGGATTCATCATAGAACCGTATCACAACACCGTTTGCGAGTTGCTCATCTTCCAGGTGTTTCACTTCAGATTTCATTTTTTACGATTTCCTTGTCACTTCGGGCAGTCCCGGTATATTGCAGAGAAGGCAATCATTTTTTCGTCATCTTCCATATTTAAAACTATATGATCCATCGCGCATTGCATACTCAGTGCCTCTTGAGTGGTATAATTATTGACGCAGGCAGCAGTCAGAAGTCGCCCCCCACAGGAAGAATCGATGTCTTGACGAGTAGTTAACGCTATCCCAATCAAGGTGAACAGGAGATGGACCAGTTAAAGCGGCGCACGGTGAGCTGCCTTTTGCCATCTCGGTGCTGATTGCGGGCCTCGGTCCAGAATTCCGATACAAGCATGAACAAAGTGGTGCAGGCTGAATGGGGCAACGGGCCATGGACGGGTAATGTGACAAAGTAGAACTAATCATAGCGCGTTATTCTTCCCAAAAACTGCTGGAGCTGAACGCTTTCCGGCTGATTAAACAGGCGATCGACACTGCCGCTTTCTCTGATTTTTCCCTCTGCTACAAAGAGACAGTGATCTGCCGCTGTACGGGCAAATCCCATGTGATGGGTTATCAGCAGGAGATCGCGGCCCTCATCTTGTAGTTCGCTGATAATATCAAGCACCTCTGAAGTTATCTCCGGGTCGAGGGCCGAAGTGGGTTCGTCGAAGAGCAAAAATCGTGGTTTGATGGCGATGGCGCGGGCAATGGCCACCCGTTGTTGCTGGCCGCCGGATAACTGGGCCGGTTTCTTGTCGGCATGGGCCGTCAATTGAAAGCGTTTCAGGATGGCCTGGGCCGTTGCAAGGGCCTGCTTGTGCTCATATCCTTGCGCCTGCTCAAGCGGCAGGATGATATTGTCAAGCGCACTCAGGTGCGGAAAGAGATTGAAGGCCTGGAAGACCGTGCCGATGCTGCGACGATGGATAAGTAGGCTTGCTTCATCAAAAAGCAGCGGCTTGCCGTTGATGCATATTTGCCCGGAATCAGGTCGTTCCAGGCCGGCAATCGTGCGCAGCAGGGTTGTCTTTCCGCCTCCCGATGGGCCAATGATGACGAGGGCGTGGACATCAGGCAGTTCAATGGAGATATCGTCCAGCACTCGGTGGCCATTATAGGATTTGCTGAGATGAGCGAGGCTAAGTTGCATAGCGAAATTTCTGTTCCAGGTGGCGGCTGAACAGGGAAATGGGGAGGGTCAACAGAAGATACCCCACGGCCAGCGGCAGGTAGCTTTCCAGGGTGCTGAAGGTAAAGGCGTTGACCTCCTGGGCGTTGAGGGTGAATTCGCTGACGGCAATGATCGAAAGCAGCGAGGAGTCCTTGACCAGCGAGGCGAATTGACCGGCCAGGGGGGGCAGAATCCGCCGCACCACCTGGGGGAGGATGACAAAACGGTAGGTCTGAAAGGTCGTCAGGCCAATGGCGCGCGCTGATTCTAATTGGGATTCGCCGATGCTCTCGATGCCCGCCCGAATAATCTCGCTCAGATAGGCCCCGGCGAAGAAGGCCAGGGTCAGAATGCCGACCACATAGCGATTATTGATGCCAAAGGCATCCGCCACCACGTAGAAAAAGACCAGAATCTGCACCAGAAGCGGGGTGCCGCGCACCCCTTCGATATAGAGGATGGCCAGATAGCGCAACGGCAACAGGCGGGAGCGGCGTGCGAGGGCGAAAAAGACGCTGATCAGCAGGCTGAGGCTAAGCGCCGCGACTGAAATCAGCAGAGTGGTCATCCACCCGTGCAGAAATTTTTGCCGATACTGCCAGACCGCAGTCCAGTTCCACCCATACTGTAACTGGCTGAAGGAAAAAAAGAAGAGAGCCGAGAGCAGGAGGAGGACCAAGACAAAGGCCATAAGCCGGGAGATCAGCGACGGCGCGTCATTGTCCGGCATCCGCCACAAGGTTGTCAACCTGCCCATTTTTTTCCTGGGCGGTTACAGGAAAAACGGATAGCCGAGGCGCTTGAATTCCTGTTTCTGCTCCAGAAGCCAGGTGTCGCCGAGCTTTTCAAAGCCGCCCTTGGCCCGATAATCCTTGAGAAAAATATTGATCTCCTCCTTGAGGGCGGTGTTGTCTTTGCGGATACCAATGGCCCATGATTCCTGCTGAAAGGGTTGGAGGATGGCGCGGGTGGTCTGCGGGTTGCGCTTCCAGTTGCTGTAGGTGGACATCTGGTCGTAAATGAAGGCATCGGCCTTGCCCTGGACGACCTCAAGCAGGGCCGCCGCCTCCTTGTCAAGGACCAGGACCTTGGTCTTTTTCAATTCTTTGCTGGCATAGTTGTGCCCGGTCGTTCCTTTCTTCACGGCAACCGTCATGCCGGCCTGGTCAAGATCAGCAATGGTTTGCACCGCAGAATCTTTGCGCACCAGTAAACAGAGCCCGGTTTGCAGATAGGGCTTGGAAAAGTCGATTGACTGTGCCCGTTCTGGTGTAGCGGTCATTGAGGAAAGGATGATGTCGATCTTGCCGGTTTTGAGGGCGGGGATGAGGCCGTCAAAACTCATGTTCTCTATCTTGATCTCCCTGCCCAGGCTTATGCCAAGCGCCTTGGCTAGATCGACACTGACGCCTGCCGGTTGGCCGGTGGTGTCGGTCATCTCAAACGGGGGGTAGGCAAGCTCCATCCCGACTTTCAACGGTCCCTGCTGTTCAGCCGCAAAGCTGGAGGCGGCAAACCCGGCAACAAGCAAAAGCGGCCAAAGGCACTTCAGGATTTTCTTGAAGAATGGACGGGTGCAGGTGGCGCGATTCATGGGCAAGTGCTCCTGTGTTTGGAGGGTGTGAAAAAAAGCTTTCTTGACTGGGTAGCAAAATGTAAGGCGGAGCAACAGCCGGTATGGATCATTACCAGGCCCGAGGCTGGCTGGCCTAGCATCATCATATAGGCATGGTGATGATGTCCATGCTCTTTCTGCCGAAAACCGGAAGAGAATAGAAGGAGTCGCACTCGTTGTTCAGTTGTGCCGACATAGCCTCGTTGCTTGCGCACTTTCTTCCACGACGCGATATTACCCCCGAAGAGGTCCTCCGGCAAATGGAAGAGAGTTATTGATAAAGAAAATCTATCGGCAACATTACATGAATTGCCGAGTGGGAGTGGAGTTATTAACCAGTTTATTGATTGCCGAACATAAAACTAGTGAATAACTACCTATAATTACATGCGTTTTAAAACGATCAAATGTTCGCTAATTTATGAACTGATTAATAGGTGTTAGGGGCATCCATCGAGGTCTTGCTGCTTCAAGGTACACTTGGAAGCAGGCGAATTATTCCACCATAGTGCTCATCGTCTGTTCCTACGAATACTTGCTTGCCACTCTTCTCTGATTCGCGCACAGTGATGCTCTCTACTTTCAATCCATCCAAGGTCGCCAGCCTCTTGCTCTCACCCAATTGAACCAGTGGATTGCCATTTTTATCAGCAATCATTTTTCCAATCCGCCAAGCTACGCTTCGGAACGGACCGTCATCGTTTCCCGGATCATAGGCAGATGCGCTGTAAATAAAACCATCGGTATCAACCGCCAAAGCTACAATGGGTCGAGCACCCTTCCCGACGGGATCGACTCCTTCATAAGTAACTTCCTTGAATGGGCCGAATTCCAGCGGATGCAATGAAAGCGTGGCCCATTTGATTTTCGTTGCCGCAAGGCCCTCCGCACGTTCCGCGTACAGATACACCAATTGCTGGCCAACTTGGCAAACCTCGGTGGCCTCGACATTCTCGACGGGCACAGGCCAAGGAACCTGAGACTCGATCTTCAGCGTATCGTTAGTGTACACAGCGAAGAAGATCCGTCGAGCCCCTTCACCTTCCTGCCCGCTTTCAGCAAACAAAAATCCCCTACCGCCCGGGATACGGCTAACGCTTTCCAAATCGCTGCTGGGCCCATCAGGTCCAGGAAACTCTAAATCCAGAGACTGCCAGGTGACTCCCTCGAGCTCCGATTTAGGAAGATGCACAAGGCTGACCCGGGGCCAGTATTTTTTCTCCGAATTGCGTTTGGCATCATGGACGCCGATAAAGAGGTCATCCTTAACCCAAGCCAGTCCGCTCAAATCGGGCAATGTTGATGCTCGAATGACGTCTGGAGGATGAGCAAGAATTGTCGTCGCGCAACCAAACAGTATCACTGCACTCAGCGCGAGTGTAACGAAAGAAAAATTCTGGCCACGAATTTTAATGTCGCGAGCATTCATGGTTTGACTCCTTGTGAAGGCGGCACATGGGCCGAATCACGCTTTCCGCTTGGATCTCGTTGACAGGTACAGCTCATTTGTTCGTGTTTGTTATTTTAACCGCTTCCAATTGTGCCAAATATGTCCCGATCCCGTTTCTGTGCCAAACTTTTTAGGCACAGTCAGTGCTGCAGGATCGAAGCTTACCTTGTATTGATCTGGACCCTCAAATTCATAGATTGAAATAACAGTCTTCCCTGCATAGGGTCCATTGACGCGAACCCAATGCATTTCCTTGGGATTCTTAGTCACATCCAGTTTCGTGATAGAAGCAACGATCACTTCTTTATGTTGATGAGGACTGAAGAGTTCGACTTTATTCCCGACGACGGTGATTTTGTTCTGTTTGACATGTTCTTCAGGCACCTTTTTCCCGTCCATCTCCCCTGAAATCATAACCCAGGTGCCTTGAAATTTTTGGAGCTCTGTATCAGTACTCTTTTCTTGCGTTTGTGCGACAGCAAACGTCGATGCTGACCATAAGAATGTCATAACGGTTGCAAATACGAAAATTTTAGAACGCATAGCCCTTCTCCTTTGTTAATTTTGTATAAGTGCAGATAGAAGTGGCTCGCTGCACCTGCCATGGCGCCAGTTGCCGCACCGCGCGCTCGACCACCCTTCTCTGATTGCACTGAAGTGGTTGCGGCGTTGGGGGCGTAACCAGTTTGTTGCCCAGCGATGCTGCGGCATTCAGCCTGTGCCTGTTCCAGCGAAAGTTGGCACTGAGCGTTCGTCGAACCGCCCAAGATGAGGGAAAAAACTCCGATAGCAACTGAAATTGACTTAAGATTTAGCATGGTTTTCCTCCTGCGAGTTTTTTGAATTCACGCCTCGAGTTACGGGGGATAGGCAGATCACCAAGGCGTACTCATAGCGAACAGAGCTGTTCTGCCATTTGGAAAGGCGTGGGTATGGATGTCGAGGACACCGGCCATAAACCTTCTCCTGATTATTGGTTCCGGTCGATTTCTGGTGGTGTACGTATTTCGTCGACATTGCCTCGCAACCTATTGTTTTTACAAACATGGCGACAATGTCGCGCCAGAATGTTCAAGTTGCTAATTTTTCGTTTTTCAACACTGCTCAATAAAAAGAGATTCGTTCTGGGTCACCAATGGCTGACCGGATGAGCAAAAGATGAATTTGAGATTCCAATTCTTCTTTTTTGCGCTCAAAATATTCATCCCAATCGTTAATGTGACTTAACAGCTGGAAAATTTTATCTTTTTCTATTCTTTCCAGTTCATTTTCAATGTGCACTTTTTCAGTCTTCAAGCTATCTATCTTTTTTTTGAGCAGCGCTTTGTCATTCATAACCTCAAAATTACTAGCAAGACATTCCCCGTTCTGCAAGGCTTCCAGAATCTTTTTTACGGCCTCTTGGTCGCCTTTCGCATATGCGGTGCTAAGTGTTTTAAAAATCTCCTCAGCTTTCTTTTTCTTGCCTTCACCAACAGTGTCCGGATGACACAAACGACCTGCTAGGCGATAATTTTTCCTTATTTCCGCCCTGTCCCTTGCTTTTAATTCTGCAATTGGCTGACTGAAGATCTCGTCATGCTGCTTTCCAAACGATTCTGAGGCGTTCGTTAATTTTTCATAAGCATCATCATTGGAACTGTCGGGTGATTTAGGCTCAAACATAAACAAGCGTTCCTCCCGAAGTTTCACGAGTTTTTTGATAAGTTCACCGAGCCTTCGGTTGCACTCTTCGTTGAATGTATGAATCATGCTGAGGTATTCCGCCTTGGCATTAGCGAGCTCTTGAATATTGCGCTCAAGAGTTAACAGCTCGATTCGAAGTCCGGGGAGCGCTGCATCTTCGCAGGTAACAATGTCACTGGATAGGGCTAGATCCTCTTCTATCATTTGGGTAGGTAAACCAAAAATCCTACTTGTCAATTAAGGCCAGGAAAGGGGATATCACCAGCAGCGCACCTGTAACAACAACCATCCACGCCTGAAGACCTCGGTATCTGGCTAGGCTGTCTACCCTGTAAATGAGAACGACAGGGATAAAACAGCCGATAACGGCAAAAATCGGGCTGCAGATACTTGTAAAATAAAGAATGGGAAAATCAACGACTGTGGCGCCCCAGCCGAGAAGGATGATAAAGGCAATAACCCCGGCTGACAGCCTTTTCATATTGATGTTTTCTCTGGGCTTATCCTTGGCCGCAAGATTCATATACAGTCCGACGCAGGCTTCGTGCATGCCCAGCAGAACCGCGAAAAAAGAGGTTACTACCGCGCATATATCAATAATCACTCCCATAGCCGGAACGATTGCCCCTGGTACATTTTTGACCATTATTGCCAGAAAGGAAGTGTTGGCAGCAAGTGCCATATAGGCCTCCTGGGAAGTAATGGACATGGTGCAGGAAAAGGCAAAGAAAAAAACAATAGTTCCCAGAATGCCGAAAGACCAGTTCATTATCTGCACAGTCTTGCGACGGGCAATGGCTATGTCCTGATGCTCGGAGCGGACATAAATGACCATTGGGCTGAGGGACTGCAGGAAAAGAATCGAGGTCATGGCAAAAGGCAGGGTTATGACCGCCTGGAGAATCATTTTCCGAACGGAAATTATCTCCTTTATATTATCAACATCCCAGTAAGGTATAATTATTACTGAAAGTACAACCAGAGAAGAGAGGATGACAATTACAAGCAACTTCGAAAGATTAAAAAGTAAAGTTTTGCTTACAAATGCAAGAAAAACAAGCAATGTTACTACAAATAGGCCGTAAAATACGTTGGTCGACAAAAGCCCTTCAGTCATACCAGCCGTATGAATATAGGAAGCGCTGTCATTGGTAACTGTTTCACTGTACACAAAAAGCCAGATCACAAGCATCACAAAATAAATCAGCCCAAGTCCCGTCCCCCACTTAGTCCCCAGATATTCACTTATGGTTGCGGGATAGTCTGTTGACTGCTTTGACTCGACAAGGGTATTGATAAAAAGCCTTTGAAATTGATACAGGGCTGGATAAGCTACAATTATTGCCAACAGAAAAGTCCATAAGCCGACAATTCCGGCCTGAATCGGAAGGAATACAATTCCAGCCCCAATGCCCATGCCTATATTGATAGCTACCCATCCCCAGTCTTGGGAACTCATCTTCATTTCTGGTGTTTTCAATTTCATGCCCTTACTCTGTCGTCATAATCTTTAGAATCACTTCATCGGTCTGCTCCATTCCCGCACTGGCAAGTTCGCCGATATTGCGGATCGTGGCCTCCACGTCATTGCCCACAATGCCTTCGCCTCCATGCAGATCCTTGTGATAGGCAGCCAGAGTAGCCGAGTCAAAAGCGGCATAGATTCCGGTGGCGATTTTCATGGCACATGAAGGCTTGGCTCCATCACAGATTATACCGGAAATATTGCCAAGTGTATTGACTATAGCGTGAGCTACAGTGGCCATGTCTTTCCCAATCAGAAATGTTATGGCCCCGCTGACTCCGGCTGCCGCGCACATGGCTCCGCAATAGGCAGACAAACGCCCTACTTGTGTTTTGATGTGCACAGTACAGAGGTGCGATAGAAAAAGGGCTCTTATGAGTTCATCCCTGGAATACCCTTTAAGTATTGCAAATTTGATCACAGGAAGGGAAGCTGTCATGCCCTGATTGCCGCTTCCGCTGGTGGTCATGACCGGCAGGGGGCAGCCGCTCATTCGCGCGTCACTTCCAGCTGCGGCATAGCTTGCACAGCGGTTGCGCAGGTCGTCACCGTAAATTCCCTGGTCAATATTTTTGACAATACTGCTTCCGATGTTCACCCCGTACGTATTTTGAAGTCCTTCATCCGCAATGATGCAGTTCAAGGAGATGACCTGCTCGAACAGGGGGCGTATCAGACCAAGATCAATGGTTTTGGCCAGATCGTAAATAAGACTTACCGACAAGACAGAGCGGTCTTCCTGTGTGGTATTAAAGCTCTCGGGACTAAAACCGCGATCAAGAAGCACCTGTCCATTTTTGACTACTTTGGTCAGATTGGTATGCAGATACTGCACCTCAACCAACGCGCTTTTTTCTCCCGCAGAGACCTCAATACGTACATATAGTTTGATAGGTGTCTTTTCGTGAATCATTTCAAAAGAGGATTTATCTAGGTATTTTCGTACTGCAACCATATCCTCATCGGTTATATCACTGATAACCATCAAATCTTTTTTACAGTCACCCGCCACAATGCCCATGGCAGCCGCAGTCTCCATGCCGACCATCCCGCCGCTGTTGGGCACGACCACGCTTTTTACATTTTTGATTATATTTCCCGAAACAAACATTTTAACATGCTCGGGAATCTCGCCAAGCACCTCTCTTGCTTTAGCTGCTACTAGAGCAATTGCAATAGGCTCTGTACAGCCCTGTGCCGGTACAATTTCTTCGTGTAAAATTTTCACTACCTTTGTAACAGTTTCCTGATCAAAGAGCATAAACGCCTCCGGTCATTTTTCATAAATAGGTGAAGGGACAAGTAACTGTTTCTTAAATATTCCCTAACAAAAGCCCAACAGAGCCAAAACAATCCCCAAAACTAACAAGTAGAATACAAGGAGCCTCAAGATTTCATGATAAGAACAAATGGCTAATGCCAGGAGGATCAAGCAATCTCAACAGTCAAGCAACAAAAAAATACAGAATTCAATGGAAGAATTGCAAAGCTGTTTTCCATCATAAATAGAAAATCGCCTTGTATCATGGACTTGGTGATCTGTCCAGCCATAAGTCTACCCGCAGATTCTACTGAGGAACCCAAAAATCTTGTATCCTTGTTCCGTGACCAGCTTGACGGCCCCTTCCTTGAATTCGTCTGTGAATTTTCTGCGTACTGTTTTGCATGTGAACACCTCCTCAGAACAGATTAAACGCTCTTAACTTGCGTCTTCTTTTTCTGCACCAGGGCAATACATAACCATCTAATTCCACATGGGTAAATCCACCAGCGGTGCTGCTTTGCTTGTCGTCGACAACCGTTGCGAGAGGTGATTGAATTACACATAAGAATTTCGGATTTCCCGCACGCCTATTCAGAAAATGACGTTTACTCCTGTTTGATTGCATCAGACTCAAGTTTAATAAAAAAACGTACAAATTCAGCTGCTTGAATGCAGGTTGTTTTTCTTTGAGACAAGGCCCCCATTTTTGCAATGACCACTGACCGGAGAGTCTTTGTTGATTTCAAGGAAATGCGTCATGGCGCAAACATAATCGGAGAGGGATATGCGACGAAAAATACTCGTGGGATTGACCAGTGGATTGTTTCTGTTGGGTGGAAACAGCGCGGCGAATGCGCTGTCTGTGGCGGTGACTTATACCGGCGACAACGTGGTCGATAATTTTTATCTTGTTGATGGCGGCGTAACGTCATCCTTGGGTGTAGGTGAGCATTCCGGCGATTGGACCAAGTCAGACTCGCTCATCCTGGCGAATCTTCTGGCTAGCCATAACTATTCGTTTATATGGCAAATGCATAATGCTGGTTACTCAACGCCTAGCAACTCCATCGGTGGCGGGGATCCTGCTGCATTCCTAGCCGAACTCACAGGGGATATTGCGGGCGGCCCGTTGTACTCTGCCGCTGTTTCCCAATGGGAATATTCATTGGATGGATTGGAATGGGCTTCGGTTACCTCCTATGGCAACAATGGAGGAAATAATATTTGGACAAGTGTGAGCCTCGGCAAGATCCAAGGTATCGATGAATTGGCGCAATGGATTTGGTCTGGCAATGACGACGCTTCCATATATCTGAAAGCAAATTTTCAAACGACTCCTGTCCCAGAAGCAACAACCATGCTCCTTTTCGGGATAGGCCTTGCCGGGTTGGCGAGTGTTATCAGAAAGCGACGAGAATAACCCGCTCGGCTCGGGCGATTTCATAAGGCAGGGGGTTAGCCGCGTGTGCCGGCTCGACACCATCGCTACATTTGCAACACAGGGGGTTAGTGGTTCGCGTGAGTGTCTTGATTGCAGTTGCGAACCAGAAGCCTCGTGGCACACTTATTCCAATTGCGACCTACTCTTCAAAAAGAATCGTCTCATTCAGCCAGCAAGCCGTTAACAGCCTGCTGGACCTGCTCGAATGCTGCTGGATGCTTTTGAATGTCGTCAATATTCCGTAGTCCACCAAAAACCAGGGGGGCCAAGGTTCGGAAGCCCAGGAAGGCGAACATTTGGTTAACATGCTCGAAATACGGCGCAAATTTGGAAATGTCCGGCTGTCCTTGGGTATAAATGGAGAGGAGTTTTTGCCCAGTGAGCCAGGAGGAGTAATCCGGCTTGAGCACCGGCATCAGGCGATCAGTAAACAGTTTCGCTTGAGCGGTCACCTGCCACATGTACACGGGAGAGGCGAGAACCACAGCGTTTGACGTGAGCACATCGTCAAGAATGGGGTTCATGTCATCCTTTAGAGCGCATTTGCCTTCGTTGCCTTTCAAGCGGCAGCTATAACAGGCTTGGCACCCCCTGATAGACAGACTGTTGAGATGGTGTTTCACAATCTGTGCGCCCTGTCCTGCTGCTTGAGTCAGAACAGAATCGAGAAGTTGAGCTGAATTGCCCTTAAGGCGTGGACTGCCGCAAATGCCTACTATTTTCATAATCGTTGATTTGAGAGGTTGAGGTGATGAGGTATTCCATTTCCAAATCAAGCGAAGCATGATGCACAGCGCAAAACATCGCCGACGAAGGTCTGTCATATCGAACGAAGTGAGAAATCTCGCGCCATAACGAGATTTCTCCTCGCGGTGTTCGTCGAAAAGACAAATCGGCGTGCTTCACGGTTGAAATAGAAATGGAATTACAGAAAATCGCTTCAATATCCCGTGAATTTGCTACCGGTTGCCGCCCTTTTCAGCGCTTAAAGATTGTCGTTCAACCTTTCGCGCAACTGTCTGCTCGGACGGAAACTGATCATCTGTCGCTTGGCAATGGTCAGAGACTGGCCGGTTTGCGGGTTGCGGCCCCGGCGCGGGGATTTATCCCGAACATTCAAGCTGCCAAATTGGACCAGCTTGATTGATTCGCCTTGGACCAAGGTGTTTTTCAAGGTCGCAAAAACGGTGTCGACGATTTCCGCTGCGTTCCGCTGGGCAACGCCCAACTTTTCCGTGACCGAGAGGGCCAATTCTTTTCGTGTGACGTTTTTCTTCATTCTTGTTGAAATCCCTCTATTGTTATTCATCTGCAACAGGTTTTTTCTTGGTCCGGGCGACTATGGCTTTTTGCAGGTTGGCCGGAATGCCGCGTTCCTTCCCAGAGGCGGACCGTTTCTCGGAAAGCGCTTTCGCACACAGTGGCTGCCGGGCGGAAAAACCATATTTTTTGCGGTATTCCTTGGCATCAAAGCCATGCGACCTCAGGTGCTTCGGAGACAGCATCTTGAACTCTTGCCCGCATTCCAAGCAGACCACCTTATTCTTCTGGATGGATTTCTTAGGATCAACAGTCGGCGCGGTTGCCTCTGCGCCAGGCTCTATAACCCCGCTTGCTTCAGCGTCCTGCAGTGATTTGAGCGCCTGGAAGGTTTCGTTCAGGGCGGCTTTGATTTCATCGGTGCTCATCTGTTTGCTGCTGATCTGCGACTGGATGATTTCCGCTGTCATTTGCACAAGGGTTTTGCTCATCGATAACTCCTCGGTTAAGTTAAAAAAATGGTAAAAAGAGAGATGTTGGCCTGACATTGTATAGCGTGACTGAAGGGGACAACCGCCGATGGCAGGGCAGGGGGGATTCCCGCGAGAAAGATACGGCAAAGGTTTGCCTCCTGCAACTGAATCGGTCTGCAGGGCTGACTCATCCCGCAATGCCAAACAGCTTGCCGACTGCAGCAGTTATCCCCATGGCCGCCGTACCCCAAAAACATACACGCACAGCGCCACGAGAGAGTGAAGCGCCCCCGGTTGCAGCGGCGACCGCGCCGAGCGCCCCTAGCAAGCCAATCGCCAGAAGTGGGACAACCCACAGCAGTGAAGAAGCAGGAGCAAGCGTTGCGGTTGCGAGCGGAATTGCCGCGCCCAGAGAAAATGCGCCGGCTGACCAAAAAGCCGCCTGCAGGGGCTGCGCGCTCAATTCGGTGGTGATCCCGATCTCATCACGCGCATGGGCCGCAAGCGCGTCATGTTGCATCAATTGGCGCGCCACCTCTTGCGCAAGATGCTCATCCAGGCCACGATCGCGATAGATAGCCGCCAGCTCCTTCTCTTCCTCTTCTCGATCATTCTCGAGCGCGTCGGACTCCATCTGCAGATCAGCACGCTCCGTGTCCTCTTGGGATTTCACTGAAACATACTCGCCGGCGGCCATCGACAGCGCTCCGGCCACCAAGCCAGCCGTGCCCGCTAAAAGAATGCTCTCTCGGGATGCATCAGCTGCCGCGACGCCAATAATCAGACTGGCGGTTGAAACGATGCCGTCGTTCGCGCCCAAGACCGCTGCTCGCAGCCAGCCGGAACGATGAATGCGGTGGTGTTCAGGATGGCGCATATCAGAACAGTGTTGTGCCCATTGCTTTCATGATGTCTGCCTGTTGTTTTGCCGCCATTGCCATGTCCGCAACCAGTTTTCTTGATTCGAACGTCGACTGGAACGTTGTTTTTTGCAAAATATAGGCAATGACGTCAACCGTGTCGTCAATCGTGAGCGTGCTGATGTTAATGACCATGTCATAAAGACGGCTGTCCCAGGTGTCGGTGCCGTACACTTGTATACTCCACTTCCGGCGTTCTTCATCATCATTCTTCAGGATGCGCAGAGCCTCTTGAGCAGAGATGTTTTCTCGGGCCATCTCCTCTTGCACCCTCGTCTCCATATCGGCGTTGATTCTGATTTTTAGAACATGGGGGATGTCTTTGAGAAAAAAATGTCCGGCCAGTCCATGATAAACCATATTGTCGTTGCGGGCATGGCGTAAAATGGCTGAACGGTAGTACTTCACATAGTGCGACGCGCCGTCGGACGCAAAGATTTTAGGGGAATCGTGAAGCGCTCTGACAAGCTTGATCTCTGGGATATTAAATTCCTTCGACGCCTCAAGCAGAATCTCCCGAGAGATGCATTCGTATCCTAATTTTTTTGCCAACCTTTCAGCCACCTCTTTGCCACGGCTGTAAGAACCTCGAGCGATTGTAACAATGGACATTTTCGATTTTCCCCTTTTGAGCTCGCTTCTCAAGACAAGAAGCATTTGGTCTTATTGCAAGAAAATTGCCAAAGAGAACCTCTCTTGGCAACTGCCTCGTCGTGTGTACATATTGCAGTCCCGATCATTGATCGGAAAATTTGCTTTCCAGCGTGGTCGCCTATCCTTGAGCTGTTTTCTGCTTTTGATTTCCTGCTTCTTGCTGGTCCACTCTGGCCACGAAATCCACCTCTTGGGGCCGATAAAGAAGCGCCCTATGCCTTTGCAGGGTGATACAGGACGTTAAACAGCAGCAGCATGCACATCATGACCGCTCCGGTTAAAGAAAAGCCCGCCTGAAAACCATACTTTCGAATAACCACCCCCATGCCGAGCGAACAGGTCAGCATCCCGGCATAGACGCTGGTGTTGTAGCACCCCATGGCCAAGCCTCTCATTTTTTTCGGCACAGAGTCGGCAATCAGGGTGCAGATGACTGTAAACGCCATCCCCATACTGAACCCCATGCCGGCGGCGGTTGCCAAAAGAGAAGGCAGGGAACGACAGAAGCCGAAAGCGACCATCGCCATGGCAAGCGCAGTGGAACCGGCCGTCACCAGGAGGGTTCGGTTCGACAGATGATCATACAACCATCCGGCCGGAACGCGGGACACGGCATTCGCTAACGCCTGGGTCGCAAATACAAATCCCACCGCAGTTGTGCTCAGTCCCAAATCCTTGATGTAGAGCGGCATAAAGGAAACGAACATGCCAAAACCAACGCAACCGCCAAGGGTGGCGAGCAAACAGGCAATGAGCGACTGGTTGCTGAGCAGATTTTTCAAGGTGGAGGCGACGTCTGAGGTGGGTTCAATGCGGCGGGAATGGGTGGGGAGAAAAAAGTATGCCACGAAGAACATCAGCAAGATCAAAACGCCGGCAACAAGGAAGACCGATCGCAACCCAAGCGCCGTTCCAAGAAGGCCGCCGGTTGCCGGGCCGAGGGTCATGCCGCCGTACAAGGCCATGGTGTACCACCCGAACGCGTGGCCTAATGCTCCAGGAGGGGTAAAGTCAGCGACATACGACATCAGCGTTGGCGAAATCGCTGACAGCCCCATGCCGAACAGGAGATAGATGCACCCCATTTGGAGCGGGCTCTGGCTCCAGTACAGCAGAAAAGAAGAGCCTGACAGCAGGAGGAGTCCGCTCAGCAACGGCAGTCGCCGGCCCAGTCGATCCGAAAGGAGACCCAACGGGATGGAGAGCGCCCCCGTCATCACCATGAACGCGCTGTTGACCAGCCCGACTTGCACCGTATCCGCGCCCAACGAGGTGGCGAGGAGCGGGACAATGGGAATCCTCATGAAAGAACCCAAAAAGCAGCCAAAGCTGATAACGCAGACGGTGACGAGCAGGCGGGCTGAGGAAAATTGGGATGCTTGCATGGGAAGGGCCAAAACTATTATCCGGAAGATCCCTTATCGAACAAGCAATCTCGCGTGCGGACCGGGGGGAGACCGGGGAAAAGAAAAAAGGGTTTAGAGAAATTCTCTAAACCCTTGAGTACTGGCGCGCCTGGAGAGATTCGAACTCCCGACCTACGGATTCGTAGTCCGACGCTCTATCCAGCTGAGCTACAGGCGCAAAATGGTCCCCTCATATACTCTGAACCTGATCGATAATCAAGCTTTTTCTTACCGCATGTCCTTGACGGCGCCTTGCCTCTCAACCTTGCATACCAAGTCAGCGCCGTCCTTCATCCCAATCGTCTACCGAGTCGCTTCCGTTTCCAGAAAATCGATTTGATTTTCCGACGGTTTCATCTCCACCCGGGGGATAATGTCGATCTTCGCCTGGTGCTTGGCTTCAAGATCAGCCAACTCCGCCCGTTTTTTATTGAGCAGATACTGGGCGACGTCAAGCGGCAGGCGGCATTCGACACGGGCCACTTTTTTACGGCTGATGCCGGTCTGAATGCGCCGCAGGTGGTACAACGCCAAAGTTTCCACCGAACGCACCACGCCGCGCCCCTCACAGTATTCGCAGGTCCGGTAACTGCCTTTCTCGATGGGCGCGCCCATCTTCTGCCGGGAAATCTGCATCAGGCCGAAGCGGGAAATCTTGCTGATGTCGACCTTGGCCTTGTCGCGCTTCATGCTGACCTTCACCTGCCGCTCAACTTCCCGAATATGCTTTTTATTCCGCATATCGATGAAATCAACCACGATCAGTCCGCCAAGATCGCGCAACCTGAGTTGCCGGGCCAATTCCGCTGCGGCTTCCATGTTGGCGAGGAAGATAGTGTCGTCAAAATCGGAATTCTTTGAAGTCCGGCCGGAGTTAACGTCGATGGCCACCAGCGCCTCGGTGGGGTTGATCACAATCGAGCCGCCGGAAGGCAAGGCCACCTGCGGTTTGTAGATTGATTCGATCTGCTCTTCGATGTTGAACTGGTTGAAGATAGGCTTGGTGCCGCGATGCAGCCGGACCTTGACGTTTTTCTGTTTGGCCGGCAGCAGGTCGATAAAGGCGTCGACATTGGCCAGCGACTCCTGGGTGTCGACCAGGATCTCTTGAATGTCGGCGAAGAAATGATCCCGCAGAAAACGGACCACCGTGTCCTGCTCCTCGAACACCAGGGCGGGCGCGTCCATGGTCTGGCCGCGCTTTTTGACCTCTTCCCAGAGGGCGAGCAGGGTGTGCAGATCCTTTTCCAGAGCGGCGTGGGTGATCTCGGCGCTGGCGGTGCGAATGATGTATCCGACGCCTTCGGGGATTTCAAACTCGCTCATGATTTCGCGCAGATTGGTCCTGCGCTCCTCGCCGACAATCTTGCGCGAGATGCCGGAGCTGTCGCTGCCCGGCATCAACACTAAACAGCGGCCGGGCAGAGACAGATAGGTGGTCATGTTGGCGCCTTTGTTGCCAGTGACCTCCTTGACCACCTGCACCAGCACCTCCTGCCCCTTCTGCATCACCTCTTCGATTTTGAGCTTTTTCCACTGCTGCTGGGCAATCAGATTGCGATTGCGCTCGTTGACGTCCTGCCGATAGTACTCGGGATGGATTTCGTTGAACGGCAGGAATCCGTTGCGGCCGGTGCCGATATCAACGAAGGCGGCCTGGAGATTGGCCTCGATCGAGACGATCCGACCTTTATAAATATTGTTTTTGGTGGGCTCGCGATCAATGGTGGTGACGTGGAAGGATTCAAGCCGCCCGTCTTCCACCAGGGCGATCCGGCATTCTTCCGGCTCCTCGGCGTTGATCAGCAGCTTGTAGACCACCGCCTTGTCGGGAAATTCCGACCCGTCGTCGACCACCCGATCCGAATCGTCGTCTTCGTCGCCATCCGAATCAACAGCCGGCTCAACGGGTGTTTCCCGCGCCTTCTCAGCCGATTCTTCCGCCTCCTGGGACGCGTCAACCGGTTTGGCGCGTTTTTTACCGCTGCGCCGGGGCCGCCTTTTCTTGGGCGGAGCCGGTTCTTCCGTCGCCTCCTCGCTCCCTGAGTCGGCAACCGCCGGGGCCGCTTCATCGGCTACGCCTGGCGCCGCCGCAGACGTCGCGACCTCTTCAGTCACGCTTTCCGCGACCACGGGCTCGACCACCTCAAGCGGTTGATCAGCGACAGGCGCAGACGCATCGGGCTGAGGAGGAGAAACCACGGGGGGCGACTCCTCCCGCCGCTCTTCGATTACATCCGGGACGGCCGGCGCGACGAGTTCAACTGGTGCAGTCGACGCCGCCGCTTCAGTCGCCTCCGCCGCTGCCTGCGCAGCCTTTGCCGCCTCGGCGGCGGCCGCTTTGGGCACGCTTTTCCACCATGCGCCGGTTTTGGCTTTTCGCACGGGAGGCGCTTTCTTTTCTTGTTCGTTTTGATCGTTTTCGGTCATTCGTATCCTTAATGGGTAATTTTTTTCAAGCAACTTGCACTTCCCGCGTCAGAGACGCAACGCCGGCTCAGCCAGGCGTCGCGAGTCCTATGAGGCACGAAGCGTGTTGATAAAAGCGATGATCGCCGTGATCCTGCCGCTGCAGGACTCCTGAACATATCAACGGCTCAAGGAGTTGCTCAATCTTATCCGGACCGCCCAATTGGAAGGTCCGATCTATATCAGCTGCGGTACAAGGCCGCCGCTGCAACATCTCTATAATTTCCTGCACAACCGCGTCGTCTGCGGCAGGCGCGTTGGCTCGGTCGCCTTGCAGCGTCGGCGCCGTTTCGCCCGTTGTCGGGACAAAAGGCAGGTCAACCGGCAATCCCAGGGCTTTCTCAAAAGAGCGGGCTATCTCAGTCAATCGTTCTCTGCTCACCGGCAGGGCGAAACCCTCGGCGGGCGGCCGAACCACCGTGTTCAGTTGAATTCTGTCAATCCGCATGGGCCGAAGCGCGGCTATCAACGCCTCGACATCCTCGGGGGCGTCGTTGACGCCTTGCACCAGAAGGATTTCCAGCCAAAGTTTTCCTGCATATTGATGGGAAAAGGTCGTCAACCCCGCAATGGCCTCGTGCAGATCAAGCCCGGCAACAGGCCGGTCCACCCGTTGAAACGTCTCAGAACGGGCTGCATCAAGGGAGGGAACGACCAAATCCGCAACCAGCAGGTCCCGGCGCACCTCCGGGTCCGTCAGGGTCGTGCCGTTGGTCAACACCGCTACCGGTTTCTCCGTCCGCTGTTTTATATGCCGCAGGATCGCGCCCAAACCGCGGTGCAAGGTCGGCTCGCCCTTGGCCGTGACCGTAAGCACGTCAATGTTCGCCATGCGCGCGGCATCGGCGCACACCGCGTCAATCTCGGTTGCAATCGCCTGGATGTCGGAATAATCTCCGCGCTCGCCGACAGGGGATGCAGTGCGGCCCACCTCGCAGTATATACAGTTGAGATTGCAGATTTTACTCGAAAAAAGATCGATGCCGAGAGAACGGCCAAGTCGCCTGGAATTCACCGGGCCGAAGATACATTTCATGCAGCGCTGCGAAGGGTTGATGCCGCCGTGAAAAGCGTAAATATGATAGATGATGCAAGCTTTGGAAAATCAAGTCATTAGACGGTGCTGCGACTGCCGATACTTAAACCAAATTCCCCGCTGACGCAAGGCAAATCTACGACTTTTCGCTTGACACAAATCCGGTGGACACGTACATTCGGGCCTGTTACCAGTGATTATTGTTGTCCCATTTCTTTAATCGCTCCAACCAGTTGAGGCGCCGTTCACACGCAATCACGATTTTCTCCGGTGCGTCCGCTCTTCTGTTTCGCCCTTCTATTCAAAGGAGCTGATCGAGGTGAAGCATACCAACCCATCCTCCCCGATCCTTGCACTGCTTTTTCCGATTCTTGCCGGCCTGCTTCTGCATTCAACCCCGGCTGCCGCCGTGTCGGTCGACGCTCGCCAATGGGACATAACCGCCGATAAAATGACCCGATACGAGAACCCGGCGCGCATCGTGGCCGAGGGCAACGTGCTTCTGGAAAAGAAAGAGCCGGTGGAAAAACGGGCTCCGAAAACCTCTTCGCAATGGAGCGGTCTGTTGGGCGACGACCCCGCCCCCGACGCAGCCGCAGCCAAGCCAGGCGAACCGGAGACTGAAATTAAAACCGTGACCACCATTAAGGCCGACTGGGTCGCCTACAACATCTCCCAGGGGACGGTGGAGGCCAAAGGGCACCTGCTCATCGACGTCGGGGCCGATCAACTGACTGCGGACTCCGGCGTCCTGGATATGGAAAAGGCCACCGGCAGCTTCAACAACGCCACGGTCATCCGCCAGCAAAAGGATCTCCATTTCGAGGGCGACGTTATTGAGAAGACCGGCGAGACCACCTATTTCATCGAAGACGGATGGGTCGTCACCTGTAAGCTGCAGCCCGGAGAGACCGCCCCCTGGAGCTTTGCCGCCGCCGAAACCGAAATCACCGACGGCGGCTACGCCTATCTCAAGCACGCCACCTTTCGCATCAAAGACGTGCCGGTGCTGTACTCGCCGGTGATGCTGCTGCCCGCCAAACGCAAACGACAAACCGGCTTTCTTTTTCCGTCCATGTTCATGTCCGACCGCGACGGCTTCAGCATGGAAACGCCGTTTTTCATCAACCTTTCGCCCAGCGCCGACCTCACCCTGTTCCCGCGCTATTTTGCCAACCGCGGCTTTATGAGCGGCGCCGAGTTCCGCTACATCCTGGACAGCGACAGCCAGGGCATGCTCATGGGCAATTATCTCGACGACGCCCTGTCTGACCCTTCCGAAGTCGAGTATTACCAGGATGGTCAATACACCCACACCAATTCCGACCGCTACTGGATTCGCGGCAAGGCGGATCAGGACATCGGCGCATGGACCACCCGACTGGACATCGACGTCGCCTCAGACATCGACTACCTGCGTGAATTCAACACAGGGTCGAGCAGTTTCTCCGACAGCCAGCAAAAATTCCTCAACATCTTTGGCCGCGGCTTTACCGACAAAACAAACCAGTACCGGGAAAACACCTTTGCCGCCCTGCGTTCCTGGGACGACGGCACATCGCTGTTGGGTGAAATGCAGGCGATCAACGACCTCAGCGAGGCGACGTACACCGCCGACAATCCGTCTCAGCCCTGGAAACTGCCCTCACTGACTTATTCGGGACTCGTGCCGGTGACCGGAGGCAAAGGGCCCGACTTTTCCTGGGACGCCAACTACACCAACTTCTGGCGGGAAGAAGGGGTTGGATCCCAGCGGCTCGATCTGTTGCCCACGGTGACCACCGGCATCCCGCTGAGCCCGTATCTCGAGAGTTACGTCAGCGGCGGCGTCCGCAACACCGCCTACATGATTCAGGACAACGGGGCCTCGGATTGGGAGGACAGCGACTCGAAAAACCGTTTCCTCTATAATCTCGGCGGAGAAATCGGCACCACCCTGATGCGCGACTTCACGGCGGATTTCGGCGACGTCAACGCCTGGAGCCACACCCTGCGCCCCTACGTGGCCTACGGCTACACCGCGATACCGGACAAGGAGCTGTTGCCGCGATTCGACGTTGTCGACGATCTGGAGGAACAAAACACCCTCTATTACGGTTTCAATAACTTTTTCAGCATCTCCGGCGAACGCAACGGCCGCGAATTTGAACGCGAATACGCCTTTTTCAAAATCAAACAAGGCTATGATCTGCGCAGCGAGGAAAGCGACACCCCGCTGACCCCAGTGATCGCCGAGACTGGTTGGTACCCGATTGAGCGACTGCTCTTCAAATACACCACCAACGTCGACGTGTACGGCGACGGAGCCTTCTACCATTCCATCGACAGCTCCTACTACAGCACCGCCGGCGACAGATTTTCCCTGGATTACCGCTACAACGAACTCACCGAGGTTAATTCGGTCAAGGGCAGTGCCTGGTATCTGCTGCCGTACAATTTCGCCGCCGGCTACGGCCTGGAACGGGCGATCGAGGCCGACGAAACCATTGAGGAGACGATAAAACTGCGCTATCTCCAGCCCTGCTGGTCAGTGGAACTCGCCTCCAGCTCCACGCCCGGCGACCAGACCTTCATGCTCACCTTCCGCCTTGCCAACATTGGCAATCCCTTGGGTTTTGACCTCCCCGGCATGTAAGCAAGGGGGAGCACATCCCCGACGACCTGGGCACATCATGCACCATATTGATGTATTCAACGGCGACGCCGACGGCATCTGCGCCCTGCAGCAGCTCCGCCTGCACACGCCTCAACCGGCAGCGCGTCTTGTCACCGGCGTCAAACGCGACATCGCCCTTCTGGATCGGCTGGTTGGCGTCGCTCATTGTCAGATCACCGTGCTGGACGTCTCGCTTGACCGCAACCGGAGCGCCCTCGAGCGTCTGCTGGCAGACGGCAATCGCGTCTTCTATGCCGACCACCATTACAGCGGGACCATCCCCACGGCGGAGACGCTGGAAACCCACCTTGATCCGTCGCCGCAGCTCTGCACCTCGCTCATCATAGATCAGCTGCTGGCGGGCAAATATCGTCCCTGGGCCATTGCCGGGGCCTTTGGCGACAACCTGGACGAGGTTGCGCTCGGGCTCGCGCGCGCGCTGGGTTTGAGCGAAAGCAACACAGAGACGCTCAAAGAAATCGGCCGGCTCCTCAATTACAACGGCTACGGGATTGTCGAATCGGATCTGCTGATCCACCCCGCCGACCTGTTTCGCGAGGTGCGCGCTTATGCGGACCCGTTTGCCTTTCACCGCGCCTCCGACCTGCTGGCCCAACTGCGGCAGGGCTACGAGAACGACATGGCCCAGGCGGCAAGACTCGCCCCCTACACAACCTTTGCCGGCGGCCGGGTGTTTCTGCTGCCGCAAGCGGCCTGGTCCAAACGGGTTGTCGGTGTATATGCCAACCTGTTGTCCCGCGAACAGCCCGAACTGGCCCACGCCACCCTGCTGCCTCACGCCGACGGCGGTTTCCTGATCAGTGTCCGCGCGCCTCTGACCACCCGCCAGGGGGCCGACACGCTCTGTCGCCAGTTCGCAACCGGCGGCGGACGGGCTGCCGCGGCCGGCGTCAACAACCTGCCCGAGCAGGAGTTGGATGCCTTTCTCGCCGCCTTTGCCGCCCACTCTTTCCAATAATCCCCCAGGCGCTCCCCATGACTGACCAGCCGACCAGCCGATGCTTGTTCCCCCGAATTGCCGTCTGTCTTGCCGCCGCCATGCTGCTGACCTTGACGCATTGGCCTGCGCAGGGGTTGGCGGCTGACCCGCCCTTGGCCGCAGATCTGGTGCAGGACGGCCAGACGATTGATCTGCAGCAAGAGAAATACCGCCGCCTCTTCGCCGAATTGACCCAAAAACATCAATTCAGCGCCAACGAACTGCAATCCATTTTCCAGGGCCAGACCATCAATCAGAAGGTATTGGTGCTGATGGACAAACAGTGGGAGGCAAAGCCCTACTACCGATATGCGCCGATGTTCGTCACCCCGGACAACATCCGCGACGGCAAAGAGCAATTGCAGCGGCACAAGGCGCTGCTTGACCGGATCGAAGCGAACTTTGGCGTCGACCGGGAGGTGGTGGTGGCCATCTGGGGGGTGGAAACCCGTTACGGAACCCGTCAGGGGGCTTACGACGCCCTGCAGACGCTCAACACCCTGTTCGACGCCTACCCCCGGCGCTCCGATTTTTTCCGCAAACAGCTGATCGATTTCCTGCTGCTCTGCCGGGAAAGCGGCCGGGATCCCCACGGCGTCATGGGTTCCTATGCGGCGGCCTTTGGCCAGACCCAGTTCATCCCTTCATCGTACCGCGAGTATGCGGTCAGTTTCGACGGCGACGCTAGGCGCGACGTCTGGAATTCGGTTCCAGACGTGCTGGCCTCGATCGCCAATTACCTCAAGCGGTGCAAGTGGACCCTGGACGCCCCGGTGTACCAGGACATCGGCTTCACCCTCAACGATCCGCTGCTGGCGGCGGCGGAACAGAAGGGCCGCAAGGAACGGGTGGCGCTGGAACTGGTGCGAAAAGCGCAGCAACTCGCACTGCCAGCCTCGCCGCAGGATCGTCCGGTGACCATCGTTGGCCTGGAACTGGAGCCCGGCGGCCCCTACGAAAAACGCTATGTGGCCGGTTATCCGAACTTCCAAGCCGTCACCGAATGGAACCATTCCAACCGCTACGCCATGGCCGTCGCCGAATTGGCCGAGGCCCTGGCCCGCTAGGCCGTCCTCCGCGTTTGAGGCTGAGGACGTGAGGCGGCAAAAAGGTCGGCTATGCGCCGGCATCGCCGCACTCTTTGTCCTGTTGCTGGCAATCGCGGTCCAGGCGACTCCGGCGACAGACCGCTCCCCCGACCTGGCCCCTGCGTTTGCAGACGATCTGGAACTGCGCGACCTGGAGCCCGCCCTGGCCGCCAGCCTTGCCTACCTCCGCGCGCTGCCGCCCGCCACCCGTTACGACGTTGCCGGTAGGGCTGTGCCGGTGCAGCGCCTGATCGACTCCGCCCTCCATCTGCGCACCCTGCTCCATGCCCGTCCCGACCCGGAAGCGCTCGACCAGCAGATCCGGCGCGACTACGACGTGGTGCAACTCCACGGCCAACCGAATTCGCCCACAGAGCGGATGCTGATCACCGGCTATTATCAGCCCATTTTTCCGGGAAGTCTGCACCGGCAACCGCCCTACCTCTACCCCCTGCACCGGATTCCAGACGACCTAATGGTCAAAACCGGGAAGGAGAAAAAACCGGTCATCGGGCGCACAGAAAAAGGACGGCTTGCGCCCTACTGGACGCGGGGCGAGATCGAACAGGGAGAGTTGTTGCGCGGCGCCGAACTGGTGTGGCTGCGCGATCCCTTCGACGCCTTTGTCCTCCACGTCCAGGGTTCAGGCGTGATCCAACTCGCCGACGGCTCGGTTCGCGGGGTCCATTACGCCCAGAGCAATGGACGCGCCTACCGCAGCATCGGCAAATACCTGGTCGACACGGGCCGGATGGCGCTTGCCGACGTCACCATGGACAGCATCCGGCGCTACATCGAACAGCACCCCGAGGAACGCGACCAGATCCTCCGCTCCAACGATTCGTACATCTTCTTTCATTGGAGCAAGCCGGGCCCGGCCGTCGGCAGCCTCGGCCAGAAACTGACCGCCGGACGCTCGGTCGCCGCCGATCAACGCTGGTATCCGCCGGGATCGCTGATCTTTCTCGACAGCCGGAGGCCGGTGATGCAGCAAGGGCAAGTGATTGAGTGGCGGGCGATGCGACGGTTGGTCACGGTGCAGGACACGGGCTCAGCCCTGGTGGGACCGGGCCGGATCGACGTGTTTTGGGGAACCGGGGAACAGGCGGGGCAGGAGGCGGGCCAGATGAAGGAAGACGGCGCCGCCTGCCTGCTCCTGCTCAAGCAGGGCGTCACTGCTCACGCCGCCGGATCCTGAGGCGGTTGGGCCAGGGCGGCGTTAATTTTCGCCGCCAGATCTTTCTTCAAAAAGGGCTTTTGCAGGAAATAAACGCCCTCGTCAAGTACGCCGTGATGGGCGATGACGTTGGCGGTGTAGCCCGACATGAACACCTGCTTCATGGTCGGCAAAAAGCTGTGCAGCTTGGCGGCCAGTTCGCGACCGTTCATCTCCGGCATAACCACGTCGGTCAGCAGGAGATCGATCCGCCCCTGGCTCTCCCGCGCCAGCCGGATGGCCTCGCCCGGGGTTGACGCCGCCAACACCGTATAGCCCAGACTGGTCAGCATCCGCTGGTTCAACTGCAGCAGCGCGGTCTCATCCTCCACCAGCAAAATGATCCGGCCAGCGCCGTCCGCCGCCGGGACGCTCTCCGACAGTTCCTCCAGGGCCTGGCCGCCGTGACGCGGCAAATAAATTTTCAAGGTCGTTCCCTGGCCGGGCTCGCTGTACACGTTGATAAACCCGTTGTTTTGCCGCACAATGCCGTATACCGTCGACAACCCCAGCCCGGTGCTTTCGCCCATGCCTTTGGTGGTGAAAAACGGCTCAAATATCTTGGCGAGAATATCCTCGTCCATGCCGCAGCCGTCGTCGCTGACCGCGAGCAGGACATATTCGCCGGGAACATACTCCAGATGTTCGGCGCAATACTCCGCGTCAAGCGTCACATTGCCGGTTTCGATGGTTAATTTTCCTGTGCCGCCAATGGCGTCGCGGGCGTTGACGCAGAGATTGGCCAGGATCTGGTCGACCTGGGTCGGGTCGATCCGCACCGACCACAACGCCGCCGCCGGCGCCCAGACCAGGGCGATGTCCTCGCCGATCAATCGCCGCAACATTTTGAGCAATCCCTCGACCGTGGCGTTGATGTTGAGCACCTTCGGCGAGACCGTCTGTTTGCGGGCAAAGGCGAGCAGTTGCCGGGTCAGTTCCACCGACCGCTGCCCAGCCTTCTTGATTTCCTGGAGGTCGCCGCGCATCGGCGAATTCGGCTCCAGTTGCTCTTCGATAAAATCAGCAAGGCCCAGAATCACGCTCAGCATGTTGTTAAAATCGTGCGCCACGCCGCCGGCCAGTCGGCCAACGGATTCCATCTTTTGCGCCTGCATTAATTGGGCAAGCAGTTTTTCCTGCTCCTCCTCCGCCTTTTTCCGGGGCGTGATGTCGCGATAGATGGCCTGATTGACCGCCTGACCGCCTGACCGCCGCGATCCGCACGGATGCCGGTGGCTTCCACCCAACGAATTTTGCCGTCTTTGCGCACAATCCGAAATTCGTAACGAAGCGCCGAGACTCTGCCATCCATGCGCTCTCGCACCCGCTCCTGCACCATGGCCAGATCTTCGGGATGGACCAGCCGCCAGACGTCTCCTCCTCCCATGGCCCGCATTTCAATCTCGGTGTAGCCAAACAACTCCACAAACGCCGGGTTGACATAGCGGATTTGCGGCGGGAATCCATCCATAATGGCAATGGCGTCCATCGACTGCTCAAAAAGGGTGCGATACCGCACCTCGGAAGCGCGCAGGGTTTCCTCCATTTGCTTGCGCTCGGTGATGTCCTGGAATGTGCCCCGCAGACATTCGACCGCGCCGTTCTCGCCGCGCACCGCCTCTCCGCGCACCGTGATCCAGCGGCGGCCGCCGTCCGGCCGAACAACCTCGGCGTCATAGACATAGGCGCCCCCTTGCCGCAGGCAGCGTTCCACCTCCTCGCTGAGCCCCCGCCAACTCTCCAGAGTGAAATACTGCCGCACCTCGGGGTATTCAGCCGGCGGCAGGCTTTGATCCCGACCGTAAATCCGATACACCTCGTCGGACCAGGTGTGCTGCCCGGAGGCGACGTCCCATTGCCAGCTGCCGATTTCGGCGAGGCGCTGCGCCTCGCGCAAGGCCAAATCGCTCCGTTGCAACGAGGCTTCCGCCTCCTTGCGCTCGGTGATGTCCTGCAGATCCCCGTACACGTAGCGCACCCGGCCCTCCTCGTCCATGAGGGGCTCGCATTGGGTGCGCACCCATTTGCACACCCCCTTGGCCGAAATCAGCTCCAACTCCAGGTTGTACGGACGGCCCAGCTCGACGGCGTCCCGAACCGCTTGTTCAATCGCGACCCGGTGCTCGCCGTGATAGTACGACAAGCCCTGCTCCACGCTCATGGAGGCCGTCGGCTCCAGATCGTGAATGCGGGCGCACTCTTCGGTCCAGGAACCAAGGCCGGTGTGCGGATCAAATTCCCACCCGCCGACCTTGGCCAGCCGGCTGGTTCGCTGCAGCAGCACCCGATGCCGTTGCAATTGCTCCTGGTCACGACGCTCCTTGGTCACATCGCGAGAAATGCCGTATAGGCCGGTCACCTGGCCCTCCCGGTCGCGAATGACGCCCTTGGCCACCAGAAAAACCAGGGACTCGCCGCTCAAGGTGACGATTTGTTCCTCGTGATTGCTCACCGTCCCGGATTCCATGATCTCCCGGTCCCTGGCCATCAACTGCTCGGCGATCTCAGCCGGAAACGCGTCCTGGTCCGTTCGCCCGATCAATTCGCTCGCGGTCTTGCCGATCACCCGTTGGGCCGCCTCATTGCACAGCAAATAGCGCCCGGCCCGATCTTTGACAAACACCGCGTCGGTGGTGGATTCCAAAAGGGCGTGCATCAGCTGCTCCTGCTGCGTCTGGGCAGCCTCAATTCTTGTCGCACGCAGCAGCAGAAAAAAAGAGCCGAGAAGAAAAACGAGCCAGCAGGCCCAACCCACCCGCTGCTCCCGCTGCTGGCGGACAATAACCGCAGCCAATTGCAGCGCTTGCTCGGTCTCGACGGCGTCGGCAATGTGCTCGGTTTCGTGAAATTCCTTGAGTTGTTGAATGCGCAGCGCCTCGACATTTTCTTTGGCGACCAGCAGGTTGCGCACGGTGCGGTCAAGCCGGGCCAGCCCCTCCCGGTAGGATTGGAGCAAAACAAGCATCTGCCCCGTCGGCGGCGCGGCGGCTACCCCCTGCAGGGCGCTGCGGCCATCCAGGCAATCCTGAACCTTGAGGGCGGCATTGTCGAGGGCGGCCAGCGCCTCCCCGGCGGTCACCGGCTCGCCGGCCAGATGCTTGCCTTGAAAAATAATGGCCTGGGCGATGAAACGACGCGCCTGCTGCAGGTTGTCTGACAGCGCGACATGATTGGGGTAGGAGGAGCGATAGAGGTTGTTGGCCCACCAAAGCATCATTGAAGAGACCACGGCAATGACGCCGATCACGACCATCGCCCGCTCGCTGCGCAGTGTCCGCGTTTTGGCGATCAACGGGGAAGGCGGCACAGAAGAGGTCATGGCGTTTTCTCCTTGTTGGTTGCAGCTGTCGGTCCAGGCAGGCTCTCTCGGGTACAGCCTAAGGGCTCGATCAGCTCCAGGTGGGCCCTGCCGCCGATGAAGCCGCGCAGCTCGGGGTTGAAACGATCCCGAAGGGACTGGTCCGCCGGCCTGAAGGCAAAAGCGCCGCAACCCGGCGTCAGGGTGGCGTTGTGAAACGGCACGGCCCGTTCCATGTCGGCGTGCTGATCAGCCAGCTGTTGGATGCTTGGCGACGAAAGGGCCAAGCCGTCCGCCAGGCCGCTGGCAATCTGGTTGATGCGGCCGGCGCGAAGATGGGGAATCAACGAGCCACAATCGACCTGCATCCATTCGATCCGCTCCACACCCAACCGGAGCCAGATGACCCGGGCCACCTCGGGCGACTCGCCGGTCACCCGGCCCTGGGCGTCCACGAAGGCAAAGGGCGGTTCGACCGCGTAGCCGGTGCGGACCACGCCGGTGCGGGCAATGCGGGCGGCAGCGTCCTCGGAACCACTGCGCAGCGACCAGAATCCGGCCAGAACAGCCGCCAGAATCATGCCCCCAGCCGCCGCCACCGGCTTCGGCGCGTCCGAGCCTGTCCGCCCCATGGTCCGTTGGCGTTCGATTGCGCCGGTTTCGCCCCCTCGCCCATCGCAGTCCTCCCCGGTTTGCGTCACACGCTGTCATTGTCGACAAAAGGAAGCCTTTTTGCAATCCAACAGCTACATTTATCTCACTTTTTCCCGAAACACACCGCCTGCTTGGAGTTCTTGAGAGCCCTTAGGAATCCTATGCGAGCTTTAGCACCCTTTGGCTCTCTCATTTTCCGGCAAGGCCTTGGCCGGCAAGGATACGCTGTGCGGCGCTTGTTTTCCGGCTTGACTTTGTGATAGAGTTTTAAAGAAATACTTCTTGTGATATTCCGCCAGGGGGCCACATGTCGATCAAATTTTTTGCCAATAATTTACGCCTTGCTCTGATCGTGCCGGTGGCCGCTGCCCTGGTGGCGACAATGCTCATCGCTGTTGGTTTTATCATCGTCTCGCAAAATCGCGGCGCCGCCCAGCTGAACGCCTTGATTGACCAGGCCTTCCACACCACCGGCGAGAAAATTACCCGCGACCTGACCGGGCTGTCCAGCCAATTGGAAACCCGGATGCAGATAATGAAGGAGTCGGTGCGCGGCGAACTGGGCGGTTCTTCCCGCGACGCCATGCTCAAAGCCGGAGAATCGGTGCTTTGGCGGATGCGCAAGGCCTACGAGAACTCGGCCGCCGCCCATGCCCAATTGCTTGGCCAAGTGGCGCTTCCCGCCGTGCGTGCCCGCGATTCGTCGACGCTCAGCGGTTACGCCCGCACCGCCAGAGAAAACCCGGACATCCTCCTTGTTTTTTTCCTCGACGGCTCGCGCACCCCCCTGGCCACCTATCTCAACGAAAACCACCCGGGCCTGCAAACGCTCCTCAAAACCACGGGTCGCGCCCCTCTGGAAATCGTCAAGGCCATGATGAGCGACAAGGCATTTCTGGTGGTCAGCCATCCTGTCGGCAACGAGGACGAACCGGACGGCTACGTCTACCTGGCGGTTGATCCCGGCAAAATCAAAGAGGAAGAACACCTCCTGACCACCCATTTCAACCGGCTGATTGATCAAAACGAAGCGGCCATCGACAAGGTGCTGGCCGGCGAATCAACGGCCATCGTCGCCGCCCTGGGAACCTCGATCAGCGAAATCGAACGCCACACCAGGGAAGCCTCAGGCAAGATCATCGCCGATTTCAGCGCCTCAAGCAGCCAGATGACGGCCCGAATCAAACTTGTCTTCCTGGCGGGATCGGTGGTGTGCTTTGCCCTGATCCTTTTGATTCTGACCCTCAACGCCGGCGCCATTCTTCGCATTCTCGGCGGCGAACCTTCGGCCATGGCCGCCATGGCCGGGCGCATTGCCCAGGGCGACCTCGACATCCGGTTTCCGCCCCAGGCGGCCGGCGACCGGGGGAACAGCCTGCAGGATTCGTTGCGGGAGATGGTGGGGCAACTGCAGCAATTGATCGGCGCGCTGCTCTCCCAGAGCGGACGTATGGCCGACACCAGCAGCGATCTCCACACCGCTGCCGGCGAAATGTCCCGCGACGCCGAACTGTCGGCCGCCAAATCATCGACCGTGGCCGCAGCCACCGAAGAGCTCAGCGTCAACATGAACACCGTGGCCATGGCCAGCGGCCAGGCGGCGAGAAACGTCAATATCGTGGCGGCCGCCCTGGAAGAGATGACCGCCGCCATCAACCGCATCAGCACCGACACCGAAAAGGCGAACGAAATCACCCGGGAGGCCGTGGCCGCGGCGCACAGCTCCTCGGCCAAGGTCAACACCCTGGGGCTGGCGGCCCACGAAATTTCCAAGGTCACCGAGGTGATCACCGACATCTCCGAGCAGACCAACCTGCTGGCGCTCAACGCCACCATTGAGGCGGCCCGCGCCGGCGAGGCGGGCAAGGGGTTTGCGGTGGTGGCCAACGAAATCAAGGAACTGGCCAAGCAGACCGCCCAGGCCACCGGCGAAATCAAGGCCAAAATCGCCTCCATTCAGCAGTCCACCGACGACACGGTCGACGAAATCAGCCGCATCACCAAGGTCATCAACGACGTCAACAGCCTGGTGTCGTCGATTGCCCAAGCCATCGAGATCCAGAACGCCACCACCACGGAAATCACCCGCAACATCACCGAGGCGGCCCGGGGCATCGACGAGGTCAACGGCAACGTCGGCCGCAGTTCGCAGGTGGCCGGCGAGATCGCCCACGACATCACCGAGGTGTCCCGGCTGATTCACAATTCCCGCCAGTGCAGCGTCCGGGTCGAGGTGGGCAGTCAGTTGTTCACCGCCGTGATCAACGAGCTACAGGAGGAAACCAGCCGCTTCAAGCTGGGCGACAGCGGCGCGGCCGACAAGATCACTCCGGGTAGCCGTGGCGCCGGCAACGGGTGATCCTGATTAATCGGCTTTACCCGGTCAAGCAAGCCGGATCGAAGCGGGGGGAGACCTCCGGCAACCGTAGCCTGGATGTAGCATGCGGAATCCGGGGTTTGATGTGAGGTGTTCCCGGATTCCGTTGCACTGCATCCAGGCTACGGGTTGGGGAGTGCGTCCTTTCGACAAGATTTTGCGGTGTGCATCATGCCTCTTTTGATTCAGCAATGGAATTATTCCATTGCTATTTCAAAAGTGATGCGTGTCTGCTTGTCAATTTCGACGAGCACAGCGAGGAGAAATCTCGCAACGTCCTGAGATCTCTCCCTGCGGTCGAGATGACACACCTTCGTCGACGAGGTTTTGCTCTGCGCATCATGCTTCGCTTGATTTGGAAACAGAATTATTCCCCGGCATGACCACCTCGGAGAACTTCCGCAGACAAACGACCACAAACATCGCGTGGCGCAGGTGGTTGCATTTCAGCGAAAATTCAAAGCAAGCGATTTGAAACTGGACATGCCGTTGCTCCAGTTGCTCAATGATTGGCTGGTGGAGCACATTATGAAAAAAACCGGCAAGCGGTGCGCAGGATTTTTGCGAGGAAAAGGCGTGGCGTAAGCCGGCTACCGCGGCTAGGGGCGGCTGGAAAGGCGGATGAATTGAATCCAGGCGCGGGCCGACTCGCGGGTGTTGTCGGAGTCGTTCATCACCGCCAGACTGGCCACGGGCGGCGGATTGCGGCCAAAGGCCAGGCGATAGTCGCGGACAATGTCCACGGTGTACTCCCGCCAGGTGTTGACCGCGCTGGAACCCGCGCTGACCGGAATCATCCGGGCCTCGTCGGCGTAGGCGCTGACGATGAACGGCTTGTCTGTGACCCGGTTGTCCCAGATGTAACTGATGGTGCTGTCCGGCGGGTACTGCCCGTACACTGTCTTGGCCAGCTGATATTTCAGCTTTTTTGCCAACGACGCCTGGTCGGGCTCATAGGCGAACATCACGTAGAGCCGGGCCGGGTAATCGTCGCCCTCCTTGCTGCCGCTGTCGCCCTTGCGGTAGACGTTGCTCACTTTCCAGCGCCACGCCAATTGAGAATGCTCATAGACATTGAAGGTTTGCTTGAGCACCAGGCCCGAGGCCGAATTGTTGCTCTCCATCAGCAGACAGGGGCCGGTTTCGCAGCTATCAACCGTGTAGGTGGAATGGCGGGCGATCTTGGGGAAATGGAGGGGTTGCCAGCGCTCCAGGGACGCAAAATGCTCGTCGAGCAGAATCGTCTCGGCAAACGACAGCGATGCAATCAACAACAGGCCCATCAAGGCCGGCAGACAGGCAGAGCATCGCTTCCGCGTCTTTGATCCCAACCCCTGCACACTCATAATTTCCACCCGTTAAAGCGCAGATACCCGGCAAAATCGTTCATGTCCGAGGCGGACCTGTTCCAGGGTTTCAGGCTGGTGTAGAAGGGATTGCCGCTCTCCTTGGCGTCGCCGTATTCCTTGTCCATGCCGACGAAGAAATCCAGGCTGATCAGGCTGAGCAAGAGCGATTCCCAGGGCTTGATTGCCCCCTTGACGTGCCCTGCCAGCGGCCAGTCGCTGTAGTACCAGCTGGTCTGGCTGCCATCCGCCAGCGGCAGTCGTTTCAATGCGGTCAATTCCCGCATCTCGGCTTCCAGCACTGTTTCCGGCGGCAACGAACTCTTGGCAACAATCTGGAGGTCCATAATCCGGTGGACGTCCTCCCGAATCACCACCTGGAGGACGTCGGTTGCCTGGAGCGACGGCAACACCGCCGGCAGCCGTTCGCCGTAGACGGCAAGCGGGGCTTGAGGCCAATCATCGGGATACAGAGCCGCCGGCAGCGACTGGGTGGGAACGCTCACCGCATAGCAGCCGCAGGTTTGCGCCATGGTCGCCAGCAGCACCCGCTGCTCTGCGTCCAGGGTGAGAATGACCAACAGCCCCACATGTTTGCCGGCGCTGAGATGAAACGGAATCAGGCTGTACGGCAGTTCCGGGAAATGAATCCGGTAGACGAGGTTGGTGTAGCTGCCTTTTTCGGTGGCAAAGGGCCGGGCTTCGGCGTAGACGACCGGATGTTCAGGATCAACCACAAGGGTTTCGTTTTCCTTGGTTCCCAAGGCTTGCACTCGACCTATCCGGTTGTGGGGTTCCTGGCTCTCGCGCAGGACAAAGGCCGGGGCCATGCTTGACAGCATCGACATCATCGGGGTGGACGAATCGAGTTGGGCAACGACCGTTTGCTGTTGCGGAACCGAGTCCGTTGAGCGCCCGGCGCATCCGGCCAGCAGCACAACCACCGTCAGCAAGGCAAGACGCGGCCAGCAGGGGACGACGAATACCGGTTTCCGGGCGGGCCTGCCTTTGCCTTCATTTCGCGGCGCCATGCGTCCGACCTCCTTTGATTGCTGACGACTTATTCGCAGTTGCGTTCAAGATGGTGTGTCACCTTGCAACCATGCAGGAATGAAGGAAAAACGGTCCGGCAACGCAAAGATGTCGTTGTTCAACAGATGACCGCTGCGAGAAAATCGCGGAGGTCTGATCAAGGGATGGAGAGCAACGCAATCCCGGACAGGATCGCCGGCGACTGGCGCATGGCCGGCATTTCAGGCTTTACTGTTGTTTCTGGCCTTGAGTGGTTTCACCCTCGAAATGCCCCAGAGGCCGTTTAAAGGTATAGGCCGCCGGCGGGACCACCAGGGTTTCCCAGGCCTCCTTGGTGTTGCCGCCAAGGGCTGAAAACGGCGAGGAAATCACAAAGAGCGCAAACCCGGCCACAGTCGCCACGGTCCCGACCGGTCGCGCGAGCGCAATGTCGGCCGCCATAGAGTCCGAATCAGCTTGAGCCTTTGCGGTTGATTCCTGGGCAGACGCAGGCGCACCACAAAAAACAACGGTGAAAACAATCACAAAAAGAAGCGCTGCGATTCTCTGGCTGTAATCAAGCATGGAACTCCCTCCTTTGCTGTGTTTCTTCATGGCATTCATCATAGCGCAAATCGTCGCGAAAACAACCCTGGCATAACCATGTTGCGACAACGATGAACTGACGCAGGCGAAAGGTGGCGGTCAACCGGGCCATGCAGACCCTCGGCAACAGGAGGCGACTCAGCGGCGCGGCCTGCTCTCAGGCGTGGACAGATTTGATGACCAGCATGGCGTTGCCGCCTCGTTGAAACTCGTACGGCACGCGTTTGGTTTCTCCAATGATGCCGTTTTTCGAAAGATGTTGCTGCACGAACGGCAGGTGGGGCGATGGCGCGCCTGCGAGTGTAAGGAGCGGAAACACGCGCACCTCGCGCGAGACGCGCAACATTTCTTGCAGCGCTTGCACATGAAATTCGGCCGACAAATGGGCGCTGTACAAAAACAAAAAATGAGACGACAAGGCGATGTCGAATGCGCCTTGTGCAAAAGGCAACGTCGGCAGTTCCCCAGGGATGTATCGCCCCTGCTGTTTGCCTGCGTGAAAATCAGAGAGAAAGGTTTCCATCGCCGCCAGACGAAGGCTGCCGAGCTGTTCTACCGATGGAATGACTCCCCAAACGTAGTCGCTCTGGTTTTGGCGCATTTGCGCCATCACCGTTGCATAGGTTTCGGAGATGCGGCCCCGGATCTGGTCTGCATCAAAGGCATACACCGGATCGACCGAGATGATCTTGCCGCCGCGTTGGGTCAGCGTCGCATTGAACGCTGCGGGACCGTCGCCGCAACCAAGAAGGCGAAGCCCAAGTTCGGCCTCGGTGAGGTCAAACATGCGGAGGTATTCGTCATACGACCTCCCCCACGGTACAACCTTATCGAGTGTAAATCCCACGAGTTACCCTTGCGTCTCTAGTTCCGGTGCCCCGGCTCCGCACTGTCTGCGGGATCCGATGAAGTCCGTAGCCCGGATGCAGCCCTTTCACCCAGGTTACGGTTCAACCACCTCGCCTTTGTCCAGCACGCTCTTCTCCTTCGAGTGATCCTTGGCGACCAGCATGTAAATCGAAGGAATGACAAACAGGGTGAACAGCGAGCCAATCGCCATGCCGCCCACCAGCACCAAACCAATCGAATTCCGGGCCGCCGCGCCGGCCCCGGTGACCAGGGTCAGGGGAAAGTGACCGGCGATGGTGGCCCCGGTGGTCATCAGAATCGGCCGCAGGCGGGTCATCGAGGCCTCGAGAATGGCGGCGTGTTTGCTGAGCCCCTGCTCCTGTAGCTTATTGGCGAACTCGACAATCAATATGCCGTTTTTCGACACCAGTCCCACCAGGGTCACCAGCCCCACCTGGGAATAGATGTTGAGGGTGGTGGTCCAGCCCTTGGTCCAGAAGGGGACGTTCGGGTCCGGCATCTTGAGGAAGGTGAAGATCAGGGCGCCGAACATGGCCAGGGGCACCGAACCGGCGAGGATGACAAAGGGATCGCGGAAGCTGTTGAACTGGGCTGCGAGCACCAGGAAAATCAGCACAATCGCCAGCCCAAAGGCCTGGACAAAGGTGTTGCCCTCAACCCGCAGCTGCCGCGACTCGCCGGTGTAATCCAGCGTATAGCCCTGGGGCAGGATCTTGGCCGCCTCGTCCTCGAGAAACCGCAGCGCCTCCTCCAGGGGACGCACCGGGTAGGCGCTGATGGTGACCGCGTTCAACTGCTGGAAACGGTTGAGCGAGCGGGCCTCGGTGGTGTTTTTGAGGGTGGCGATGGTGCTCAGCGGCACCAGCTGACCATCCGGGCCGGTGATGTGGATCTGGTTCAGTTGGTTCGGATTGAGCCGGTCGACCCGCATAATCTGCGGCGTCACCTTGTAGCTGCGGCCGGCAATGTTGAAGCGGTTGACGTAGTTGCCGCCCATCATCGCCGCTAGGTCGCCGCCCACCTGCTGCAGGTTGAGGCCCATATCGGCCACTTTGTCGCGATCAATCACAATTTCCGACTGGGGCTGGTCGATCTTGACGTCGATCAGCGGCGGAAAGGCGAACATCTTGCTCTGGGTGGCGGCTAACTGAATTTTCTTGGCGAATTCAAGAATCTGATCAAGTTCGGCGGTCGAGGCAATCACAAACTCCACCGGAAACTGGCCGCCGCCGGGCAGAGCCGGTGGCGTCACCGGCAGCACGCGGATTCCCGTAACGCCGTGCACCTTCATCGCCACCTCGGGCATGATTTCAAAGATGGTCCGTTTGCGCTCCTGCCAAGGCTTGACCACCATGCCGCTGAAGCCGGAATCGGGCTGGGTGAGCTGAAAAACGAAATTGGTTTCCGGCACGCTGAGAAAGGCCTTGTTGACCGCGGCTGTGTACAGGCTGTTCTGGTCCAGGGTCGAGTTGGCCGCCGATTCGATGATGCCGAAAATGATGCCCTGGTCCTCGGTGGGGGCGAGCTCCTTGGCCGACATCGTGAACAGGGGCACAGCCAGCAGACCAAGGACAATCCAAATCATATAGATCGCCGGTCGGTGGCGGAGGGTCATTTCCAGGCGACGACCGTAGGCGGCGCGCAGTCGTTTGAAATCGCGCTCAATCTTGCCGGCGAAACCGTGCTCGGTCATGCCCGCCCTAAGCAGCTTTGAGGACATCATCGGCGACAGCGTCAGGGCCACAACACCGGAGATGGTCACTGCGCCGGCCAGGGTAAAGGCGAATTCGCGGAACAGCGATCCGGTCAGGCCGCCCTGGAGGCCGATGGGCATGTAGACGGCCGCCAGGGTGATGGTCATGGAGATGATCGGGCTGACCAGTTCGCGACCGCTGAGCAGGGCGGCGTCGAGGGGGGTCTTGCCCTCGCTGAGATGGCGCTCGACGTTTTCGACCACGACAATGGCGTCGTCGACCACCAGACCCACGGAAAGCACGATGGCCAACAGCGTCAGCAGGTTGATGGTGAAGCCGAAGACCTGCATGAGAAACATCGCCCCGATCAAGGACAGGGGGATGGTTACCACCGGGATGATTGCCGAGCGCATCGAGCCAAGGAAGAGGAAGATGATGATCACCACGATCAACAGCGTCTCGCTCAGGGTCTTGACCACCTCTTTGATCGCGTTTTCGATGTAGTCGGTGCCGTCGTAGGCGATGCGCGCCGACAATCCGTTGGGCAGTTGCTTGTCGATGGTAATCATTTCCGCCCGCACCCGTTTGATCACGTCGAGCGAGTTGGCGTTGGGCAGGGGCCAGATGCCCATGAACACCGCGGTCTGGCCGGATAACCGGACCTCGGTGTCGTAATCCTCGGCGCCGAGCACCACCTGGCCAATGTCCTGAATGCGCACCAGGGCCCCTTTGTCTTCGCGGATGACCAAGCGCTTGAAATCCTCCACCGAACGCATGTCGGTGTTGGCGGTAAGGTTGACCTGAACCAGCGAACCCTTGGTTTTGCCGACAGCGGCCAGAACGTTGTTGGCGGACAGCGCCTGACGCACCTGCGCCGGGCTGACGTTGAAGGCGGCCATGCGGGCCGGATCGAGCCAGATGCGCATCGCAAAGGTGCGGCCGCCCAGGACGTCGGCGCGCTGCACGCCTGCCAGCGCCGAAAGCCGGGGCTGGACCACGCGCACCAGGTAATCGGTGATTTCGTTCTGCTGCAGCTCGTCGGAGGTGAAGCTGAGGTAGGCCGAGGCGAACTCGGAATCCGCCGATTCGACGTTGATGATCGGGATTTCGGCCTCAGGCGGCAGGTCGCCGCGCACCTGATCGACCTTGGAACTGATTTCGGACAGCGCCTTGATCGGGTCGTAGTTGAGGCGCAGGCGGGCGCTGATGGTCGAAACGCCCTGGGCGCTCTGCGACTGGAGGTAGTCGATGCCGTCGGCGGCGGCGATGGCCCGCTCCAGCGGGGTGGTGATGAAACCGCGCACCAGTTCGGCGCTGGCCCCGGTGTAGACCGTGGTCACGGTGACCACGGCGTTGTCGCTCTTCGGATACTGGCGCACATTGAGCGAGCCGATGGCCTGGAGCCCGGCAATGATGATCAGCAGACTGGCGACAATGGCCAGAACCGGCCGATGGACAAAGAGATCGGTGAATTTCATGGTTCAACTGTCCTTGGGCTGGGGCGCCAGTTTGAATTCCGGGGCGAGCGCGTTGTCGACCACCACGCTTTGACCGTTGCGCAACTTGAACACCCCGGTGCTGACCACGGTCTGTTCGGGCTTGAGCCCGGAGAGGACGGCGACGAAATCGCCGCGCTGCTCTCCCAAACGCACAAACTGCTGCCGCGCCGCTTTGCCGCCGCCCGCCTGAGCGTTTTCTCCCTGGCCGCTTTCCGCCTTGGCGTCTTCAACGATGAACACTGAATCGCTGTAGGGCGCATAGAGCACGGCGGTGGTAGGGATGGTCAGCACCGGAACCCGTGCGGGCAGCACCACCGCCACGTTGGCGAACATGCCGGGACGCAGCAGTTCGTTGTGATTGTTGACCGTGGCCTGGACGCGAATATTGCGGCTGGCGGCGTCGACCTCCGGATTGACGGCGGTGATCTTGCCTTCCACCACAAGCCCTGCGGGCAGCCCGTCGGAGGTGATCCGCACCGGCGCGCCGATCTGAATCTGGGGCAGTTGCTGCTGGGGCACCAGGAAATTAACGAAGATCGGGTCAAGCGCCTGCAGCGAGACGATGGGCTCGGCCTCTTTGACGATCTGGCCGATGTTGACCAGGCGGATGCCGAGTCGGCCGCTGAACGGAGCGCGGATGGTCTTTTTGGCGATAGCCGCCCGGATGTTGTCGGCCTGGGCCAGGGCCTGCTTCCGCTCGGCGTCGGCGGCGTCAAAATTGGATTCCGCCACCACCTTGGTGGCCAGCATCTTCTTGGATCGCTCCAGGGTGATTCCGGCCAAGGCCGCAGCAGCCTCCGCAGATCGCAATTGCGCGGTTTCGGCGGCAATGTCCTGCTGCGCCAGAAGATCGCCCGCCTTGACCTGGGCACCTGCTTCAAAGGCGATGGTGGTGATCTTGCCGGCGACTTCGGCGGCGACCGTCACGCCCTGGACAGCCTCAAGCGATCCGACGGCGGTGATCAGCGATTCCCAGGTCTGCGGCTGGGCCTGAAAGGTGGTCACCACCTCCGGCGGCAGCACCGTTGCCTTGCCTTTTTTGATCAGGGTCCCGATCTGCAGGACCTTGGTTCCCGCCAATAGCCCAACCACCAGCGCCACAGCCGCAATACTGAACAAAAACGCTTTGATTTTCATCTCCGTGCCCCCAACAAAAGAAAAGCGGCCCGGTCGCCCGAAACCGCCAAGTTCGCGATTTTTCCAAGATAACATTGCGGCCCAGGATGGTCAACTAGATGTGCCGGCAGGTGCGCCGCATTTGACGCCTTTGGGATGTGGACTTCTTGCCAACCCGGACAGTGCGAATTTCGCTTGCCAGCTGGCACGATAGTTGGTGGTCCACAGAGCATGCAACAGATGATTGTTGGCCAAGGTCCCCGGCCGTCGCGATTTTCCCACCAAAACCGACGGCCGGCACAACCACTTGTTTTCAAATGTTTTACCAGTAGAGAAAGCCCCCAGGGCGCACAACGATTGCTCACTGCTTTTCCGGTGGGATCTTCAAAACAGCTTGGCGTGATTACAAAAATTGTTGTTCCAGGACTGGATTTGAAATTGGGGTGACGCCTGAGAAACATCCAGGAAGAAGGCTCTTGGCTAACACGCCGCGCACGCGCACTTGTCCACAGGACGCAACAATAAGGAGAAACGATATGCAACAGCCCGCCGCAATGCTCGTTGGTCACAAAAACGGTTCCAGCGTTGTCGCCTGGTTCGGACTAATGATGCTGGTGTTGTTTACCATCGCGCCTAGCGCATCGCTCGCTGCGCCGACCAGTTGGCCCAAGCTGTACTCGCCGCGAGTCGCTGAACGAGTTGACCGCAACGAAACGGTGGAAGTCCTTGTTTTACTCGACGATGCAACGGAACAGGTCGAGGAGGCGAGAGAGGAGGCAGGCCAAACGAAACTCTTTCGGGCAAGAGGATCTGAGTATCAGCAGCGGGTCCTGAAGCGAAAGCAGCGGATGAGCGCGCTTAAAGAAAAAGTGGCCGCCGAAGTGATTGATGCAAATTTGGAGGTAGCCGCCGACTATTCCGTGCTCCCCATTTTGCATGTGCGCATTAACTCGGCTAGAGCGCTTGAGAAGTTGTCGCAAAACAAAAGAATCCTTTCCATTGACGAGAACAGGGCGAATAAAACCTGGTTGACGCAAAGCTTGCCGCTGATTGAGCGCGACAGCGCCCAGGTCGCCTCATACAACGGCGCCAATACAACCGTCGCCGTGCTAGACACCGGGGTCGATTACTCCCGTTCGGCGTTTGGGTCCTGCTCCGTTCCCGGAGGTTCCTGCAAGGTTGTCTATGCGAAAGATTTCGCCAGCACGGACAATGCGCTTGACGACCATGGTCACGGAACCAATGTCGCCGCTATTGTGCTCGGCGTCGCACCGGGCGCAAAAATTGCCGCATTGGACGTGTTTCGGACGGATGGCTACGCCTACACCAGCGACATTATCAACGCCATCAACTGGTGCGTCGCCAACAAAGCCGTTTATAACATCGCGTCGATCAATATGAGTCTCGGCGGGGGGCAATTTACAGCCCCGGTCAACCCCATCGATTCCTGGGGCGTTGCCATCCAACGAGCGGTCGACGCCGGCATTGTGGTCGTCGCCGCCTCCGGCAACGACGGATACATCAGTTCCATGGGAACGCCAGCGGCCTATTCCAATGTGGTCTCCGTTGGCGCAGTATATGACGCCAACCTCGGAGGCGTGCAGTGGAGCACCTGCACTGACGGGTCGACGGCCGCAGACAAGGTCACCTGTTTTTCCAACAGCGCCTCCTTCTTGACCATGCTTGCTCCGGGTGCAGTAATCAACGCCGCAGATGTGGTCATGGGCGGCACTTCCCAGGCCACGCCGCATGTGGCCGGAGCCGCCGCCGTTCTCCGCGCCGCCTATCCAACGGACAGCGTCAGCCAAACAGTGACCCGTCTGCGACGCGGGAAATCTGTGACCGACTCGCGAAGCGGCGCGACCTTTCCTCGTTTGGATCTGAGCACGTCGGTCGGCAACCAGAGCGGCTACACCCTGGTCGCCAACGTCAGCCCCGCCGGCGCAGGCTCGACCACACCGGCCGGCGGGGTATTCAACGCCGGAACGACGGTTGCCATGAAAGCGACGCCTCAATCGGGCTATGCTTTTGCTGGATGGAGTGGAGCCTGCACGGGAACCGCCGCGACCTGCAACGTCTTTATGAACGCCAACAAAACAGTGGCCGCCCGCTTCACCGCCGTAGTGACGCCGCTTGTCAAAGGGGTGCCCGCCGGCAACCTGTCCGCCGCCGTGGACAACCTGAAGCATTTTTATATTGATGTCCCCAGCGGGCAAACCAACCTGACCATCAAAACCTCCGGCGGCTCCGGCGATGTCGACCTCTATGTGCGGCGGGGCAGTCTGCCGACGACAAGCGCCTACGATTGCGCACCCTACCTGACTGGCAACACCGAATCCTGCTCAATCGCCAACCCCACTGCCGGCCGCTACTATGCAACATTACACGCCTTTGCGGCGTATAGCGGCGTCAGCCTTCAGGCTTCCTACGCCAACACGCCGACAACCCAGTCTGTACAGATGAGCGCCAAAAGTTATTCGGTTTCGGAAGGCGGCGGTTCGATCATCATCCCGGTTTTTCGTCAAAACGGGACAATCGGCACGGTAACGGTGAAATACGCCACTACCAACGGAACGGCAAGATCAACCTCAGACTATAAAAGCGTAAGCGGCTCCTTGACCTGGGCAGCTGGGGATTCTTCGATCAAGAAAATCACGGTTCCGATGGTTAACAACTCCACCAAAGAAAGCGCTGAAACGTTCAGCGTAACGTTGAGTGCAACGACCGGGGCCGTGCTGGGGACAAACAAAACCGCGACGATAACCATTGTTGACAATGATTGAATGCCGTAGTCGTCAGCTGGGAGGGAGTAAGGATGTTGCTCGCGGGATGTGGCGAGGGGGGCTTGAAAACCGTGGATTCGCACAGTACAAAGCGCCGCTTGCTGATACATGAACGCACTGCTTCACATTCGCCGCAGCGGACCTTGGGTTTCTTGTCGCTGTGGTGACAATTGTTTGCAAACCGCCTACATTTCGCCCAAAAATTTACCGAAAGCTTACTGTACGCTTGCGGGGGGCTGCTGTAGGGTGTCAACAAGGAGAAAAGGCCAGACGGCAGAAAGCCGGACTGTTTCAGGAAAACAAGAAACATCCTTGCGGGAGGAATCGACAATGAACGTCACCAGTCACATTGACAATCTCGGCCGGAAACTTGAAATCCGGGTTGGTGGTCGCATCGGCGCCGACAACGCTTGCGGCATTATTCAGCACGCCATCGTTGAAGCCTACGGCAGCGAATTTCGCGAGTTGGTGTTGGACCTGCGCGGGGCCGAATTCGACCATACGGCCTCGCTGTTTCGGCTCCACTCGTTATTGCAGGTGTTTAAATCGGTTATTCTGCAAAAGGAATTGCGGGTGACCGTTCTTTTTGGCTCGGACGAGGCGGAACAGTGGGTGTCGCTGGACAAGGCGGCGGAGTTCGACGGCATCACCATGCGCTATTTCACCAACCGTGAGGCCGCCTTGCATTTTCTCGGGCAGGACCAACTGGTTTCGACCGCAGTGCAGTGAGCTGCGAGTCGCAGGCGACCGATGCCGCCTTGCGAAGGTTTCGCCCTTGATCGTTGTCGTCAGCAAGCCGGTTAATCAACCACGGTGAAACCTTTGGCGGCAAGAGCCCTGCGCACCGCCTCGGCGTCGGGCGACCCCGCAAAACATGCCTCGCCCTTGGCAAGATCGATGGTCACTTCAGCGGCGCCCAATTCTTCCAGGACCTTTTTCGCCGTTGCCGCACAGTGCTGGCATTTCATGCCTTGAATTGCAAGCGTTGTCATCGTTGATTCCTCACGGCTGTTCCACACCCAAGTCTGGTCTGCGCTGCGCCAAACTCACGTGGTGGTTTTGATTTTTTTGATCAAACCCGACGTTGAGCGGTCATGCTCAAAGGCGATGCGCGCCACCCGACCGCCTGCGGCCTTGACCTCGGCCGCGCCAACAATTTGGTCTTCTTCGTAGTCCGCCCCTTTCACCAACACCTCGGGCGCAATGGCGTTGATCAGCCGGATCGGCGTTTCTTCCCCGAACAGCACCACGTAATCGACGCAGCCCAGAGCGGCCAGCACCCGCGCCCGGTCGGCTTCGCTGTTCAGCGGCCGGCTCGGCCCCTTGAGCAAGCGCACCGAGGCGTCGGTGTTCAATCCTACCACCAGACAGTCTCCGGTGCGGCGGGCCGCTTCCAGATAGCTGACGTGCCCGGCGTGAAGGATGTCGAAGCAGCCGTTAGTGAAAGCGATGCGGCTGCCTTGACGCCGGATCAGGACCAGCTCGGGGAGAAGTTGGTCGAGGGTGCGAATTTTGTGTTGATCCGAACGCAGCCAGGGCCGTTCGCCGGCAGGGCAGAAACGGCTGCGTTGTTCGTCAACAGCGGCGTTGTCAAGCGCGCAACCAATCACCGTCGGCTCGGTTCCGGCCTGCTGCACAACTCCGCCGTCTGGGCCGACGATCATCGAGTGCCCGGCCATCTCCATCGACCCCGTCAGGCCGCAGCCGTTGGCCGCCGCCACATAGCATTGATTTTCGATGGCCCGCGCCCGCAACAGGGTTTGCCAGTGATCGAGCCGGCTGAGCGGCCACTGGGCCGACACCGCCAGCAACCGCCCGCCGGCAAAGGCCTGCCACCGGGCGAGTTCAGGAAAGCGGAGATCGTAACAGACCAGAGCAGCCAGCGGACCGTGGGGGGTGGGCATCGGCGGCGCCGCCTGCCCGGGTTGATAATGCCGATCTTCCTGCCAGAAGGCAAAGAGATGCTGCTTGGCAACGGAGCCGATCAGGCCCTCCGGGCCAACCACAAACAGGGTATTGAACGGCAGGCCGCCGTCTGCAGGCGCCTGAATGAGCGAACCGGCGAGAAAGGCCCGGTGCCGTAGCGCCATCCGCTGCATGGCGGCAAGGATGGTTGGCGTTTGCCGCCCCAGTTCCGCCGTGCGCGGATAGTCAAAACCCGTGGCCCACATCTCGGGCAGCAGCAGCAGGGTCTCCGGGGCAGGGCGATAGTGCTCGATCAGCGCTTCCACCTGGACAATATTGCGCTCCACCTCGCCAAGGACAATGGGGAACTGCACACAGGCAACAGCGGGAAACAGTTGCGGCGTGTTCATCCCTGGATCGCCTCCAGGGCCGATTGCGCCAAAGCGGCCACGGTTGTGGGGGCCAGGTCGCCTTCGCGGTAGAGGCTCAACCCGGCCGCATCCTCGGTCAACCCGCGCAGCAGGGGTTCGGCAATCGTCAACCTGAGATTGCCGCAGGCCAGGGCAGCCAGTCCGCGCGTCTCCGCGTCCGTCGACTTCAGATAAGGCACAATGTCGTTGCCCGCGCCCCGCTCCAGCAGCAGTTGCGGCCGGCATTCGCTCAAACGGGCGACGCCCCAGAGCAGGCCGCGCTGCAGCAGGGGATGCTCGATATAATTGCCGTCCTGGCAAATCTCCTCGCCGTCTTCCCGCATATACGAAATCAACATATGGACATACTCGTCGGCCAAACCGGCGTGGCGACACATGACCTCGGCCATCGACTCGGGCGCGCCCCAGCCGATGCCGCCGGACTCGTCGTTAAGGCTCCACAGAAAGCGCCGCATCACAATCCGCGCCTCCTCCATCTCGGTTGCAGCCAGCCGCGCCACCGCATCGCCCATACAGGAAACCGCCCGCCAGCGCAGAATCGGCTCTTCCCGGCAGATCGCCGAGAAGAGGGCGTTGACCGCATCCTTGGGAGGAAGCGCGCGCAATTCTTCCAGGCAATGCCCCAGGTCCTGTCTACGCAATAACTCCAGGACCTGGCGTTTGATGGCGCGACTGCTCATGCCGCTCTCCGTTGTGTCTGCCCGACGCCGATCAGGTTGCCGGAGTCGCGGGCATGGTGAAGACCCGCTTGCCCAGCTCCGCATCCATCATGAACAGGCCGGAGGGGTTGTCCTGGATCAGTTTGAGCTTTTCAACCACCTCGGCAACGCTGGCCTCTTCCTCGACCTGCTCGGAGACAAACCACTGCAGGAAGTTGTTGGTGGCGTGATCCTTTTCGCTGATCGCCAAATCAACCAGATTGTTGATCAGATCGGTGACGTGCTCTTCGTGCTTCTGGATCGCCAGAAAGGCGGCCAACGGCGAATCCCAGGCCGACTCGGGCTTGGCGATGGCCTCCAGGGTGACCTTGCCGCCGCGCTCATTGACGAATCCATAAAATTTCATGCCGTGCATCAGTTCTTCCTGGACCTGCGCCCGCATCCAGGCGGCAAAACCGCTGAGGCTGATCGATTGAAAATAGGACTCCATTGACAGGTAGAGGTAGGATGAAAACATTTCTGCATTTATCTGATCGTTCAGCGCCTTCAGCATCTTTTTCTTCAACATGGTGTGCTCCTTTGGGGGACAAGTTGTTTTGACAGAGGGATTGCCGTCGCGATTGACAGTGGTAGGATTATAAGCACAACCATGAGGAATTCCAGGCTGTTCTGGAAAAATGTTGTTTTTTAAAAGCAAACCTGTTTCCCTTAAGGGATTGCAGGAGGATAAAACCATGCAGAAAACCATTCTTATTACCGGCGCCACCTCGGGTTTTGGCAAGGCGTGCGCCGAGCGTTTCGCCGCCGAAGGTTGGCGGCTGATTGTCACCGGCAGGCGCGCGGATCGACTTAAAGAACTGACCACGCAACTGCGCGACACGCCCGTTCATGCGGTGGAACTGGACGTCCGCGACCTGGGGGCGGTGGAGGCCATGGTCCGCGATCTGCCCGAAGGATTTCGGGACGTTGACGTTCTGGTCAACAACGCCGGCCTCGCCCTTGGCCTGCAAGGGGCGCAGGAGGCCAGCCTCCAGGACTGGGAAACCATGATCGACACCAACATCAAGGGGTTGTGCTACCTGACCCGATGCCTGCTGCCCGTCATGGTGGCGCGCAACCAGGGCCACATCGTCAACATGGGCTCGATCGCCGGCAATTACCCCTACCCGGGCGGCAACGTCTACGGGGCGACCAAGGCCTTTGTCAAACAATTCTCCCGCAACCTGCTCACCGACCTGACCCACACCAAAATCCGGGTGACCAACATCGAGCCGGGCCTGTCGGAGAGCGAATTTTCCGTCGTCCGTTTCCATGGCGACAGGGACAAGGCCGACGCGGTGTACCAAGGAACCCAGCCGCTGACCCCGCCCGACATCGCCGAGATCGTCCATTGGGTGACCAGCGTGCCCCCGCACGTCAACATCTGCACGGTCGAGGTCATGCCGGTCTGCCAGAGCTGCGGGCCCCTGGCCATCCACCGAGAAGCCTAATCGCGGAGAAATCAATGCGACGAGTTGTGATCACAGGCATGGGCATTGTCTCGCCTCTGGGCGACACTGCGGGCGAGGTTCTGGACTCCCTGCAGGCGGGACGTTCCGGCATCCGTTTTTATGAGCCGTATCGGGAAATCGGGCTGCGCTCGCACCTCGGCGGTTTCACCCAGGTGAATTTGAAAGAGCAGATCGACAAGAAAAGTCTGCGTTTCATGGGCAACGCCGCCGCCTACGCCACCATCGCCATGCAGCAGGCCGTCGCCGATTCTGGACTGGCGTCAGATGAGGTGTCTCACCCACGCACCGGCTTGATCATCGGCTCCGGCGGCACTTCGGCGGAAAACGTGGTTGCCGCCGCCGACACCATGCGGGAGAAGGGTCTCAAGCGCCTCAGCCCGTTCATGGTGCCGCGCACCATGAGCAGCACGGTCTCGGCCTGTTTGACCAGCACCTTTCACATCAAAGGACTGTGCTACTCGATCTCCTCGGCCTGCGCCACTGGCTCGCACTGTATCGGCGCTGCGGTGGAGCAGATTCAGATGGGCAAGCAGGACATTGTCTTTGCCGGCGGCTCCGATGAGGAACACTGGAGCCAAACCGCCATGTTCGACGCCATGGGCGCCCTCTCGACCCGCTACAACGACGCGCCGGAGCGGGCGTCGCGCCCTTACGACCGCAACCGCGACGGCTTTGTTGTGGCCAACGGCGGCGGCATTGTGGTGTTGGAAGAGTACGAACGGGCCAAAAAACGCGGGGCCAAGATCTACGGCGAGGTGGTCGGCTACGGGGCCACCGCCGACGGCTACGAGATGGTCACGCCGTCGGGCGAGGGAGCAGTGCGCTGCATCCGCTTGGCGCTGGAAACGGCGGCCGGGCCGGTCGATTACATCAACGCCCACGGCACCTCAACCCCCATCGGCGACATCGTCGAATTGCGCGCCATCCGCGAGGTGTTCGGCGAAAACAATCCGCCGATCAGCTCAACCAAATCGCTCTCTGGCCACAGCCTGGGCGCCGCCGGGGTGCACGAGGCCATTTACTGCCTGTTGATGCTCAACAATCATTTCATTGCCGGCTCGGCCAACATTGAAGAATTGGATTCGGAGGCGGTGGGCATGCACATCGTCGAGGCCAACCGGGAAGCTGATCTCACCACGGTGATGAGCAACAGCTACGGGTTTGGCGGGACGAATGCTTGTTTGATTTTTCGGAAGATCTGAATTTTTCCTTCTGCAGGTAAGCACTGCTGAGGGCTCCCGCCATTTTCCCCCTGACAGCCTCCCGCTCTTTGGCGGGGAGGCTGTCGGTTTAAAAAATGTGCGTTTTCGACAAGTTGTGCTACAGTGACGTCCTGATCCCGTCTTCGGTGAGAAACTGTTCGCTACCTAGGAGAAACGCGCATGACACCCCGCGAACCCACAGACGAATCATCAATATCTGAGCACCCGCCCCTGGTTGATGCCCAAGGCCGTCCGTTACCATCCACCTCTCCCGCCAAGCGCCGATCCTCCTGGAAAGTCTTTTGGGGAGAAATTCGGGATGAGTACGGCCCACGATGGATTCGGCTCATCCCCCAACCATTCCGTTGGTTTGCCTTTGTACTGGTCGTCAGCATTCCCTTGGCCTGGAGCTCTTCCGATCATTGGTGGCCGTGGGTGCAACAGCAGTATCGTCACATTGTTCCCTCTCCACAACCCCCTCTGCCCCAAGCCAAACAGTTTGCCATTGCCATTGCCCGCCTGGAAAAGGATACCAACGACGATCTGCGCGACCTGCTGGTGGAGGGGCTGCGGGGCTTGCCCGGAGTCCAGGTGCTGCTCTTTAACCGCGCAACCGGCCTGCGTGTGGCCAGCGATCCAAGGGAAGAGGAGTTCCGCATCCAGCGGCAGGCGCAAGGTTGGCTGCAGGAAAGTCAAGCGGACCTCCTTCTTTGGGGGCAGGTTCTGCCGGCTACAGCTGGCAAGGAGCGCATGGTCCGGCTCTTTTTCACCGGTCGGGATACCGACCACCAGGAAACCCTTCGCCTGGAGGCGGGCCAGGCCATCGAACTCCCGGTTGCAGCCCGTGCCCCCCTGGAGGCTATGGTGCGCACTCAGGTGTTGGCCCGTTTGGGTGGCTTTTCCGACAGCCAGCCGGTGGGCCGTGCCCTGCGCGCCGAAATCGACCGGTTGGCGGTCATGGTGCGGGACTGGCCTTTTGGCCAATCCCGGTTTTTTCTGCATCTGGCTTTGGCGGATGCCTGGCAGACCGTGGGGAACCAAATGGGGGAAGACGCATCCTTGAAGAAGGCAATAAAGGCCTACCAAGAGGCGCTGGCGGGAGCACCCCGTGCGACTGAACCGGTGCACTGGGCGTTAACCCAGAACAACCTCGGCAATGCGTTGCGGATCTTGGGCGAGCGCGAGAGCGGCACGACTCGTTTGGAGGAGTCGGTGGCGGCCTATCGACTGGCCCTGGAAGAGCGTACGCGAGAGCGGGTACCGCTGGATTGGGCAATGGCCCAGAGCAACCTCGGCACTGCGCTTGCGAGTTTAGGTAAACGCGAGAGCGGCACGACTCATTTGGAGGAGTCGGTAACAGCCTTTCGTCTGGCCCTGGAGGAGCGAACGCGTGAACGGGTACCGCTGGATTGGGCGGGGACACAGAACAACTTCGGCAATGCGCTTAAGACGTTAGGCGAGCGCGAGAGCGGCACGACTCGTTTGCAGGAGTCGATTGAGGCCTACCGCCTAGCCCTGGAAGAGTGTACGCGTGAGCGGGTGCCGCTGGATTGGGCGGGGACGCAGAACAACCTCGGCAATGCGCTTCAGACGTTAGGCGAGCGCGAGAGCGGGACGACCCGCTTGCAGGAGTCGGTAGCGTCCTATCGTCTGGCCCTGGAGGAGCGAACGCGTGAACGGGTACCGCTGGACTGGGCGACGACCCAGAACAACCTCGGCAATGCGCTTCAGACGTTAGGCGACCGCGAGAGCGGGACGACACGCTTGCAGGAGTCGGTGGCGGCCTTTCGTCTGGCCCTGGAGGAGCGAACGCGTGAACGGGTACCGCTGGACTGGGCGACGACCCAGAACAACCTCGGCAATGCGCTTCAGATGTTAGGCGAGCGCGAGAGCGGGACGACACGTTTGCAGGAGTCGGTAGCGTCCTATCGTCTGGCCTTGGAAGAACGGACGCGTGAACGGGTACCGCTGGATTGGGCGGGGACACAGAACAACCTCGGCATTGCGCTTGCGATATTGGGCGAGCGCGAGAGCGACACGACACGCTTGCAGGAGTCGGTGGCGGCCTTTCGTCTGGCCCTGGCTGTGTTCGAGGCAGGCCAGGCTGCATCTTATGTGGAAACAACTCAGAGGAACTTGGAGCAGGTTCTGGAACTCATCACAAAACGGGCTCCCCAACGGTAAACGAAAGGGAAAACGGGACAGCCCCCAGTTGTTTACCAATTTTTTGTTGAACATCGCGGGTATGGCCCGCTTCTACACCTTCGATGGGCCATGAATGTGGAGCGGGCCATGCCCGCGAACACCTCGTGGACCACAAGACAAGCCCTCTCATCCCGGCCACGGGTAGGTCATTTTCGCCTTTTGACACCGCAAGGCGGGCTGCTTATTATCTCCACATGAAAAAGCAGAAAAGCCGTTTCGACATCGGTGTGTATCTGTTTTACGGCGTTGCCATTGCTGGCCTGTTTGCCGCCCTGTGGCGGGCGACCGACTTCTTCACCGCGGTTGCCGCAGTCCAGTTCTTTGGCCCGATCATCATCCTGCTCTGCATCGGACCCAGCATGTTCTGTGGAGAGCTGATCGACGCCGTGGCCAAGCTGTGGACCGAGTGGTTCAAGCACGAGGAACCACCGGACACCCCGGCCACCGGAGACCACGCCCACACCACCGCCTGAGCCTCAACGACCGGCACGGTCAATTGATGACAGGCGCCCCGCCCGGCGGGACAGAAGAGTCTCGTCGTCCTGCCCATACCCGCCAACCCCCTGTGATCCAACAAGAATTCCAACAGATCAATACCATCAGCTCGAAAGACTGAATAGGGAAAGCTGCTGATGTTGCCACGGACGTGTTGGTCTGTTGCGAAATGAAAAACAAAAGGGCAACGGAAACCGTTGCCCTTGTTCATTGGATGCGTTCGGCCTGATTCAGCCTGGCATCACGAATCCTTCTGCTGGCGCTGGGCGTTGTCATACAGAGCAATAAAGTTGATCGGCTCCATCAAAAACGGCATGAAGCCGCCGTCGACTGCGGCCTGGCAGACGATCTGACGGGTGAAGGGGAAGAGCATCAGGGGGCAGTCGACCGCCAGGACGCGGGCATGGTGCTCCTGGGGGATGTTCTTCATCAGGAACACCGCAGCGTGCTCGATCTCGACAATGAACATCACCGAATCTTCGTTGTTTTTATCCAACACCTTGGCGGTGATGGCGATGGAAACCTCGCTGTGGTCGTCATCGAGCTTCTGGTTTTTCAGTTGCAGGTTGAAATCCACTTTGGGGTCCTGATTTCTTGCCAAAAACACCTTGGGCGCATTGGGGCTTTCAAAGGAGAAATCCTTGATGAACATCTTCTGCATGCGGAAAATCGGGAGATCCTGCTGGTCCGGGGTCTGATCTGCCATGTTGTATCCTTGTGGTCTAAGTCAATAAAAACCGGCGAACGCGGATGATCGCCGGCAAGTTGTTGGTCGCCCGCATGGTAACAGGCGACGCTCTGCAAACACAATCAAAAAACCGTTCATTCGCCGTTCAAGAACTGCTTCAAAAACATGCCGGTGTAGGATTTGGGGTGAAGGGCGATCTCCTCCGGGGAGCCGACGGCGATCACCTGACCGCCGCCGCTGCCGCCCTCGGGACCAATGTCAATGACGTAGTCGGCGGTCTTGATCACGTCCAGGTTGTGTTCGATCACCACCACGGTGTTGCCGCCGTCGACCAGCCGCCCGAGCACGCGCAGCAGGTGCTGAATGTCGGCGGGATGAAGACCGGTGGTGGGCTCGTCTAAGATGTACAGCGTCTTGCCGGTGGAACGCCGGCTCAGTTCCTTGGCCAACTTGACCCGCTGGGCCTCGCCGCCCGAGAGCGTCACCGAGGATTGTCCCAGGGAAAGGTAGCCCAGGCCGACGTCAACGATGGTCTGCAGCCGGTTCTGGATTGGCGGCACGTTCTGAAAAAATTCCAGCGCCTCTTCCACGGTCATGGCCAGAATTTCGGCAATATTTTTGCCCTTGTAGCGAATGTCCAGGGTTTCCTGGTTGTAGCGTTTGCCCTGGCAGCGCTCGCAGGTGACGTAAATGTCGGGCAGGAAGTGCATGGCGATGCGGATAACGCCGTCGCCTTCGCAGGTCTCGCAGCGGCCGCCCTTGATGTTGAAGCTGAAGCGGCCCGGCTGGTAGCCGCGCGCCCGCGATTCCGGCAGCCGCGCCAGCAGTTCGCGGATCGGAGTCATCACCCCAGTGTAGGTGGCCGGGTTGGAGCGCGGGGTGCGGCCAATCGGGCCCTGGTCGATGTCGATCACCTTGTCAAGCGCCTCCAGACCGGCGAGCAGGCGCGGTCCCTTGCGGTAGCCTTTCTTGTCGGTGAAATACCGCTGGGCCTCGTTGAACAGGGTCTCGATCACCAGGGAACTCTTGCCCGAACCGGAAACGCCGGTGACGCAGGTCATCACCCCCAGGGGAAAGCGGACCGAGAGCTGCTGCAGATTGTTGACGCAGGCCCCGCGCACCTCAATGCCGTGTTCGGCGCCGGGCCGAACCGGGCGGCGCTGCTCCGGGACCTCGATCCTGAGGCGGCCCGAGAGATACCCGCCGGTCTGCGAGGCCTCGCAATCCAGCAGGCCGGCCACTGGCCCGGAATAGAGGATATGGCCGCCGTGGACGCCGGCGCCGGGGCCGATGTCGAGCACATGATCGGCATTGGCGATGGTGTCCGAGTCGTGCTCGACCACGATCACCGTGTTGCCGAGGTCGCGCAGGTTGACCAGTGTTTTGATCAGTTTGTTGTTGTCGCGCTGATGCAGACCAATGCTCGGTTCGTCGAGGATGTAGAGCACCCCGGCCAGACCGGAGCCGATCTGCGAGGCCAGGCGGATGCGCTGGGCCTCGCCGCCGGACAGCGTGCCCGCCTTGCGATCCAGCGACAGATACCCCAACCCCACCCCTTGGAGGAAAAAGAGCCGCTCGCGGATCTCTTTGAGGATCGGTTTGGCAATGATCGCCTGGCGCGGTTCAAAATCAATCGTTTCCAGCTCCTTGATCAATTCCTCGATCGCCATGCGGCACAGGTCGATGATCGACCAGGGGCCAATCCGCACCGCCAGGGCCTCAGGCTTGAGGCGCGCGCCCTGACAGCCCGGACATCCCTGTTCGTTCATGAACCCTTCCACCTCTTCACGCAGGCGGGAGGAGGTGGTTTCGCGGAAAAGTCGGTTGAGACGGGGCACGACGCCTTCAAAGGCGATTTGCGACACCAGGGTGCGCTTGCCCCGGGTATGCACGAACTCCAGCTTTTCCCGGCCGGTTCCGTGCAGCAACGCTTTTTGCACCTTGGCGGGCAGATCGGCCCAGGGCATGCTGGCCTCAAACCGATAATGGCGGGCAAAGGCCTCGATCCACTCGTCGGCCTGGGCGGAGAGCCGTCTCCGGGTCCAGGGCACAATCGCGCCTTCCAGCAGCGACAGGGATTCGTCGGGGACGATCAAGTGCTCGTCAATGAACTGGTTGACGCCCAGGCCGCTGCAGGCGGGGCAGGCGCCTTGCGGATTATTGAAGGAAAACAGCTGGGTGGAGAGTTCGGGCACCGAGATGGAGCACTGGTGACAGGCTGCGGATTCGCTGAACAGAATCTCCTCGCCGGTGTCCGGAAAGGCCGCCAGCATGCTTCCTTCGCCCAGAGCCACGGCGGTGCTGATCGATTCGTCCAGGCGTCGGCGAATCGAGGCCTTGATCACCACCCGGTCGACCACGGCCTCGATGTAATGATGCTTGTTCTTATCAAGCGCAATTTCTTCGCTCAACTGGCGGATCTCGCCGTCCACCCGCACCCGGACATAGCCTTCCTTGCGCAACCGCTGGAAGATTTGCTCGTGCTGGCCCTTCTTCTGCTTGACCAGGGGCGCGAGGAGAATGACCTTCTCGCCTTCCTGCCGACTGAGCAGGGATTCAAGCATGTCGTGCACCGACTGGGAGCGGATTGGCTGTCCGCACTGGGGGCAGTGCGGCTGTCCGGCCCGGGCGAACAGCAAACGGAGGTGATCGTAGATCTCGGTGACCGTGCCCACGGTGGAGCGGGGATTGCTGCTGGTGGTCTTCTGCTCGATGGAGACCGCCGGCGACAAACCCTCCAACAGGTCGACGTCCGGCTTGTCCATCTGGCCCAAAAACTGGCGGGCGTAGGTGGAGAGCGATTCGACGTACCGCCGCTGCCCTTCGGCGTACAAGGTGTCAAAGGCCAGGGTTGACTTGCCCGACCCCGACAGGCCGGTGAAAACAATCAGCTTGTTGCGCGGCAGATCAACTGAGATGTTTTTCAGGTTGTGCATGCGCGCGCCGCGAATGCGAAGGTATTGCGGTTCCATAAACTCTGGCTCTGAAAGGGAAAGGACGTGCCGCCCGGATTGCTTGTCGCTGCGCGTGAGCGCGAGACAATTTCGTTTACCCTGGCCCCGGCCTGTGGTAGATTGCCGCATAATTGTAGCCATGATCCCTTAACAATCAATACCGTAAAGATTTCGCCATGTATTTTCAGGACATCATTGCCACCTTGAACAGCTACTGGGCCTCTGCGGGCTGCGTCGTCATGCAATCCTACGATATGGAAGTCGGCGCCGGCACCTTTCATCCCGCCACCCTGCTCCGCGCTCTAGGGCCCGAGCCCTGGAAAGCCGCCTACGTTCAACCCTCGCGCCGCCCCACCGACGGCCGCTACGGCGAAAATCCCAACCGGCTGCAGCACTACTACCAATATCAGGTGGTGATCAAGCCTTCGCCCAAGGACGTGCAGGCCATGTACCTGGAGAGCCTGGAAAAATTCGGCCTCAACCTCCTTGAGCACGACATCCGCTTTGTCGAGGACGACTGGGAGTCGCCCACCCTCGGGGCCTGGGGCCTGGGCTGGGAGGTCTGGCTGGACGGCATGGAAATCACCCAGTTCACCTATTTTCAGCAGGCCGGCTCCATTGATCTCAAGCCGATCACGGTGGAAATCACCTACGGCCTGGAGCGGATCGCAATGTATCTGCAGAAGGTGGATTCGGTGTATGACATCGCCTGGAACAAGAACGTCACCTACGGCGAGATTTTTCATCAGGCGGAAAAAGAATTCTCGGCCTTCAACTTCGAAGAGGCCAATGTCGCCGACCTGACCGTGGCCTTCGACAATTACGAGCGCGAAGCCCTCAAGTTGGTCGAGAAAAATCTGATCCTGCCGGGCTACGACTACTGCCTCAAATGCTCGCACACCTTTAACCTGCTCGATGCCCGCAAGGCCATCAGCGTTGCTGAACGCACACGCTATATCGGCAGGATACGCAACATCGCGCGCCAGGTCGCCCAACACTACGTGGAGCAGCGCGCGGCCATGGGACACCCCCTGCTCAAGGAAACAGTCTAAACTCTCCGATCACACGGGACAAAAAAAGGGGCGACAGGCGCGCAACAACAACGAAAGACTCAAAATATTCTGGCCTTTCAGAATATTTTGCAGTAGATAAAATTCGATTCGTAGTTGAACGTCATCCTTTTTTGTCCCTGGCCCAGGCAGAATAGTTCGATTATCTGTGGTACACATAGACTCCCGCCACCTCCCGCATTTCTCTCCATCGAACATCCGCATTGCGTCTGCCGTTTCAACTCCTTTGCAGAGCGCCTCAGCTCAATGACAGGCAAAAGCTATTCCAGCGTTGCTCCCCTTGCCGCCGCTCTGGCGCCTCTTTGCCCCCTGTTCCGCGCTCTTCTCAATTCCCGTGCAATCCCGCCCCTCGATGCGCCCTTGCTCGCACTGCGCAGCAACGATTGCCGGATTTGTAGCCCGCACGCCGCAGGCGGCAGCGCTCCGCCGCTTGACCGCCCCTTGCCCCTTTGCCATATCGAGGGGTTGGATTTGATCTAATGTTCCGCCACACTGCCCCATACCCACCCATCTCGCCAGGGCTTTTTTCCTGCATTTTGCCGTTCCGCACACCCCGCTTCACCTCGCAAGCGACAAGGCGTGCGGCGCAGCCCAAACCCAGAGTGGACGTCGCGCCGATCAACGCCGCGATCAACAGGTTTGTGCGGATGTTTCCGATTTTCCAGGGTTGTCTCCACAATCCTCTGCCGTTTCTCCGCGCCAGCGGGACGGCAAAGGCGCCGGACGGATCAACCCGCATTCAAAAAAGGCCCGTCATCGGGTCGGTTTGTTTACGTCGTCGACACAAGGAGGAACGGCAATGGCAGAGGGAACAGTAAAATGGTTTAATGATTCCAAAGGATTCGGATTTATCCAACAGGATGGCGGCAAAGATGTTTTTGTCCACTATTCCGCCATCCAAGGGCAGGGATTCAAATCCCTGAAAGAGGGGGACCGGGTGACATTTGAGGTGGTGAGCGGCGCCAAGGGCCCATCCGCTGAAAAGGTCAACAAAATCTGACACTGCACTGCATCGCGCACGCCTCGTCCGGATTGCCCGCAGGGGCGTGCGCCGCTCTCAAACCAACGTCACTCTCACTACCGGAAGTTTCACCCGAATCATCCGGCCTTTCTTGATGCTCCTGCATAAACAGGCTGAGACAGCCTGAGCCGCAGCGATTTTGTCCGGGAAACCAGTAAGCGTCAGGTCGATTATCCTACTCGGCCTGTGCGAAGTGAATTATCATGGTTGCCTTGCCCGGCTTAATTTTTGCCAACCATTTCATCTTTCACGATAGCTTCTTATTGTAGGTGAACTGCACAACGACATCGAGCGGCCCCGGACAATCGCGTAACGCTTTGGTTGGAAAAATAATTTTTACATTTGTGGATAGGTTGTAGGTATGCAAAAATCATCGAAAAAAGGCGTCATTGACGGCGATAGAATATTCAAGGCGACCAACGTCAAAAAGATGCACCCTGTGTTCCTCGGGCTTGCTGAAAGCCTCGCCAGTGTCGTTATGCTGAGATTTATCAAAATTTATAACGACAGGCTGTGCGCCTCCAACCTTTTGAGCGATGACGGCAAGAAAGATCCACTCGTGGACGCTGACAGGAAAGATTTGGTTGGGGTCGAACTGCTCGTTGACCCGGCGTTTAAGACCGTCCAGTTTTTCTCCATCGTCTCCTTCAAGAGAGGGAACGGCAGGAAGATGGCGGCAGCGGTTGTTGAAGCCACGCCGGATGATTGGCTCTTGGCGGTGGCTAGGGATTGGAGCGGTGGATTCTGGGAGAAAATGAAAAAGGAACACCCCAGAATTATGATTTCTTAAGTGGTTTGGAATAAGAATAACGAAATGGAACATCTGTGGCCCGTTTCAGGGAAAACGCATGGCAAAATATGAGCAAGGCACAGCGCCCGCTGTAGTTTTTATTAATGGAGAGGTCCTCTTTGCATTCCGAGAAGGCAAGCTTGAACTCAAGGACGAGAAGGTTCGTGAGAACGGCGGCGCACTTCACGACAAACTGATCGCTGCCGGCGCTCTTTGTGTCGAAGATGGCCGTTTTGATGCTCGGTGATCGACGATTCGAGCGGTGGCGCATGCAACCTGTTTGGTGGGCGCTGGGGGCCGTGGCGATAGCGGTTGCCGCTTTCGTGGTGATGGTTGGCCCGACCAAAATCGGCCAATGGATCCTTCAGGGCCGACAAGCATTGGTGGCCGATGAAAACAAGAGCTCTGAGGCAATGGACGAGAAACAGATAGTGCATGCTGTTGAGGGCGCAAAGTCCATAAAGCAGGCAATGAAAAGTCCGGACAGCTTCAAACTTGAATCCATGACCATCATGCCGTCAGGAGCTGTCTGTTACGTCTATCTGGCAAAAAATGAGTTTGGCGGCGTGGTGAAGGCCGCTGCGGTTTTTTTCAAGGATGAGATCGCAACACTCGAGACGCAAGGCTTTGATCTCCGTTGGAAGGATGAATGCCAGGGGAAAAAAGGAAAAGATGTGACCGGGTTCGGGGAATTGATGGTCTATTGACTGCTCGCCCATAATGATGTTTTTAGACGCAATCCTGATCGTCGCGCACAGGCAAGAAATCATTCCATTTCAAAAGTGAAGCACGTCGCTTCGTCATCTCGACGAGCACAGCGAGGAGAAATCTCGCCAAGATAACGAGATTTCTCACTCCGTTCGAAATGCCCGTTAAAGGGAATTGTCAAGCCGTAACCTGAAAAGCCTTTGAATAATCG